>DVGV01000062.1 GCA_018712545.1 Candidatus Coprenecus merdigallinarum | reverse complement strand
TCTTACCTAGTCCTCTTCCTGACAAAATCGTGGTAGAAGGCCTAGTCGCTGCAAAAAATTTTGAAATTTTTTACACTTTATTATCAACTACCTGATAATAAGCATACTTTTTATTTAAATATTTTTTCACTAATTTTGTGAGAATTTAAAAATACACATGAAAAGAATAATCATATCACTTCTGCTTCTCTCCATAATACGCCCCGCGCTGGAAGGACGTATCTTCGAAATGAGCGCCTATGGAATCAGACCAGGCGCGACGAACCTCTCGGAAAAAATCTCATCCGCCATGGAAAGCATCCGCAAGGAAACCGGCCATGGCGACTCCGTGACCCTCCGTTTCCTGCCGGGACGCTACGACTTCCACTCCACGGATGCCCTACAGCGCACCTATTTTATTTCCAATCACGACCAGTCGGAAATGCAGGCTATAGGCATAGCTATAGAAGGATGGGAGAATCTCACTGTCGACGGCTGCGGTGCCGAACTGGTATTTCACGGCGTCATCATCCCTTTGGCTGTCATCGACTCAAAAGGATGTTCCGTGAAGAACCTGTCGATAGATTTTGAGAACCCCCAGACGGCCCAGGTCCGCATCATAGAGAACAGAGGCGCGGGCGGGATAGTGTTCCGGCCCGAAAGTTGGGTAAAATACAGAATCAGCCGGGACTCGGTATTTGAAGTATACGGAGAGGGGTGGGCTCTGAGACCGTCCACCGGCATCGCTTTCGAGCCTGACACCAGACACATTCTATGGAACACCGGCGATTTGTTCTACAGCACGGCAGGGGTGAGGGAAACAGAACACGGCCTCCTGGCTCCCCAGTGGCAGGACAGCCGCCTGACACCGGGTACAGTGGTCGCCATGCGGACATGGAGCAGACCGGCCCCCGGCATCTTTCTGTACGGAGACACCGACACCCGCCTCACCAATATAAAAGTACACTACGCATTCGGCATGGGACTCATAGCCCAGTTCTGCAACGGCGTCACACTGAGCGGATTCAGCGTATGCCTGAAAAATGAGAATGACCCCAGGTACTTCACGACACAGGCAGATGCGACCCACTTCTCACAATGCAGCGGCATCATACAATCCACCGGAGGGCTCTACGAAGGCATGATGGACGATGCCATCAACATCCACGGCGTATACCTGAAAGTCACCGGGGTGAAAGGGAGCCGCAGCATTACCGCCAGGTTTATGCATGACCAGGCATGGGGATTCAGATGGGGCTGCCCGGGAGATTCGGTACGGATGCTGAACGCAGATGTGATGGAATATACCGGCAGCCTTCTGCATATAGAATCAATTACACCGGACAGTACCGGTCACGGCTCAAAAGAACTGACCATAACCTTCAGGGAACCCGTAGAGATCGACCCCGAACGCATGAACATCGGCATAGAGAACCTGAGCCGCACCCCGGAGGTCATTTTCTCCGGCAATACTGTCCGGAACAACAGAGCGAGAGGAGCCCTTTTCAGTTCCCCGCGCCGGACCGTGGTGGAAAACAATGTATTTGACCATACTTCCGGATCTGCCATCCTGCTGTGCGGAGACTGCAACGGCTGGTATGAGTCCGGAGCCTGCCGGGATATTCTTATAAAAGGCAACCGCTTCATAAACGCCCTCACCAGCATGTACCAGTTCACAACGGCAGTAATCTCCATCTACCCGGAAATACCCGACCTCCACAAACAGACGGAGTATTTCCACGGCGGACATCCGGGAGCAATCACTATAACCGACAATACCTTCGAGACATTCGACTTGCCGATTCTATATGCCAAGTCTGTTGACGGCCTGGTTTTCAAGGACAACACTATTTCCGTCAACAACGGCTACAGGCCATTCCATAAAAACCGCAACAGATTTCTGCTGGAAAGAACTGACAATATCGAAATCTCCTATTAAATTTGTTGTTTTAAACCCAAACCTTCCTAATACATAATTCTTATGAGCGAAGAAAATAAAAAAGTAACACTCCCCGAAAACGCATTCCGGGAGTTGAAACCCGGCGAGGAGTACAAGCCTCTCCTCAGCCCGGAGAAAGTCTATCCCGAGGTTACACCCTGGTCCGTGACCATCGGCCTCGTGATGACCATCATCTTCTCTGCTGCCGCAGCATTCCTGGGATTGAAAGTAGGGCAGGTCTTCGAGGCCGCCATACCTATATCTATAATAGCGGTAGGACTCTCCAGCGCATTCAAGCGCAAGAATGCCTTGGGGGAGAACGTCATCATCCAGTCTATCGGAGCCTGCTCGGGAGTCATCGTGGCAGGAGCCATCTTCACCCTCCCGGCCCTGTACATCCTGCAGGACAAATACCCTGAACTGACAGTCGATTTCTCCAAGATATTCCTCAGTTCCCTCATCGGAGGAGTCCTGGGCATCCTGCTGCTCATCCCGTTCCGCAAATACTTCGTCAAGGAGCAGCACGGAAAATACCCCTTCCCCGAGGCTACCGCCACCACTCAGGTACTGGTCAGCGGCGAGTCCGGAGGCAAGGGAGCCAAGACACTGCTTATAAGCGGCCTGATCGGAGGTCTCTACGACTTCATCGTATCCACCTTCGGATGGTGGTCCGAGGTCTTCACCTCCAGGGTACTGCCATGGGGTGAGCAGGTGGCCACCAACGCAAAGCTGCTTTTCAAGGTCAATGTCGGAGCGGCGGTCCTCGGTCTCGGCTACATCATAGGACTCAAGTACTCCTTCATCATCTGCTGCGGATCGTTCCTCGTATGGTTCATCATTATTCCGCTGATGAACCTGATCTTCGGGGACAGCGTAGTGGACCTGATGGGCTCAGGCCTGACGGCGACCGTAGGCTCGATGTCGCCTGAGGAGATCTTTACCAACTACGCCCGCCACATCGGCATCGGCGGCATCGCCACAGCCGGCATCATCGGCATCATCAAGTCGGCCGGCATCATCAAGTCCGCTCTCGGCCTGGCCGGCAAGGAGTTCCGCGGCAAGAAAACCGGCGCAGAGGCCAAGGAGGCACGCACCCAGAGAGACCTTTCGATGAAGATCATAATCATCGGTCTGCTCGTCACCCTCGCACTGATGTTCGTATTCTTCTACTTCGGAGTGCTGGACAACCTGTGGCACGCCGTGATAGCCCTGATTGTCGTAGCTGTCATAGCATTCCTCTTTACCACGGTGGCGGCAAATGCGATTGCCATAGTAGGCTCGAATCCCGTCAGCGGAATGACCCTGATGACCCTCATCCTGGCCTCCATCATCCTGGTGGCAGCAGGGCTCAAGGGCACTTCCGGCATGGCTGCCGCCCTGATAATCGGAGGTGTAGTCTGCACCGCACTCTCCATGGCCGGAGGTTTCATCACCGACCTGAAGATAGGTTACTGGATAGGCACCACCCCCCGCAAGCAGGAGGGATGGAAGTTCTTAGGAACAATAGTGGCCGCCGCCACCGTAGCAGGTGTGATGATGGTCCTCAACGACACATTCGGATTTACGGGCGAAGGAGCCCTCGTAGCTCCTCAGGCCAATGCCATGGCAGCCGTCATCGAGCCCCTCATGCTCGGAGGCAGCGCTCCCTGGATCATGTACGGAATAGGAGCAGCCATCGCCATCCTTCTCACCCTGTTCAAGGTACCCGCTCTGCCATTCGCACTCGGAATGTTCATCCCCATTGAGCTCAACCTTCCCCTGATGATCGGAGGAGCCGTCGCATGGTATGTGGGCTCCCGCAGCAAGGACAAGGCCGTCAACGAGGCCCGCAAGGAGAAAGGTACCCTCGTGGCTTCCGGATTTATCGCCGGCGGCGCCCTGATGGGAGTCGTATCCGCGATCATGCGCTTCGCAGACGTGAACCTGGTCAACACCCAGTGGCAGTCCTCCACCCCCGCGGTATGGGTTGCCCTCGGAGTATATATCCTGCTGATCGCCTACATGATATGGGCCTGCAGGAAAACTGACGCCGCTGAAGAGAAATAACGATGCTGAGCGACAGTAACTTCCCCATTGCACTACTCCTGACCCTCATCGCGGGACTGTCCACCGGACTCGGAGGGGTAATCGTGCTGCTGACCAGAAAATTCAGCACGAAGACCCTCTCATTTGCCCTCGGTTTCTCGGCAGGAGTGATGCTCTTCATCTCCATGACGGAACTTTTCGCCGAGGCCAGAGCCAGCCTCGGCTCCGCCTTCGGAGAGAGGACGGGGCTGCTGTATACTGTCCTGGCCTTCTTCGCGGGGATAGCGCTGATTGCCCTCATTGACAACCTGATACCCTCGAAGGACAATCCCCATGAATATTCCGCCGCCCCCTCGGAGGACGGTGCCGTCCCGGACAGTACGGGGCTCATGCGGCTGGGGCTTTTCTCCGTGATTGCCATTGCCATACACAATTTTCCGGAGGGCATGGCCACCTTCGTGAGCGCCATGGAAAGCCCCCGGACCGGAATTTCCATAGCTGTGGCCGTGGCGATCCACAACATTCCGGAAGGCATAATGGTTGCAATACCGATTTACTATGCCACACGGAAAAAGGGCAAGGCCGTCGGAAACGCCTTCCTGTCCGGACTCGCCGAGCCGGTGGGGGGAGTCGTCGGCTATCTGCTGCTATCGAGGATATTCGACCAGTCCCTGAACGGAACGGTCCTCGCAGTAGTCGCGGGTATCATGACTTATATCGCCCTGGATGAGCTTCTTCCTTCCGCCGAAAAGTTCGGGCACCACCACCTGTCCATCATCGGGGTCATAGCCGGTATGGCGGTAATGGCGGCAAGTATGATTTTGATTTAGTTAAATATTTTAGATATGGAAAAAATAGTTGACAGATTTCTGAGGTACGTGGCATTCGACACGACATCGAACCCGGACTCGCAGAGTCAGCCCAGTACCAACAAGCAGTTTGCCCTTCTGGATCAGCTCCGAAAAGAATTGGAGGCCATGGGGCTTGAAAAAGTAGAACTTGATAAATATGGATACCTGATGGCATCCATACCCTCCAACATAGAAGAGGACGTCCCCGCCATAGGATTCATCTCCCATGTGGACACCTCTCCCGATGCTCCGGGAAGCGGTATCAAGCCACGGATTATCGAAAATTATGACGGCAAGTCCATCACTCTCAACGAGGCTAAAGGCATGGTTCTCGACCCGGAAGAATTCCCCGAGCTGAAGGACTATGTGGGCCAGACCCTGATCACCACCGACGGCAACACCCTGCTCGGAGCCGACGACAAGGCCGGAGTAGCCGAAATCATGGCCGCCGCCGAGTACATCATGGAACATCCTGAATTCAAGCACGGTCCCATCAAGATCGGCTTCACCCCCGACGAGGAAATCGGCCGCGGAGTGGACCATTTCGACGTGGCCAGGTTCGGTGCCAAATACGCCTACACCATGGATGGAGGCGCCATCGGCGAACTCGAGTACGAGAACTTCAACGCCGCGGCCGCCAAGCTGCACATCCAGGGCCGCAACATCCACCCTGGCTACGCCAAGGACAAGATGCTCAATGCGATACTCATCGCGTCCGAGCTCAACGACATGCTCCCCGTATGGCAGAGACCCGAGTACACCGAGGGTTACGACGGATTCATCCACATCACCAAGTTTACCGGCGTGGTCGAGGAGGCCGACATCCAGTACATCATCCGCGACCACGACTTCGAGCTGTTCGAGCGCAAGAAAAAGATGATCCGGGAGTGCGCCGACTTTATCAACTGCAAGTACGGCGGAAACATCGTCACCGTGGACATCAAGGACCAGTACTACAACATGAAGAAGGAGGTCGAGCCCCACTACCACATCATCGAGAAGGCAGTCGAGGCCATGAAGGCCGCAGGCATCAAGCCCAACATCCGTCCCATCCGCGGCGGTACGGACGGCGCCCGCCTCTCGTTCATGGGTCTGCCCTGCCCCAACATCTTCGCCGGCGGCCTCAACTTCCACGGCAAGTACGAGTATCTCCCCGTGCAGAGCATGGAGAAGGCCTCGGAAGTCATCCTGAACATAATCCGTAATTTCACAGTAAAATAAATCTGCACAGCTATGATTATCACTACCACAAACACCCTGCAGGACAAGCAGGTCACCGCATATCACGGTATCGTCACCGGCACCTGCATCATGGGCGCGAACGTCTTCCGTGACCTTTTCGCCGGCATCCGCGACATCGTCGGAGGACGGTCCGGGGCCTACGAGGAAGTCATCGAGAAGGCCAAGAACGAAGCCATCCAGGAGATGGTGGACAAAGCCATGGGAATGAGGGCCAATGCCATCATCGGAGTGGACATCGACTACGAGACTGTAGGCGGCTCCATGCTGATGGTTGCGGTCAGCGGCACTGCAGTGACAGTACTATAGTCCTAAGGCAATGGAAGATATCCAGCTCAACGCGCACAACAAGGAAGAATATCCTCCGATGCACACGGCCGAACATATCCTCAACCAGACGATGGTGCGGATGTTCGGCTGTCCCCGCTCGCGCAACGCCCATATCGAGCGGAAGAAGAGCAAATGCGACTATCTGCTGGCGGAGTGCCCCACTCAGGAGCAGGTCCAGGCCATTGAGGACAAGGTCAATGAGGTGATAGCGGCTGCCCTGCCGGTCACCATTGAGTTCGTACCTCTGTCGGAGGCAGGCGCGATAGTCGACCTGAGCAAGCTGCCGGAGAATGTCTCGCAGACCCTCCGCATAGTCAGGGTCGGGGACTACGACGCCTGCGCCTGCATCGGGGCCCACGTCTCCAATACCTCTGAGATCGGGCGCTTCCGGATACTCTCGCATGACTTCGCCGACGGACGCTGGAGAGTCCGTTTCAAGGTCGAGGGATAGAGGGATGGCACGGTAATTGACAGCTTTCATATTTCAGAATCATAAAACATCTGAAGTATGAAAGCTGTTTCCTTTATTATCGCGGCTGCTGCCGCTTCCATTCTCTCCTGCGGCATGATGAGAGCCCAGGACGGTGTCCCCTATGATGAGAAATTCCGCTATATCGAGGTTACCGGCACCTCCGAGGTAGAGATTATTCCGGACGAGATTCATTTTGTAATCGGCATCAAGGAATATTTCGAAGAGGAGTTTGACGGGAAATCCAAGCCCGAAGATTACAGGACAAAAGTACGTATCGAGGACATCGAATCGCAGATGCGCGAAGCCCTTCACTCCATCGGCATCACCGACAACGACATCCGCACCCAGGACGTGGGTGACTACTGGAGGGAGCGGGGCCTGGATTTCCTCATCGGAAAGAATCTGGACATCACCCTGCACGATTTCACAATGATAGACAGAATCATCTCTGTCATAGACACCAAGGGAGTAAGCTCCATGCGTATCGGGGAAATGAGCAACAAGGACATCCTCAAATACCACGAGCAGGGTAAGAAAGACGCGCTGCTGGCTGCAAGGAACAAGGCCGAATACATGGCGGAGGCACTCGGTGAGGAAATCGGAAAGGTTCTCAGTATAGAGGAGCATGGCGGCGGAACAGACCATTACACAGTCGTTCAGAACAGCAAGCTCCGGATGGACGGTGCCGCATTGGGTTCAGCGGAAGCCGCCGCAGCAGCCCCTGCCTCCGATGCCTTCCGCACCATCAAGTACACCTACTCGGTCACCTGCCGCTTCGCCCTCAAAGGCTGGTAATCATATTGCCGTTCATCTGCTGGCGGGCGAGGAGCTCGCGGGTGCGGAGGGAGTCCTTGTAGGCGTTGTGGGCGTTGATCCTGAAGATATCCAGGGCGGCATCTGAGTTTCCGCCCCAGCGGCGGCAGCTGTACACCGGATCGTAGATGCGGCAGAGGCGGTACTCGCGGGTCAGGCGGAGCGCCACGCCGTAGTCCTCGCCGTAGGAGACGTTCTCGAAGCCGCCGACGGAGCGCAGGGTAGCGGCGTGGAAGGCGCGGGGAGCACCGAGGCCGTTGATGCGCAGAGCGTTGTTGTGGCCGTTGGAATCGGTCCACTCACGGTGGTCGATGACTCCGGGCGGTATGGGCCGCAGGTCGAAGTCGGTCATCATGTAGCTGCCGATGACCACGGCGCACCGCTCGCGGCGGAACACGTCCACCATCCTCTGCAGGGTATCCGGCCCGCTGTACATGTCGTCGCTGTCGAGCTGCACGGCATAGCGTCCGCAAGCCGGATGGCTGATACCGGCGTTCCAGCAGCCGCCGATACCCAGACCGGTCTCCTCCGGGATAACGTGAATCACCCGGCTGTCGGACGATGCCAGTTCATCTATCCTTTCCGATGTTCCGTCAGTGGAATGATTGTCTATCACTATGACATTGAACGGGAAATCCGTCTGCTGCGAGAGCGCCGAGCGGAGTGCGTCCTGGATCGTAACCGCACGGTTGAGCACCGGGATGATGACCGAGATCTCGACGGCATAGACTCCGCTGTCCTCCCCGACCGTCCGCATCCGCTGCGGCAGCCACGCCCCAATTTTCCTTAAATGGTCTGTGAAAATGGCCTCCATCTCTATCTGCGCCTCCCGGTTCCTCGGATCCACATAGTCGAACTGCTTCTGTCCCGAAGCCCTCGGATCCACCTCGTCCACCCCGTAGAGCGTCTGCGGCAGATGCATCAGCGCCCCGTGCCGCGAGAGGAAGAGCCTCAGGGAATACCACCGGCCGTATTTCAGCACCGTGCCGCCTCCTGCATTGCCCTCCGCTACCTCCTGCTCCCATGCCTCCATCAGTGCCTCATTCACAGCCACCAGTGCCCCGAAGTCGAAGTCCTCCCGCACACTGCCGAGCTGATAATCATTGACAGGATTGTCCTTCCGCCGCCCGTCCGCCGTCCGCAGCCAATAGTCACAGTACACCATCGCCGCCCCTGTCCGGACAGCCTCCTCCAGCAGCCTTCCGCCGGCCTGCCCGGCATCATACATCTTCCGCTCCGGTCCTACCCGCAGCAGCACGTATCCATTGTCTCTGTCAATTATTTCCATATCTTTATTACCGGACTCTACTCTGCAGGCGGCATGAAAATCACCTCGCCCAGGCTGGGATTGTCCTTCTTATGGAAAATCACTTTCTCGATACTTTCCTCGTCCTGCACTTCAACATTCCATGTGTTGCCCTGCGCATAGACGGTCAGGGGAGAGTTGTTGTACAGGTCATAGAGAACACCTCCATTGCCGTTGTTTATGAACACATTGCCGCCGGGATTGTAGTCATCGCCCTCGGTAAGGTTACCAAGATTGAGCTCAGGGCCGGTACCGCCGGACACATTTCCGATATTGGTAATGCCCCAGAGATGGCCTTCGATATGGTTGCCGGACATATAGACTTTCTGTCCTCCGTTGGAGTTGTAGATGCTTACTCCGCTGCCGCCGTTCATGGCGTTGCTCTCGTACTTATTGTCTACCAGGACATTGTCGATAATCCTCACATCCATAGTACCATTGGTTGTGATACCGTAACGGCAGCCCCTGACGTCATTGCCTTCGATAAGCACCTTATTCGTACCGGAAATGCCCATCATATTGGCCACAGCTATTCCTCCGTTCATCGTTGTCTCGAAAGGTCCTACCACTGTATTGCCTATAATCTCCACGGTTCCGGCTCCGCCTACCGTCACATTGATCTGAGGCCTGTTCCTGCTGTCGTAGGAATTGTTCTCCAGGTGATTGTTCTCGAACAGGAGAGGTGAAGGGATATTGGCGCCTCCAGAGATGCCTTCACGCACATTGTCCTTGATGGTGCAGTTCCTCACTGTGGTAAGAACCTCGCTGCCCAAATTGATCGCAGCATAATTCTGAACCACTCCGGAAAGCTCACAGTTCTCGATAGTCAGCGGCTGTCCGCCGAAGTTGCGGATAGGGAAACATACCAGTTTTACATTGGAGAGTGTTCCGCCGCCTGTCTCCGTGAAATACAGATAGTCCGGCTCAGCCGTCGCGTCGACGGGCTGTATCACGGCCTGTTCCGAAGGAGTAAAATTCAAAGTTCCAAGCACTGTAATGCGGACTCCGTCTGCAATCAGCAGTGTGGATGTTCCGTCCATCACCAGCCTGTCCCCGTCTGCCAGAGTCATGCTGGCATTGACGGTATAGGTTCCGTTCTCTCCGGAAACGATTCCGGCCGGAAGATCCCTGAGCATTTCAAAGGTATACTCCACTCCAAGTCCATCAGTCGTAAACTCTTCGGTCACCTCGACAGGATACTCTGCCTCCATTCCGTCGGCAACAGCCTTAATGACAGCCTCTCCTACAGCCACAGCAGTGACGACTCCTTCCTGATCCACCGATGCGACACTCTCATCCGACGAGCTGTACTCCACCGGACCCTCAAGAACCGCTCCCTGAGGAGCAACGGTGACTGTCAACGGAAGTGTCTGGCCGACTACCAGCCTGCGCTGGGCTGCGACAATCTCAATGGACTCAGGATCAGCGGGCGCCTCCTGAACGACATTGAACGAAGCCTGGGCCGTACCGGCTGTAATCGTCACACTGGCCGTACGGGTCTCCGCACATTCCTCTTCCTCAAGGGCAACTGTAAGAGTTGCCTCACCGGCTTCCCCGGCCTCGGGAGTAACACTCACCCATGTCTGGGAAACGCTCAGATGCCATTCTGTACTGGACGTAATCGTCAAAGTCTGAGGTTCTGTATTGCCCGGAGTAAACCTGACCTCCTTTACATTACCTTCAATTGACAAGGAATCTTCCTTTTCCTCCGTCTGCTTGCAGCCTGTAGAAAAGACCAGACCGAACAGACCTGCAATAATCAAAGCTTTTTTCATACCATAAAATTTTATTGGTTAATAACTTTGACAAATGTAGGCAAATTCCCCTTAGAACAGAACAGTTATAGTCTTTTTCCCGGAAAAACAAGACCGGACATCTCAGTTGTTCTTGTTTATCAGATAGTCTTTAAGCACTTTGCTGGCCCAAATGCGGAACTGAGTACCCCGCTGGCTTTTCACACGATATCCTACAGAGATGATGACATCCAAGGAATAAAAAGCAACTGGCTGTTTTACTCCATCAACACGCAAAAAATGCGTGTTGTTTTCTCTTTCCTATTCATTCTCCGCAAACACATTATTTATATGCTTTCTTATTGTCTTTTCATCCCTGTCAAATAAAGTTGACATTTGATTTGCGAAGAGCCACACTGTATCCTGCTCCAATTTAACATCTATAGCAGTCTGTCCATCTTCTGTCCTGTAAATCACAATCTTATCATTCAATTCCATACCTCAGCACTTTAAACAGATTATACAAATTATCAGATGTACCGGCCGGTGATGCTGGAAGGGCAGCGGCGGATGTCGTCAGGAGTGCCGGCAGCCACGATGCGGCCGCCTTCCTCGCCGCCGCCGGGCCCCATGTCGATGACGTAGTCGGCCGAGCGGATGACATCGATGTCGTGCTCGATGACGATGACCGTGGCTCCGTGGTCTATCAGGTTCTGGAAGACCTGCAGAAGAGTCTGGACATCAGAAGGATGCAGTCCAATGGTCGGCTCGTCGAACACGAAGACCGAGTCGTCCTGACCGCGCCCCATCTCGCTGGCCAGCTTGAGACGCTGGGCCTCGCCGCCCGACAGTCCGGGAGTCTGCTCGCCGAGAGTCAGATAGCCTAAGCCAAGGTCCTGGAGCACCTGAAGCCGCTGACGCACAGTCCTGAGATCCCCGCACGCCACGAGAGCGTCGCTGACATCCATCGCCATCAATTCAGGAAGAGAGTGATAGGTTCCCTCGAAATTCTCCCGGCGGATACGGTAAGCCGCCTTGGAATAGCGGGAGCCGCGGCAGTCCGGGCAGGGTATGTCCACGTCGGGCAGGAACTGTACGTCGAGGCTGATTACACCCGTACCGTCACAGGTAGGACAGCGCAGACGGCCGGTATTGTAGGAGAAATCCCCGTCCTTCCAGCCGGCGGCCTTGGCATCGGGAGTCCTGGCGTAGACCTTGCGCAGCTCGTCGTGAACGTTGGCGTATGTAGCTACGGTGGAACGGATATTGATGCCTATGGGCGTAGCGTCTATCAGCTTGGCGTGCCGGATACCGTCGGCCTGTACGGACAGCACGTGGTCCGGCAGCTTCCCGCCCGAAACCATCGCCTGCAGACCCGGCACCAGACTCTCCAGTATAAGAGTCGTCTTGCCCGAGCCCGACACTCCGGTCACCACGGTCAACCGCCCCTTGGGGACATCCACCTCCAGCGGCTTCACCGTATGTATCGCAGCCGTCGAGATATGGATACGTCCGTAAGCAAACATCTCGGATTCAGCAGCACGTTTCCTGGCACTCACCCCTGCCCTACCGGCTAAAAAAGGACCTATCTTCGAGTCCGGACACCGCCCGATATCCTCCAGCGTCCCCTGCGCGATCACCTGTCCGCCCGAAGAACCGGCCCCTGGCCCCATCTCGATCATCCAGTCCGACTCCTTGAGTATCTGCACGTCATGGTCCACGAGTACTATCGAGTTGCCGTCGGCTATCAGGTCCTTCATCACCCCTGCCAGCCCGACGATATTGGCCGGATGCAGCCCGATCGACGGCTCGTCCAGCACGTAGAGCACCCCGGTGGTACGGTTGCGCACCGCTCTGGCAAGCTGCATCCTCTGCCGCTCCCCGGTCGAAAGCGTGGACGAAGCGCGGTCCAGACTCAGATACCCCACACCCAGATCCAGCAGCCGCACCGAAGCATCTAAGAACGACTCGCATATCCTTTCGGCCATCGGACGCATCTCATCCGTCAGGGAAGCCGGCACCCCGCGCACCCATTCCACCAGTTCCCGCAGACTCATCCGGCACGCCTCGTCTATGGAAATGCCCCGGACCCTTGGAGCGCGGGCGGCCTCGGAGAAACGCGAGCCACCGCAGTCAGGACACGGCCCGGTCTTCAGGAACCGCTCCACCCGCTTCATCCCCTTCTCGTCCTTGACCTTCGCAAGGGCGTTCTGCACGGTATAGACGGCATTGTAGTAGGTAAAATCCAGTTCTCCGGCCTGATTGGTATTCTTCGAATGGTAGAATATGTGCTTCTTCTCGGCCGGTCCGTGAAAGACAATATCCCGCTCCTTCGGGGTCAACTGGTTGAAAGGCACGTCCGTGCGTACTCCCATCGCCCGGCAGACATCGGTCATCAGGGACCACATCAGGGTATTCCACGGCAGCACCGCACCCTGATCGATGCTCAGGGTCTCGTCCGGCACTAAGGTGGACTCATCCACGGTGCGGACAGTTCCGGTGCCGTCGCAAGCAGGGCAGGCGCCGCTGCTGTTGAAGGACAATTCCTCTGCGGACGGTGCGTAGAAATGCGCCCCGCACTCCGGGCAGACCAGTTCCAGACCGGCCGCCACATTGAGCGACGGCGCCACGTAATGCCCGTTCGGGCAGCGGTGGGAGGCCAGACGTGAATAGATCAGGCGCAGCATGTTGAGCAGCTCCGTTCCGGTGCCGAAGGTGCTGCGGATACCCGGCACCGCCGGCCTCTGGTGCATGGCCAGGGCCGCCGGCACGTAGAGCACCTCGTCCACGCTCGCCCGCGCCGCCTGAGTCATTCTCCGGCGGGTATATGTCGACAGCGACTCGAGATAGCGCCGCGAGCCCTCCGCATACAGCACTCCGAGGGCCAGCGAGCTCTTGCCCGAGCCCGACACCCCCGCTATCCCCACGACCTTCCCCAGCGGCACGTCCACATCGATATTCTTAAGATTGTGCACCCTCGCCCCGCGCACCTCTATCCTGTCCGGTCTGTCAATATTTTCCTTCATTGTCTATTTTGAATTTACTGCACAAATTTATCAACTTTTTCCATAAATTCGCGGTATGAAAAGACAACTCTTCTGTACTCTGGCAATGACAGCGATGACTGTTATCGGAGCGGCTGCGGCAGGGGCTGACAGCCTCTCGAAGTGGGTGAATCCCATGATAGGGACAAACGGAATGGGGCATACGTTCCCGGGAGCCTGCTATCCTTTCGGGATAGTGCAGCTCAGCCCGGACACGGACACGGTGCCGCACAACATCGACGGAAGGTATCAGCCCGAGGCGTACCGCTACTGCGCCGGCTACCAGTACGGCGACAGCACGATAGTCGGCTTCAGCCACACGCATTTCAGCGGGACCGGACACTCGGACCTCGGGGACGTGCTGCTGATGCCGGTCACCGGAGAGCTGAAACTGCGGCCAGGAACGGCGTCCGACCCTGACGCGGGATACCGCTCCCGGTACTCACATGAGCGGGAAGTGGCCCGGCCCGGATACTACGAGACCTTCCTGGAGGACTACGGCATACGGGCGCAGCTGACGGCCACCCCGAGGACAGGCGTACACCGCTACACCTACCCCGAGGGCGCCTCGGAGCAGCGGGTCATCCTCGACCTCATCCACGGCATCTACAACTACGACGGCAAGGTGCTCTGGGCCCAAATCCGCGTCGAGAACGACACCCTGCTGACCGGCTACCGCATCACCAACGGCTGGGCGCGGACCAACTACACCTATTTCGCGATATCGTTTTCAAGGCCAATACGCGAGTACGGCTATAAGGAATTCGGGAAAGTGCTCTACAATGGGTTCTACCGCAAGTTCGACCTGGAGCACAATTTCCCGGAAATCGGAGGCAGGAAGATAGCGGCCTGGTTCGAATTCGACCCCTCGGAGGGCCGGGAACTGGAGGTGAAGGTCGCCCTGTCTGGGGTGAGCACCGCCGGAGCGGTCAGGAATCTGGAGGCGGAAGCGGCAGGAAAGGATTTTGAGACCGTGGCGGCAGAGGCCGGAGTAGCCTGGGACAATGCCCTCTCGGTCATCGAGGCCGAGGGCAATGAGGACCAGCTGTCCATGCTCTACACCTCCCTCTACCACACGATGATCAATCCTTCGGTCTACTGCGACGTGGACGGACTCTACCGGGGAGTGGACGGC
Source organism: Candidatus Coprenecus merdigallinarum (assembly GCA_018712545.1). GTDB lineage: Bacteria > Bacteroidota > Bacteroidia > Bacteroidales > UBA932 > Coprenecus > Coprenecus merdigallinarum. The sequence continues at coordinate 9,684 of DVGV01000062.1, read as the reverse complement.
AACATCCACCGCGCCGAGGGCTTTACGAACTACACCATATTCTCCACCTGGGACACCTTCCGGGCCCTGCACCCGCTCTACAACATCATCCAGCGCCAGCGCAGCCATAACATCATCGAGTCCATGATTGCCCACTCCGAGCAGAGCGTCCACGGAGCCCTGCCGGTATGGAGCCACAACGCCAATGAGAACTGGTGCATGATCGGCTACCACAGCGTCTCCGTCCTCGCCGACGCCATCGCCGCCGGCATCCCTGTCGATACGGCCCGGGCCCTGAAAGCCATGGTGCGCAGCTCCTCCATACCCTACTACGAGGGCACCGGCGAGATGATGCGCCTCGGGTACGTGCCCATGGAGGCATCCGGCAGCTCGGCCTCGGTGACCCTCGAATATGCCTACGACGACTGGACTGTCTACAAGACCGCCGCCGATGCAGGCCAGACCGACATCGCGGAGCAGTACCTGAAGCGCTCCGGCAACTGGCGCAACGTCTTCGACCCCGAAACCCGTCACGCCCGTCCCCGCCACGAGGACGGCACCTTCAAGGCTGACTTCGACCTGCTCAGCACCCACGGCCAGGGCTTCATCGAGGGCAACTCCCTCAACTACTCCTTCTACGTGCCCCATGACGTACCCGGCCTGATAGAGGCCATGGGCGGAGCAGAGCAGTTCGAGGCCAACCTCGACACCCTGTTCAACATGCATCTGCCCGACGAATTCTTCGCCGGCACCGAGGACGTCACCCGCGAGGGCATCCTCGGCGGCTATGTCCACGGCAACGAGCCCAGCCACCACATACCCTTCCTCTACGCCTGGACCTCCAGCCCCTGGAAGACCCAGTACTGGCAGCGCGAGATCATGAACCGGATGTACCGCAACAACATCGACGGCCTCTGCGGCAACGACGACTGCGGCCAGATGTCCGCCTGGTACATCTTCTCCGCCATGGGCTTCTACCCCGTCTGCCCAGGCAGCGGCGAGTACATCCTCGGAGCCCCCTACCTCCCTTACATGAAGATCAACCTGGAAAACGGCCGGACCCTCGAGATAAAAGCCCCGAAAGTCTCCGACCGCAACCGCTATGTCCGCTCCGTCAGCCTCAACGGCACACGCCTGCAGCCCGGAGAGGACGGCGTCCTGAAACTCACCATCGGCCAGATACTCGCCGGCGGCCTCCTCGAGTTCGAGATGAGCGCCCGGCATTAAAAGGCAAACATAAAACAGGCCGGCAGATGAAGCCGGCCTGCTGTTACAATTTCATCTTCGCCAGATACATTATGCCGTCAGGATCATTCACGGCGGCATATATTGTGTTCTCTGCCTCCGAATAAGCTATTTTGTCTATGCTGTAGTCTGTGTGTATCAGTTCTATGGGATTGCCCTCCCAGTCGAAGACTGCTATTTTTGTATACGTCCGGCGGTCTCCGTCGTTCCAGTAAGGGTTCACTTCTCCGTCAAACGTTGTATAAAGCCTGTCTGCTGTTGTAAAAATATCGTTGAAACCGAGGATTGTCCGTTCATTATAATCATATCCTCCGGGAGAAACATCAATATCAGGCTCATAAAAAAATCTCACTGCTTCCTGCCTTATCGAATTTGATTTCACGGCATACGTTTCCAGAATTGCCCCCACAGATGTTCCTATAGCCAATTTTCTCTTATCCGGAGATAGGGAATAACGGTAGCAGCTTACATAAATATGAAAACGTTCTTCTACATCCTTTACCGGCCAGAAGTCATACAAGTCCAAAGTATCTCCGGACGGATCCAGAAGTTCAAACCTGCTTACCTCTTGAAGATTATTACTGGCAAAACCGACATTTTTCATGAACAGCCTGTTATCTCCGCACTCCACCATCATACTTGTCCACAACGGTGCATCATAGGCCTCTTCCGTAAAGCTGAATACTCCACTCAGCAGCGAATCCACATTATACCGGAGTATACTGCCTTTCATATCATCATAGTACGTAAGTATGCCGTCCTTGAAATAAGTATTACGGATACCTCCTATGGTTTCCCCGGGACCGCGGCCATCATTAATGCCGGACCATACGCGCTTTCCGGTATTCTTGTCATATATCCACAGATTGTGACCGGTCTGCAGATCCGCGATCGGCACCAGCAGATATGACTTGTACTCCCACATATCGTACGTCAGGTTTACGTACAGCTCATCAGAGATAATTTCCCACTCCGACTCACGCTCAACCGGAAATTCCGGAGCACCATACTCTGCTTCGCTACAAGAACAGATCATCAAGGATATTGCGGCTGCCGTGACAGCCGCAATCCCTCCGGGAATGAGAGCTGCGGTTTTCTTCATTTTTTCTGGTTTTAAAATTAATAATTCTGATGGAACGCCTACATTTTTGTTTTCAAAGATATTGCATTGTTTTCAAACAAACAAACAAACAATTTGTTTACTCTGCAAGCATATATTTTCGTAACTTTGAGGCAGAATACACGATCAAACGCAGACCATGGACACACAGCAGAGACTCTACCCGATAGGCATACAGACATTCGCGGATATCCGGAATGAGAATTACCTGTACATCGACAAGACAGAGTACGTGTACCGCATGACCCACTCTGGGGCGAGGTACATCTTCCTCAGCCGCCCGAGGAGGTTCGGAAAGTCACTGTTGGTATCCACCCTTCACAGTTACTTCGAAGGACGCAAGGAGCTCTTCAAGGGACTGGCCATAGAGGCGCTGGAAAAGGACTGGACTGTGCATCCGGTGCTGCACTTCGACATGAGCATGGCCAAGCACATGGAGAAAGAGCAATTGGAATCCATGCTCAACCTCCAGCTGCTCAAATACGAGAATATCTACGGAAAAGTAGAGGCGGAGACAGGACTCAACGACAGGCTTGCAGGTATCATCCAAAGAGCCTGCACACAGACCGGGCAGAAAGTGGTCGTGCTCATCGACGAATACGACGCACCCTTGCTGGACGTAGTCCACGAAGATACGGCCCTGCCGGTACTCCGCAACGTCATGCGCAACTTCTACAGCCCCCTCAAGGCCTGCGACCCGTATCTCCGCTTCGTATTCATGACAGGCATCACCAAGTTCTCACAGCTCAGCATCTTCAGCGAGCTCAACAACATAGAGAACATCAGCATGCTGGAGCAGTACGCAGCCGTATGCGGCATCACGGAGGAGGAGATCCTTACCCAGATGAGCCCGGACCTGGACATTCTGGCCGGAAGGCTGGGCCTGAGCCGGGAAGATACCTTCGCCAGACTGAAAGCCAAGTACGACGGCTACCACTTCACCTGGCCCTCCCCCGACATCTACAACCCGTTCAGCCTCATCAGGGCCTTCGCCAATGCAAAGCTCGACTCCTACTGGTTCGGAAGCGGAACTCCGACATATCTCATAGAGATGATACGCAAGTTCCGTATGACACCCATCCAGCTGGGAGAGACCTGCAAGGCCGGCAAGGACGAATTCGACACTCCCACAGAGAGGCTGTCCAGCATCATCCCACTGCTCTACCAGAGCGGATACTACACCATCAAAAAGGGCATTCCCGCCATCGAATCCTATACTCTGGGCATACCGAACCAGGAGGTACGCATAGGCCTGTTCCGCTCGCTGATACCGTACTACGTGACTCCTGACACCATATCGGCCTCCTCAACCCTCATAACCATGGCCGAATGCCTCCTCGAAGATGACATGGACGGAGCGTTGAAGGCCATGCAGACCTTCCTCGGCACCGTCCCCTACACCGACAACACCGGTTACGAGGGCCACTGGCAGCAGGTGCTCTACATCATCTTCTCCCTCCTCGGCTACTTCGCTGACGTGGAGGTCCGCACTCCGAAAGGCAGAGTGGACATGGTCATGCGCACAGCCACCAGACTCTACTTAGTGGAGCTGAAACTCGACGCCGGCGCGGAAGCCGCCATGCAGCAGATCGACTTGAAGCAGTACCCAGAACGCTTCGCCCTCTGCGGCCTTCCCGTTGTCAAGGTCGCCATCAGCTTCGACCGGGAGACTCACAACATCAGCAGCTGGGAAATTCAGTAAAAGACAATGCACAACCTGTTCGACAGACAGCTGGCCGCATGGCCGGAGGCGGCGCGGAGATACCGCGACCTGCAGAATATAGAGACTAGGGAAATAGACCTCGGCGGGATGCCCGTCCGGATACAGTTCAACCCTGCGCGGGCCGTCTCGACCCTGGCCCGCACCGATGCCGCCGCGATAAAGGCCCGGCCCTGCTTCCTGTGCCGGGGGAACCGTCCGCGACAGCAGGAGGCCCTGCCCTTCGAAGGCTGCGACGGCCGCCGCTACGAGGTGCTGGTCAACCCCTTCCCCATTTTCCCCGAGCACTACACCGTCCCGGCCGTGGAGCATACGCCCCAGCGCATAGCCGGCCGCTTCCCAGACATGCTGCGCCTGGCTGATGCCTTCCCCGACATGGTGGTCTTCTACAACGGCCCGGAGAGCGGAGCCAGCGCCCCCGACCACTTCCATTTCCAGATGGGCTGCAGGGGGTTCCTGCCCGTCGAGACGCATTTTGACCGGCTGAGACCCGTGACCGTCATGAGGCCGGGCCGCGCGAGCATTTCCGTAACTTCGGGATACATTTCCGGGCTGCCGGTGATTACCGCTCCGGACGAAGCTTCAGCGACCGCTGCATTCCTCCGGGTACTCCGTTCCCTGCCCGTCAGTCCGGCCACCGGCGAGCCGCAGCTCAATATCCTCTGCTGGAGGGAGACGCCCGCTTACGGCGGCTCCGGGGCATTGTTCCACACCCTCGTCATTCCGCGCAAGGCCCACCGCCCTTCCTGCTACTTCGCCCCGGAAGACAGGGCCGTGCGTATCAGTCCCGCCTCGGTCGACCTCGGAGGGGTGTTCATCGTCCCGGTGGAGGCGGATTTCCGCAGGGTCAATGCACAGGTGCTCAGGGATATCATCGAGGAAACCGTCGATACTTCCTGGCAGCCGGTCATCGACGTGGGGCTGCTCACCGCCCCTCAGCTGCGGGTCAGGTTCAATCAGCCGTTCACAGGTCCGGACTCCCGGAAAGGGGGCATCTGCGGAGAACAGGCATTTACCCTCGCTGACGGGATGGTGGAGTGGAACGGGAAACGCTATGGACGGCTCGAATTCAGGCCTGCGGGCAGTGCTCCCGAAGAGGGGGATTCCCGGGGCTTCACCCTGCACAAGGTCAGGATAGGGATCAATTTCCATTGGGAGCGGGAGGAGGACCAGCTGTTCTCCGGCGGGCTGACCATTCTGCCCTCGGAGGAGGGGCTTGTAGCCATAAACAGCGTGCTGACAGAGGATTATCTGCTGAGCGTAATCTCCTCGGAAATGAACGGAGACGCACCGGAGGAGTTCCTCAAGGCCCATGCCGTCATCTCGCGGTCGTGGCTGCTGGCACGGCCTACGCTCGGGGGCGGGGACAATGCTCACGGCTCTGAGGGATCGCGCCACTCCGCCGCCGCGAATGGAGACAATCCCGACAGCCAGGAATCCCCGGGGAACGGACATTCCGGGCAGGGAATTTCCGCACCGGGTTCCCTTGAGAATGACCGCATCATCCGCTGGTACGACCGGGAGGACCATACCCTCTTCGATGTCTGTGCGGACGACCATTGCCAGAGATACCAGGGGCTGCTCCGGGCCGGGAATGCCAATATCCGGCGGGCCATCGAGGCTACCCGCGGACTGGTGCTGACCGACGGGCCGGACGGAGCTATCTGCGATACCCGCTTCTCCAAATGCTGCGGGGGTGTCTCCGAGCGGTTCTCTGCCTGCTGGGCCGACGAGGACTATGCCTATCTGCAGCCCGTGCGGGACTATGCCTGCCTGCAGACCGACGAAGACAATGCCGCTGATGACGGCACGCCAGTCACCGTCGGCACTATCCCGGACCTCTCCGACGAACAGAATGCCCGCGAATGGATATTGTCCTCGCCAGAAGCCTTCTGCAACACCTCCGACCCGGCCCTGCTCTCCACCGTCCTGAATTCCTACGACCAGGAGACCGCCGATTTCTACCGCTGGCGGGTCGAATACACGCAGGAGGAACTGAGCGACCTGCTCCGCCGCCGATCCGGCATTGACTTCGGTTCAGTGCTGGAACTCAGGCCGCTGCGCCGAGGGGCATCCGGACGCATCATCGAGCTGCTCATCCGGGGTACGCTGCGGACAGTCACCGTCGGCAAGGAACTCGAGATACGCCGCTGGCTGTCCGAATCGCACCTGTACAGTTCGGCCTTTGTCGTGGATACCGTCTACGCCGAGCCTGCTTCTGACGGCCAGGACATTCGACCCGGCATAAACGCTCCGGCCATTCCGACCGGATTCATCCTCCACGGTGCCGGATGGGGACACGGCGTAGGACTGTGCCAGATCGGAGCCGCCGCCATGAGTGCCCGCGGCTGCACATTCGACCGCATCCTCGCCCACTACTTCCGCGGCTCCTGCCTCACCCGCCTCTATTGACCCACTCCACTGCCCTGTCCTCCCTGTCCTGTCCTGCTATACCTTGTCCTGCCATACTCTACCTCGCCGTCCTCCTCCCACCTTCCGAAGGCGGGCAATTTCCGGCCGTTTCCGTCTCACCTTCCGAAGGCGGGCAGCAGCATGGACTGAGCAACGGTAAGCAGAGAAGCGGCCTAATTTTACAACGAATTGGAATACTGACACATAGAGACACAACGAGTGCTTTTCGGCCATATCCGCACCTGCCAAAAGCACACGCTTAACTGTAAGTAATTGATCCTCGAGCGCATACGATTCGACCCTGCTCCAGTACTTACCGTTACTTCGCGCGACTGCACTTTCCCCCACTCCTTCCGAAGGAGAAAAAAACTGCGAGAAAACAGAACTTTACCTCAAACTGTATTTGAAGAAGGGATATTCACTCACGTTAGAGAGGAAGTAGAGCGTGCCGCTGTCCTCGTCCACGGAGATGAAGCCCCAGTTGTCGAGGCGGTAACGGCGGACCGGATTGCCGTTCCAGTCGAACTGCTCCACGTAGATGTAGTAGATGTCCTTATTCTGCTCCCTGACCACATCCACCGGTGTGCGGCCGCTGTAGAGCAGCCAGACATAGCGGTGTCCGGCGTAGAGCTTCCAGTAGTGGGTGACATTGCTGTCCATCCCGACACCCTCGGTTTCTCCCTCCTCCGCCGAACGGAAATCGACAGACCTCATATTTCCGTCAAAGTCGCAGAAGACCACCCGCTTCGCGTATTTAAACGCCCAGACGGCCCTTTCATACTGGAAGTTCACTCCGAGCGAACCGATATTCATGGTGCTGCCGGCGGAATATTTGCCCAGGCGGACATCTGCCAGCTTCCTGACTGTCTGCTCAGGAGCCGCGGCGGTGTCGCTTCCGTCGTAAAGATAGATCGCCGAACGGTATGCAAAGGCTATATGCCCGTCATCCTCAGCCGCAACCCCTCTGGTATACGAGAAATCGGCCAGGTACTGACCGGGAATCCGGTGGTTGAGCTGCTCTAAGGTTCCGTCCGTCCTCACCTTGTACATTTTACGATAATCCCTCGACTCATCCATGACCAATGCCATATAGCCGGGTGCCTCGTAAGGCCAGATATCCGGGGAGATAAACTCCATCGGTCCGCGCCCCCTGTTTCCGGACACCCCTCTGAGTTCCAGGCCGGGCAGCGAATACATCCTGAACGGACGGTCATCCCTGCAGCAGACCAGCATGAGCGAATCCTTGACAATCATTGTGGACACTCCCACCTGAAATATCTCATCCCTCTTGACGGTATCGCCTTTAAGCGCTATTTCCCCGCCGAAGACATCGTCTTTCAGGCGCACCTCTCCGGGTACGAGCGGAGCAATGGTGTCTGGGACGGCTGCGGCCTGAGCCTGGGCCACGTCCGCACTGCTGCTGTCCTGCTGATTTTTCCCGGAGCCGCCTCTGTTTCCGCATGATACGGCTGCTGTTGCGGCAAAAGCGGCAAGGGCAAGGGCTGCAAATATCTGAATCGGATATCGTTTCATAACCTTGAATTTTTAGTTTTGCAAATATAAAAAATTTTTTTGCAATGCTCCGCGGCATACCGGCTTCCCGTAATTACATTCCGCAACGGCACTGTACTGCGGGATTTACTGCCATTGCGGAAAGATGAGGCGGAAGTTTGCTTATCTTTACGGCATGAAAAGCAAGAGAATACCGCCGATGGCGTGGATTCCGACCCTGTATGTGGCGGAAGGGCTGCCGTACGTGGCAGTGAACACGCTGTCAGTCATCATGTACAAGAATCTCGGAATGTCGAACACCGACATCGCCTTCTATACCGGCTGGCTGTATCTGCCGTGGGTCATCAAGCCGTTCTGGAGCCCGTTTGTGGACATCATCAGGACCAAGCGCTGGTGGACGGTGACGACGCAGTTCATTATCGGAGCGGCATTTGCGGGCATCGCACTTACCCTGCCGCTGGACAGTTACGTGGTGCTGTCACTGGCGGTGTTCTGGCTGATCGGATTTGCCTCGGCCACGCACGACATAGCAGCGGACGGATACTACATGCTGGCGCTGGACTCCTCGGACCAATCGCTGTACGTGGGGATCCGCAGCGCGTTCTACCGGCTGGCGACCATCATCGGGCAGGGCGGGGTCGTAATGGCGGCCGGGTGGATGGAGACGGCTTTCGGGAATGTACCCAGGGCGTGGGCGGTGACCTTCCTGATACTCTCGGTGCTGTTCCTGCTCATCGCATTTTACCATTCGCGGATACTGCCCCGGCCGACGGCGGACAGGCCCTCGGGAGCAATGCCCGGCAAACCCGCATCCGGCCACAGCACCGCCCGCATCCTCCGCGAGTTCGTCGGCACCTTCGGCTCATTTTTCCGAAAAAAGCATGTATGGATCGCCGTCACCTTCATTCTCCTGTACCGCTTCCCCGAAGCCCAGCTCGTGAAGATGATCAACCCCTTCCTGCTCGACCCCGCAACAGAAGGCGGCCTCGGCCTGAGCACCGCCCAGGTCGGTCTGGTCTACGGCACAATAGGCATCATCGGGCTGACTCTCGGCGGCATCCTCGGCGGCGTGCTCGTGTCGCGGTACGGACTCAAACGCTGCCTCTGGCCCATGGCCCTGGCCCTCACCCTGCCCTGCGGCGTATTCTGCTGGATGAGCATGGCCCAGCCCGACCCGGCCTCCATGCTGAACCTGATCCTGATCAACGCCTGCGTCTTCATCGAGCAGTTCGGCTACGGCGTCGGCTTCACCTCCTTCATGCTCTACATGATGTATTTCGCTGAAGGACCCAGCAAGACCTCCCATTACGCCATCTGCACCGCATTCATGGCCCTCGGCATGATGATACCGGGCATGTTCGCGGGCGCCCTTCAGGAATGGATGGGCTACGTCGGCTTCTTCTGGTGGATCATGGGCTGCTGCCTCGTCACCCTCGCAGTCACCGCACTCATCAAGGTCGACCCCTCCTTCGGCCTGAAGAGTAGCGGTAATCAGCAGTAAAGCAGCAATCGTTCAAATACACACCTTCCGAAGGTGAGACGAAAATGCGGGAAATCTACTCACCTTCCGAAGGTGGAATGAGGGTCAGGCAAGAAAAAGCAGGACCACAGACGCTGTAGGGCAATTCAGGCAAATGCACACCTTCCGAAGGTGAGACGAAAATGCGGGAAATCTACTCACCTTCCGAAGGTGGAA
>DVGV01000061.1 GCA_018712545.1 Candidatus Coprenecus merdigallinarum | reverse complement strand
CTGAGGAGCAGTTTATAGAGGCCTTTGGAGAGCCGGATTACATTAGTTCTGCAATACATGACTACTTTGTATATGAACGCGTAATTACATCTCCTTCTCCAGCGGCAGTAGAAGATATTGTAGGGGGCGTTGCTGCTGAAAAAATTACGGACGGAATAGGATTTATCTCAAATCAAGACGGAGAATACCGTATTGAAGTATATACTATACATTCCGACCAGATAGTATTCAACGACTACATAAGGGTCGGAGACCACGTTTCAAAAGTCTTCGATATGGGAGGGACTACCCTTGAGTGCAAGAATGAGGACGGAAGTGGGTACATATACTGGGTTCCGGAAGGAGGACCTGAGGAACCCTACATCGAGTGGAATTGCTTTCCGGCTTTTTACTACGATAAGAACGGTATTATCGAGATGATTCAGTCATACAATGATTGATACTGCAATATCTGCTTCAAAAGACGCTTGGCATAATCCCTCTCCCCGATCTGAGGATGAGGGATTTTTAATGTCGGTGTATGAGGTGAGGCAAATGGAAACAGGGGGAAGTGTGCGGATAATCATTATATTTTTTGCAAATTCCACAAAAATGCCTACTTTTGCCCTCCCGTTCACAAAACCACGGTGAGGTGGGTGAGTGGCTTAAACCAGCAGTTTGCTAAACTGCCGTACGGGTTACCGTACCGGGGGTTCGAATCCCCCCCTCACCGCAGAAGTAGATGAAAAAAGGCTGTCGAACTTGTTCGGACAGCCTTTTTCATCTACTTCTGCAAAGCCCGCCGCCAGGCGGGCGGGGATGTGCGACCAAAGGGAGCAAATCCCCCCGGTGAGGGGGACACCAAAGTCGCATTGCCGCAAGGGATGTGCGACCAAAGGGAGCAAATCCCCCGCAGCAATTCCCGTGTGATAAAGCACCGATATTTGTGGTAAGTACTGGAACAGCGTGTTTTTGTAATCGCTCGATAATCAGGGTTCTGCGAAAACGGTGCGTTCCTGCCGGCCTGTATCTAACCGGCGAAAGAATCTCGTTGAAATATTAGTGTGTTGAGAAATAGCGTGTTGCAAATTTGCGGTGCTACACTGCTTACCGTTGCCCTCGCTCAGGAAGCCGGTCCTAAGTGGTACTGCAGTCTGGTACTGGCTGGTATGCCGTAGTAAGCCGATAAGTTAGTGCAGCGCATCATCCCGGGCCAAAAGTCAGAAATTTTTATTAATTTTGAAAGTCAATTTTAAGCCATTAATAGATATGTTCGCTAAAGAAGTCTACGTCAGCCGGAGAAACGCCTTGAAGAGCAAGGTCGGCTCCGGTATACTCCTGTTCCTGGGCACGGGCGAGGCGGCTGTCAACTACGCCGGCAATGCCTACCGCTACCGTCAGGACAGTACTTTCAACTACTATTTCGGTCTTACGGACCCGGACCTGGCCGCAGTCATCGACCTGGAGTCGGGCGAGGAGATCATCTTCGGCAACGATGTCGATATCGACGATATCATCTGGATGGGCCCCCAGCCGCTTATCAGCGACAAGGCAGCTTCTGTAGGCGTCTCGAAAACCTTCCCTCTGGCTGAGCTGGAGAAATACGTCTCCAAGGCCAAAGCCGGCGGCCGCAAGGTACATTTCCTGCCCCCGTACCGCTACCAGAACATGATCCGCCTGAACCAGATGCTCGGCGTGCCTTTCGACCGTATGCGCAGCGATGCTTCTGAGGAGTTCATCAAGGCTGTCGTGTCGATGAGGCTTATCAAGGAGCAGTGCGAGATCGAGGAGATAGACAAGGCCTGCAACATCGGTTACGCCATGCACTTCACAGCCATGAAGATGGCCCGTCTGGGCATGGTGGAGCAGCAGCTCGTCGGCGTCATGGAAGGAGTGGCCATTGCGGAGGGCCTTATGCCTTCATTCCCGATCATCCTGTCCCAGCACGGCGAGACCCTGCACAACCACAAACACGACGGCATCCTGACCGACGGCAGGCTTATCGTCATAGACGCCGGCGCGGAGTCCAATACTAACTACTGCTCGGACTTTACCCGTACCCTCCCTTCATCGGGAAAGTTCACCACCAAACAGAAGGAGATATACGACATCGTATCGGCTGCCAACAACCTGGCCCTCAGCATCGCCCGCCCCGGTATCACCTACACCGAGGTGCACCAGACCGTATCCCGCCTCATGGCCCAGGGCCTGATCAATCTCGGTATCCTCAAGGGTGATCCGGACGAGATCGTGGCCGCTGGCGCCCACTCGCTCTTCATGCCTCACGGTCTCGGCCACAACATGGGTCTGGACGTGCACGACATGGAGGATCTCGGCGAGAACTACGTGGGCTATGACGACACCTACAAGCGCTCGTCCCAGTTCGGCCTCGGCTCCCTCCGCATGGGCAAGATGCTCGAGCCCGGCCACGTCGTAACGGACGAGCCCGGTATCTACTTCATCCCCGCCCTTATCGAGAAATGGAAGAAGGAAGGCATCAACACTCAGTACGTCAACTTCCCTCTGCTGGAGAAGGAGTACTACGACTTCGGAGGTATCCGCCTCGAGGACGACCTGCTCATCACGGAGAAGGGATGCCGTCTGCTCGGCTCGAAGCGCCTGCCCATCACCACTGAGGACGTGGAGCGGGAGATGGCCGCCGAGTAAAACCATACGGCGCAGGGCCCGCATACCGGTATGCCGGTCCGCAAAATGAACAGCCGGGCACCTTGTCAAGGGGTGTCCGGCTGTTTTCATTTCTGTCTGTTTTCAGGTCTACCTTTTTATATTGAAAGCACGCGGGTGATATCGTACCACTTGGTGTTGATTTCATTGTGGCGGCTGCAGGCCTCCGCGAATGGAGTAAAGACGGTCTCGTTCTGCATCTGCCCGATCATCACTCCGGAGCGGCCGTCGAGCAGGGCCTTTACCGCACCGTAGCCGAGGATGCTGGCCAGGACGCGGTCGTTGCAGGTGGGCGAGCCTCCCCTCTGGATGTGGCCGAGGGTGGTCACGCGGGTCTCGTAGTCGGGGATGCGCTCCTTGACCTTGGCTGCTATCTGATTGGCGTTGCCCAGGTCTCCGCCCTCCGCTACTATGATGATGCCCGAGGTCTTGTTCTTGCGCCTTTCGAAGAGCAGGTACTCGCAGAGCTTCTCGATGGTCGTGGGTATCTCGGGTATCAGAGTGGTCTCGGCTCCTGTGGCCATGGCCGTGTTGAGGGCGATGAAGCCGGCGTCGCGTCCCATCACCTCCACGAAGAACACGAGGTTGTGGCTGTCGGCCGTGTCCCTGAGCTTGTCGATGGCCTGCACGGCGGTGTTGATGGCCGTGTCGAAGCCGATGGTGAAGTCGGTGCCGTAAATGTCGTTGTCGATGGTGCCGGGTATGCCCACTACCGGGAGGCCGTGCTCCTTGTACAGGAGGTCGGCGCCGCGGAAAGAACCGTCGCCGCCGATTACCACCAGGCCGTCGATGCCCAGATCCTTGAGGTTGCCGTATGCTTTTTCCCTGACAAACTTGTCCTTGAACTGAGGGAAGCGCGAGGATTTGAGGATAGTGCCTCCCTGATTGATTATTTTCGAAACGGAGTGAGACTGCATCTGTATGTAGCTCTTCTCGATGATCCCCTCGTATCCGCGGTAGAAGCCGTAGATCTCCTTTCCGTTGTAGATGGCTGTACGTACCACAGCCCTGATGGCCGCGTTCATGCCCGGGGCGTCTCCTCCCGAGGTGAGGACGCCGATGCGGTTGATTTTAGTCTTCGTTGCCATATTTTTAAATTTTCAGAATTTTTTAAATTTCTGCGCAAATATATTCTTTTCTATAATTCTTTTTACTTTTGTCTCCGTTTTTTTAAGATTACAAAACAGTTACAGTATGAAAATAGGTGATCTGGATCTGGGAGACCGCCCTCTGCTGCTGGCTCCGATGGAGGATGTGACGGACCTTTCTTTCAGGTATGTCTGCAAGAAGTTCGGAGCGGATATGATGTACACGGAGTTTATCTCCTCGGACGGACTGATAAGGGATGTCCCCGGGTCGCTCTACAAACTGAAGATATTCGACTATGAGCGGCCTATCGGGATGCAGATCTACGGCCATATTCCCGAGGCGATGGTGGAGTCGGCTCTGAGGGTGGAGGCGGCCGCTCCGGACGTGATAGACATCAATTTCGGTTGTCCGGTCAATAAGATAGCCCGCCGCGGAGCCGGCTCGGGGATGATGCGCGAGCCGGACAAGATGGTGGAGATCACCCGCCGGGTAGTGGATGCGGTCAGACTGCCTGTGACTGTGAAGACACGTCTGGGCTGGGACGAGGACAGCAAGATCATCGTGGAGCTGGCGGAGAGGCTGCAGGATGTGGGCATAAAGGCGATAACCATCCATGGAAGGACCCGTTGCCAGATGTACAGGGGCGAGGCGGACTGGACCCTGATAGGGGAGGTGAAGCGCAATCCCAGGATGCATATCCCGGTCATCGGCAACGGCGACATCAGGACTCCGCAGGATGCTGCCCAGGCCTTCGAGCGCTACGGGGTGGACGGGGTGATGATAGGCCGCGCCAGCTTCGGGCATCCGTGGATATTCCGGGAGATCAGACATTTCCTGGAGACAGGGGAGGAACTTCCGCCGATGGGGGTGGACGAGAGAGTGGCTCTGGCCAAGGAACATTTTGCCAAATCATTGGAGTTCAAGGGAGAAAGGACGGGAGTCCTGGAAATGCGCAGGCACCTTTCCTGCTATTTCAAGGGACTGCCGGATTTCAAGGAGACACGGCTCCGCCTTGTGACGGAAAATGATCCGGCGCGGGTGCTGGAAATACTCGATTACATAGGAGAAAGATGGGGGGAGGCGGCCGCTGCTACTCGATCTTCTCTCCCGTCCACGACTCTATGATGGAACGGTAGACCAGATAGCTGACGGGGCTGGCAATGACCAGGCTCAGCATGACTTTCAGGAATATCTTGCTTATGTGCAGCCATTCACGGCAGATGTAGAACATCAGGAGCAGCAGCAGGGTCTCGAGCACTATGGCGATGGCGCCGGCTACGATTTTACGGAAGAGGGACAGTTCGATTTTCTTTTTCATGGCAGGCAAGGTTTTATCAGTTCAACTCCAAATGTACGTAAAAATTTTGTGAAAGACAACTTTCAGGCGGTCATTGTTCCATCTGCCCGGGATACCGTGTAAGGCTGCCTGATGTCCGGTTTGGTGAGTCTGCGCCGGGCACGGTTTTTAAGCCTGAAAAGACAATTATATTTTCATATGAAGACGGGGTGTGCGGCTTTAAGATTTTAATGCCGAAGTATTATTTTGTAACAAATGCAAACCAGAATTCTGTAAAAGCGCTGTTTTTACTTGAAAATGAGGCGTCTGACGTGATGTGAAAAATAATGCGATATTTTAAAAAAAATATTTGCAAAACATCGTGAGTGTCCTGAAAATATCTTATATTTGTAGAGGATTCGAGGGGTGTAAGCTTAATACTATACTGAAAACTAGTGGATTACTTCTGTTTTTTTAGCTTAATTTGAACCTTAAAGACCATGTCATATGAAAAGACCATCGATTTGAAGTACACCCCGGGACCGTCCCCGGCATATGTCCTGCTCATGGACGGAAAACACTAACTGTCATTATATTATTAACTAAATTTAACCCAAATGAAAAAGATAATTATCTCCACTCTGGTGGCGGTGCTGTCTCTGCTTCCTACGATGCTGTACGCGCAGAGCAGGACTGTTACCGGCAAAGTGCTGGACGCCGAGACCGGCGAGCCTGTATCTTTCGCATCGGTGGCGGTGAAGGGTTCTACAACTCTGGGAGTCTATACGCAGGAAGACGGAACATTCTCCCTTCCCGGCGTGCCCTCTGATGCCACCACTCTTATTGCCAGTTTCGTGGGTTACCAGACACTGGAGGTTCCGATCGGAAACGGAACCAATCTGATTATTTCTCTTAGTCCCGACGCTCTCTTCCTGGATCAGGTGGTCGTGACCGCCCTGGGTATCCAGAGGCAGGCGAAGGAGATCGGTTATTCGGCGGCGAAGGTCTCGTCCGAGGACCTGAACTCCTCGCAGAACTCCGATGCCTCCCAGGCTCTTATCGGTAAGGTGTCCGGTCTGCAGATCAGTACGGCATCCGCATCCCTCGACGCTGAGGTGCGTATCAATCTTCGAGGCAGCCGTTCGTTCCTCGGAGACAACTCTCCTCTGCTGGTGGTTGACGGTGTGCCTACCCCTCTGGACTTCCTGCAGTCCATGAACCCGAACGATATCGACAATATCTCAGTCCTCAAGGGCGGTAGCGCCGCGGCTCTTTACGGCTCCTCCGCCGCCAACGGAGTGCTCTATGTCACCACTAAGACAGGAGAGAAGGGCCGTCCCAGGATTTCATACTCCCTGACCACCACCTTCGACAAGGCCGCCTTCTTCCCGAAATATCAGACGAGATTCGGCCCCGGTGCCGATGACGAATACGGCTTCGGCTCATATATCAAGGGTGAGAACCAGCAGTTCGGTCCTGAGTTCGACGGCTCGACTGTGCCTATCGGCTCGCTTTTCCTCGATGAGAACGGTGAGCCCGTGCAGCTCTACGAGACATACTCCTATAAGAAAGGCGCCCGCGAGAACTATTACGAGACAGGTATCGGCATCCAGAACGACATCTCTTTCTCCTCCGGCGGAGAGAACGGCAACTTCTTCCTTTCGTACCAGAACCTGCACCGCACGGGTACAGTTGAAGGGGACGTGATGGACCGCAATACCGTACGTTTCAATGCCTCCCGCAAGTATAAGAGCTTCACGGCGATGGTGAACGTCTCCTACTCCAACATGCAGGGAGACTTCAACAATTCCGGCTCCAACGGTCTGTACCAGCTGTGGAATACCCCCGCCCACATCAACCTTCCCGCCTACAAGGACTGGGAGAATGTTCCCGGAGGTAACCTCAATCAGTGGATCAACGACTACTACGAGAATCCCTACGCAATCACGGACCTGTACCGCAGGAAATTCCGCAACGACCGCTTTACCGGTTCTGCTACTCTGGAATGGGCTCCTCTGAAATGGCTCCGCTTCATGGGCCGTGTCGGTATGAACACCAATACCAGGAACAGCAGCGCCGAGACCTATGCATGGCATTTCGATGACTACGCCAAGTCGTCGGGACGAAGCTATGCGACATCCGATATCTATTCGGCCTATGAGACATCCGCAAGTTATTCCCAGAGGCTCAATGCCGACGTGATGGCTTTCGCAGAGCATCAGTTCGGCAAGAATTTCGGCATCAAGGGTATGGTGGGATGGTCCATGAACACCCGTTACTCCGAAGACAAGGGGGTTGAGGCCGGTCAGCTTGCTCTCGACGACCTCTTCAACGTCCAGCACAAGATAGGCGAGCTTGACGGCAACAACACCATCACCAGGACCAGGTCCCAGGCCGTATACGCAAGTATCGACTTCAACATCCTCGGCTGGATCTATCTCCAGGTGACAGGACGTAACGACTGGACATCCCTGCTGGATTCGTCCAACTGGTCGTTCTTCTATCCAGGTGCCAATATGTCCCTGATGCTGTCCGACGCCATCCCCGCCCTCAAGAACAGTTCCTGGCTCTCTTACCTGAAGCTCCGCGGTACTTTCGCAAAGGTGGGTGCCGTGAACGTAAGCCCGTACAGACTGTACAACATCGCCGAGGTGGCGGATCCCTTCCCCTTCGGAACCCTGACATCGTATCAGCTCGACAACAGCCGCCGCAACCAGTATCTGAACCCTGAGTTCACAACTGAGTTCGAGGTGGGTCTCGAGGTCGGCTTCCTCAAGGACCGCATCACTTTCGAGGCCGCGTACTATCACCAGAAGACCACTGACCAGACAGTGAACGTGAGCCTGCCTTACTCTACAGGAGCCGAGTCCCGCTACATCAACGCCGGTACCATGGTCGGTCAGGGTGTCGAGCTCGACCTCCGCCTGACTCCTCTGCTGGAGTTCGGTGACTTCTACTGGAATGTATTTGCCAATGCGACATTCGCCACATCCGAGGTGACCGAGCTCTACGGCGGACTCAATGAGCTGGCTATCTACAGCCCTGTCTATGCTGTCGTCGGCAAGCCTTTCCCCTACATCAAGGCGACAGACTTCGTCCGTGATCCCGAGGGAAGAGTGATTGTGGATCCCGTCACCGGTCTGCCTACTCTCGGCGACATGGTGGACATGGGCTGCACAGAGCCTAAGGTCCGTCTGGGTCTCTCCACCGAATTCTCCTGGAGGGGTCTCTCGCTCAATGCCACCTTCGAGTACAGGGGCGGTCACGTAGCCCGTTTCGATGCTGAGAGCGACATGCTCTTCTCCGGAGCATCCTACATCTCGGCGATCACGGGCCGTGAGAGGTTCGTATTCCCCAATTCCGTTATCGAGGTGGTGAATCCTGACGGAAGCATCTCATACGAGGAGAACAGGAACATAACCGTCAATTCCGGCGGTAAGGATTTCTGGCCCAGCCTCTACCGTTCGGCAGCCGCCGTACGTGTCGCCAGCGCCAACTCTTGGAAGCTCCGCGAGCTTTCCCTGACATGGAATCTCCCGCAGCGATGGGTGGAAAAGACCAAGGTGCTCCAGAGCGCGGCCGTCTCCCTGGTGGGACGCAACCTCTTCTACTGGGTGCCTGACACCAATATCTGGGGCGACCCTGATATGTGGGGCGGCTCCGGTATGCGCAATGCTCCAGGTATCGTGAGCAGCGCCATGGCCGGTTTCAGAACATTCGGTTTCAACGTCAATGTATCATTCTAATATATGAAAGCAATGAAAAAGATTTTTATATATGCGGTTGCGGCGCTGATGACAGCGGGACTCACCGGGTGTCATGACTGGCTGGATGTCAACCATGATCCCAACAACGCGACTCCTGACCGTCTTACCGAGGCCATCATGCTGCCGGCCCAGCAGTATGCCATACTGAACAACATGACCAACTCCACCTACGCCTGGTGTCTGTCGCATTTCCTTACCAAGTCCGGTGACTACTCCGGTTCCTATACTTTCCTGAGCGGTCAGGTGATGCCTCAGAACCTGGACAGCTGGTGGGAGACCTACTATTATGTGAACTGGAATCTCAAGACCATGCACGAGCTGGCTGTGACCAATGAACAGCCGGTATACCAGGCTATTTCCGAGATTCTTCAGGTAATCCTCTATCAAAGGATGGTGGATATCTGGGGTGACATACCCTATACGGAGGCCTGCGATCCGGACAACTTCACGCAGCCTAAATACGATGATGCCAAGACGATATACGATGACCTGCTTACCAGGGCGCATAACGCCGCGCAGACACTCGAGCAGGCGACCGAGGCTCCCGGAGACCTTGCCGCTGCCGATATCATATGCCACGGTGACCTCAGTCTCTGGACCAGGGTGGCCTACAGCATTGAGCTCCGTCTTCTCATGCGTGTATCCAACGTGCAGGATGTCACCCAGCAGGTTCAGGCCATCTATCAGAAGTGCCTTGCTCCCGAGGAGAATGTGGATGCGCAGCCCGGTTACATGGCCGAGACCGACAAGATGAACATATTCTTCCAGTCATACGGCTGGGACAAAAACTCGTCTCCCGTCACCAATCTCCGTCAGTACTGTCCCACCACTGTCCTTGTGGACATGCTCAGGGACAACAACGACCCCCGTCTCAGAGTCTATGCCGATCCCCGTCAGAGTCTCGGCAATGACGAGGAGGTGGGTATAAACTATCCCTCGAACCTGGCGACCGAGCGCTATATCGGCATCCCCTTCGGTCAGATGAATCCTCCGGGTCTGGAGTACGCGACCACTACCGGCAGAGGTATTCTTGCCGGCGGTTCCGACCTGGCGTCCGGAATGGTGAGGGCCTCGACCTTCATGGCCGGAGCCGAGGTAGGATTTCTCCTTGCCGAGGCAGCTCTCAGGGGAATTATCCCGGGAGGTGACGCTGCCGCGCGGGATTATTACGAGAGGTCTGTCATCTCAGCGATGAAGAGACACGAGGCCGCCATGCAGGAGCCCAGCGAGAACTTCATGGACTGGCGCAACACCAGCCCTCTGGTGGGTATGGCCGATCCCATCTCCGGCTCTGCGGAGCAGGAGGCCAGGAGCTATCTCAGTCAGAACAGCGATTTCATGAACTGGACCAGGATGAGTGACAATAACGCCAAGCTCAATGCTATCTGTACTCAGAAATGGCTGGCATTCATGGGCTACAATCCTTTGGAGGCCTGGTTCGAGCACAGAAGGACCGACCTCCCCGAGCTTCCCTCTTCCTGCTGGTCAGGTGTCGTGAATCCCAATCACAATATATGTCTCCTCCCTTATCCTCAGACAGAGAGGAACCTCAATATGGACAATATTCCCTCGAGCGAGGTGAACAGGGATATTTTCTCTACTCTGGTGTTCTGGGATCTGGAAAATCCGGTTGTCCCTCAGACTGCAGTTTACTAAACGCTTAAAACGTATCAATTATGAAATCTATAACAAAAACAATACTGACACTCGCTTTACCCGCAGTTATGTTGGGGACAACATCCTGTCTCAATGATGAACCCATAATTGACTGGAGCGTGATAGAGCCTGTGATAGAGATTGCGGACAACGATCATGCCCAGTACAGCAACAATACGCAGCAGGGAGACGAGGTCGAGTTCGAGATTATCGTCAACTATACCGCCAGCTATGCCTCGGACGTCACTGAGCCGATCGAGGTCGAGCTGGAGGTGGACCTGGACACCATAGCCCAGATCAATGCCGGACTAGCCGCTTCCGAGCAGCCCTTCGAACCTTTCCCCGAGGCCAGCTATGCGGACCTCCGTCTTCATTCCACTATACCGGCGGGATGCAAGAGGGATACCATCTACCTGAGATTTACAGTAGATGAGTCGTTCAAGGTGGGACGTTCCTATATCCTGCCGATAAAGATAGCAGGGGCCAGCGACGGCTATATCATCAGCGGTAACTTCAACCATATCGAGCTTGAGGTCAATATGTCCGAGCCCGAGATAGGGCTGGCCGCTGACCCTTCAGCTCTCTATGATGTGAATGTAGGGGATCCCGTGACGTTCAATGTGGACCTTGCCGTCAACTATCCCGTTACCATCAACGAGGAGGTTGAGGCGGCCCTGTTCATCGACCCGAGCAGGATTGCCATCCTCAATGCCAGCTCCGCGGCCGATGACCCCTATGTGGAGCTGTCTGCCGAAGAGATCGCCGAGTACTTTACCGTGACTCCCGGTATCGGAGTGCTGCCCGACGGTCAGTCTACAGCTGTGAAGATAGAGGCCGGAACGATGAAGACCACCCTGACAGTCGAGGCCAATACTTCGCTGATGCAGCCCGGAGCGAGGTATGTCCTTCCCATCGAGATCGACTATGTGTCCGATTACTATACGATAGGTTCAGGAAGCGTAGTTTACCTGGAAATCAATATGGCAGAATAACCTGACGAACACCTTTTACAGCTGAGGCCGCCCTATGGAGCGGCCTCTTTTGTTTACGTCCGTGCAGGAATACAACATCCGGCCGCTCAATGTTCTGCTCGGTTTTCAGATAAAGTTTTGACAGATAGGAAATTTTCTCTATCTTTGCACCCCCTTATAATAGGGAGATTGCAACAAAATTTATTGTATTAACTTAAAAATCAACACAGTGGACACATTAAGCTACAAAACAGTGTCGGCTAACCCGAACATGATCGAGAAGAAATGGGTAGTGGTTGATGCGACAGACCAGATCGTGGGCCGTCTTGCTTCCAAAGTCGCTATTATACTGCGCGGCAAGAACAAGGCGTACTTCACTCCGAACATGGACTGCGGCGATAACGTAATCATCGTCAACGCCGAGAAAGTCCGTTTCACCGGAAAGAAGCTCACCGACAAGGTCTATGTGCGTCACACCGGCTATCCCGGAGGTCAGCGTTTCGCTACTCCCAAAGAACTTCTCGCACGCAAGCCGGAAGCCGTAATCAGGGAGGCAGTCCGCAAGATGCTCCCCAAGACCCGCCTGGGAAACAAGCTCTACAGCAACCTTCATGTATATGCAGGTCCCGAGCATCCTCATCAGGCTCAGTCTCCAGTAACAATCAACATTAACGAACAAAAGTAAACAGAGCAAATGGAAGTAATCAACGCCCTTGGAAGACGTAAATCTGCTGTCGCTCGCGTTTATGTGACTACAGGTAAAGGCAACATCACCGTCAACGGCCGTACCCTTGAGGACTACTTCAAGGAGGATACTCTCCGCTATATCGTGATGCAGCCTCTGAGTGTTACCGATACTCTGGCCGATTTCGACATCAAGGTAAACCTTGACGGCGGTGGAATCAAAGGCCAGGCCGAGGCACTCCGCCTTGCCATATCCCGCGCACTCTGCGAGATCAACAAGGAGGCCTATCGTCCGGTTCTGAAGTCCAACGGTTTCCTCACCCGCGATGCCCGCGAGGTCGAGAGGAAGAAACCCGGACAGCCCGGTGCACGTAGACGCTTCCAGTTCAGCAAACGTTAGTATTTACGTAGAACATTCAGAATGCACAGTCAGGATCCAAAACGGACAGACCCCTTTGACGGTTACTGCGCGTTTGTCCTGCTGCGAGAAATTTGGAAGACCGGCCGCGTAAATGCGCCGCTACTTCGAGATTAACAAAGAGAACTCTTGTATAACACAGAGACAAAATTAACAAAACAATGCCCAGAACAAATTTCCAAGATTTACTTGATGCAGGTGTTCACTTCGGTCACCTGAAGAGAAAATGGAATCCTAAGATGGCTCCTTACATTTTCATGGAGAAGAACGGAATCCATATCATAGACCTGCATAAGACTGTTGTAAAGATAGACGAGGCCGCGAACGTAATGAAGCAGCTCGCCCGTGCGGGCCGCCGTATCCTCTTCGTGGCTACCAAAAAGCAGGCCAAGGACATCGTCGCAGAATATGCGCAGGGTGTCGGAATGCCTTATGTGACTGAAAGATGGCCCGGTGGAATGCTGACCAACTTCCCCACCATCCGTAAAGCTGTCAAGAAGATGCACACCATCGACGAGATGATGACCAACGGAACATTCGAGACCCTTGCAAAGCGCGAGCGTCTTCAGATTACCCGTCAGAGAGCAAAGCTCGAGAAGAACCTCGGTTCCATAGCTGATCTCAACCGTCTTCCCGCCGCCCTTTTCGTAGTGGATGTACAGAAAGAGATGAATGCCGTCAAGGAGGCCAACCGTCTCAATATCCCCGTTATCGCAGTTGTTGATACATGTTGCGATCCCACCCCCGTTGATTATGTGATTCCGGGTAATGACGATGCAGCTAAATCCGAATCCATCATCCTCGATGCTCTCTGCGGAGCCATCAAGGAGGGTCTGGAGGAGAGAAAGCTCGAAAAGGACAAAGAGGAAGAGGCCCGTGAGGCTGACAATGCCGCTTCCGGCAAGAAGATGCGTCCCCGTAAAGGCAGCGCTCCCAAGGCCGCTGCAGCCGCTCCTGCTGCAGAGGAGGCTCCCGCAGCAGAGGCCGCTCCTGTCGCTGAGAATTAATTTTTAAACTTCTAGGAAATGGAAATCAAAGCAATAGACGTACAGAAGCTCCGCAAGATGACCGGAGCCGGTATGATGGACTGCAAGAAGGCCCTCATCGAGGCTAACGGCGACTATGACAGAGCAAAGGAGATTATCCGTGAGAAAGGCAAGCTCGTGGCAGCCAAGAGAGCTGACCGCGAGACATCCGAGGGTGCCGTTGTCGCAAAGGTGGACGGCAGCAAGGGTATTCTTCTCTGTCTCGGCTGCGAGACTGACTTCGTAGCCAAGAACGAGGAGTTCCAGGCTCTTGCCAATGCTATCGCCGATGCGGCCATCAAGGCCATGCCCGCCGACATGGAGGCTCTCAAGGCCTGCGCCATCGCAGACGGCCGCACAGTAGAGGCCGCTATCACCGAGCAGATCGGCAAGACCGGTGAGAAGCACTCCCTCGTAGCTTACGAGAAGGTCGAGGCTCCCTACATCATCTCCTATATCCACACCATCAACGGCAAGCTCGGCGCTCTCGTCGGCTTCAACAAGGAAGTGCCCCTCGACCTCGCCAAGGGCGTGGCCATGCAGGTGGCATCCATGAACCCCGTCGCAGTCAATAAAGAGGCCGTACCTCAGAACGTTATCGACGAGGAGCTCAAGGTGGCCGTGGAGAAGACCAAGGAGGAGCTCGTGAAGAAGGCTGTTGACGCCGCTCTCAGCAAGGCCGGCATCAACCCCGCTCATGTGGACAGTGAGGATCATATCAACTCCAACACTGCCAAGGGATGGCTCACCCCCGAGCAGGCTGACCAGGCCCGCGAGATTATCAGGACCGTCTCCGCAGAGAAGGCCGCCAATCTCCAGGAAGCCATGGTCAACAATATCGCCAACGGCCGTCTGAACAAGTTCTTCAAGGAGAACACCCTCGAGGAGCAGGAGTACCAGATGGGCGACGGCAAGACTTCCGTCAAGGCTGCTATCGCGGCTGCCGACAAGGAGGCCAAGGTGACCGTCTTCAAGAGGATATCTCTGGTTGACTAATTCCTCCCGCAAGGGTCGTATACATAGAAAATGCCGGAAGGACATCGCGTCCCTCCGGCATTTTGTTTTCCACGGTTCCGTCTGATATTATTTCAGAGGAGCGAGTATTACGATGTTGTTGCTTTCAGGAGTGAGATCCTTGAGGATTTCCTGGATGCGGGCCTTGTTCTCATCCGAGAGGTTGCCTTCCTTCAGGGCCTTTTCTGCATCTTCGGCAAATGTCTCGGGGTCGGTGACAGTGTACCAGTAGCCGCCGGTGAAGGAAGCGTAGTCTGTCTCCCTGGCCAGGTAGTCATTGAAGAAAGTCGTCCTGACGCTTTCTCCTGTGCGCCGGTCAGTGATGACGTATTCGGGCTTGCCGGTGCTGAATCCCCATTCAGTCTGTACAGGGTAGCTTACGCTGGTGATGAAGCGGTCGGGCAGCATGATATAGGAGTGGATGGGGGCGTCTTCGTTGACATTGAGGTTGTAGTCCTCGGATTCCACCTCCTTGGTGTTGAAGTCGATGGTGTAGACCGGATCGAGGCGGCCCTCGTTGATGACATAGAGAGAGTCGCTGCCGCCGCTCCAGGTTATGAGCGACAGGTCGAAGGCTCCTTCCGCGTTGCCGTTGCTCTCGATCTCATTGCTGAAGTCGGGGGTGAGGGTCAGATGACCTGAGGGTATTTCCCAAAGCACATTGCCCTGCATGTCCTGCTGCCATGCAATCATAGGAACCAGGTCCCTGAACGGCAGGGCGGCGACTGTTACTGTGCCGGCTTTTGAGTCCACAGAGAACTGTCCCTTGGGCACACCGTATTTCAGAGGAACCTCCTTTTTGAACTTTCCGGTGGCTATGTCGAAGCCCAGCAGAGTCTTGGTCTGCCAGGGCAGGAGCCATATCGTGCCGTCTTCCTCGTCTATCCTCGGAGCTCCGTAGGTGTTGAGGTATTCGCCCGGACCGCGGCCGATGGTACCTACGTCGCAGAGGAACTTACCTGTCGCACGGTCGTAGAGCTTGGCCGGACCGCGCATGGATGCTCCGATGCAGATGTAGTGGTCACTGAATGCGTAGTTGTAACCGGTGGCGAATGCCTCGACCCTGCTGTCCAGGGCTATGAACTCAGGCTCTCCGGCCAGCTCGGAGATGTTGGTGACCGGCCCCTTGTCTACGCGGTTGAAGTTGACGCTGATGAGGTTTCCGTCTCCGTTGCCGGAGCCGCAGGATGCGGCCAGAATGATTGCTGCCGCGATTGCTCCTGTTTTGATGAGGTTCTTTTTCATAATAGGTGTTGTTTGCTGTGGATAAAATCAAAGTTGTCTCAAATGTAGGAAAAAAAATTTGGAAATCCTCAGCACTCACTAATATTTTTTTTTAGAAACATCTACTCCTCACGGAACGGGGAACTTTTTCTACATTTGCATAAATCTTTTGATGCACGATGAAAATGAGGTTCTTTAATGTATTTATGTTGCCGGCCGTGATATGCTTGGCGCTGCTGCTGACTGCCGGATGCGGAGACAGGGTGCCCCGGTTTACGGCGGAGGAAACGGATCTGGTAATGTCTTCGGACGGAGTGATGCGGGTGCTGCTGGTGACTTCGCCGGAGGATTCGCTGGTGCTGCGGACACCGTGCGCAGACCTGGCGGAGGAGGACCTGCAGTCGGAGGTCTATGAACGTCTGGCACGCAGGATGATAGCTACGGTAACGGATTCCACGCAGGACGGGGTAGGGCTGGCTGCTCCCCAGGTCGGCCTTAACCGTCGGGTAGTGGCCGTAATGCGCTATGACAAGCCCGGATATCCGTTCGAAGTGTATCCCAACATTTACATCGAGTATCTCTCCGAGCGGAAGCAGACAGGCCCTGAAGGCTGCCTATCCATTCCCGATATAGCCGGTGACGTCGAGCGCTCGCAGCAGATAGTCATCCGCTACACTGACCCGGAGACTCTGTCGGAGGTCCGCGATACTGTGGACGGCTACACGGCGGTAATTTTCCAGCACGAGACCGACCATCTGGATGGTATTCTCTTCACCGACAGGATGGGTCCCGCAGTCCGGTAATAACAGGAACGGGGCCGGAAGACTCAATGCAGTCCGTCCGGCCCCGTTTGCTTTACGGTCGTTTCCCTTTGGTCCGGTGCATCTAGAAATCCTCGGGGAAGAGTTCAGGGATGCGTTCCTTAGGCAGGGCGTTCTCCTTGGTTGCGGTAATCCGGCATTTGTGCAGCGGGCCGACATTGCCCTCGGCATCTACGGCAACACTCAGGATGACGTATTCCTTATCCCACTCGGCTCCGTAGGACAGGTGGTAACGTTCCTTGTTGTAGAATCCCTGCTGCAGGAGTGAGGTTACAAGCTCGTCGTCCGAGTAGGAAAGCTGGGAGACGTCGTATATGTTCGAGTACCATTTAACGGCATCCTCACTGGGAGTGAGCTCCGCTCCCAGTATCGCATATCCTCCGTAATGCCCGAAAGCCATCAGGTTGAGCTCTTTCCAGTCATCTCCGTCTGTGAGGATGGCTTCTGCCGTCACAGTCGCGGATGATTCTACTGTCTCGGGAGTTGTGAAAGGCGTTCCGAAGGATGTCACGGAAGCTTTTTTGCCGGTGCTCTCTTCTACCCAGAAACCGTAGGGGTAGTATTCGGTGCTGCCGGTGAGGGATGTGAATGAGTATTCATCCGGCTCGGTTCCACGCGTGCACTGTAAGTAGATGTAATCTTCCAGTGGAATAAGATACGCATATTCTCCGTATTGCTCGATCCTTCTTTCGTCCATCATATCCAGGAACCACTGGCTGATGGTCTCCTCGTTTCCGCCAAGTTCCTTATACTGGCCGGCAGTCATCACGTTCCAGTAATAGAAAGCCCTTGCGTCCTTGGCCTGGGCGGTCACGACGGCTGTTCTGGAAGTTACGTCCCCGACCTTGAAGTCCAGCGCGTAATCGATTTCCATGAATTTAGTGGTGGTGAATTCTTTCACAGCGACATCCGTGACTGTGAGGGCTGACATATCCACTCCTACGGCGCAGGCGTAGTACTTGGTTTCCTGCTGCAGGCCGGAGGCGTTCTGGGTGTATTCTCCGGAGGCGCAGACGATCATTATGGTCTGCTCTAGTGTCAGAGGCTCGATTACCCTTGAGGTCATATAGTTGTAGATGTAGGCATTCCAGTCCTTGCTGACGGCACTGTAGCCGGCCTCATCCAGCACATCATAGTAGTAGAATACTGACTGGCTGGAGGGCGAGAATGTCACGGCCGCGCTGTTGTCGGTGATGCCGGAGACAGTGATGTCTATGGTGCATCCGCTCGGCTTGCCGTCGGGTACCGGGAGTGTTTCCATGGTGACCGTGACGATGTCTGTAAGTGCATTGCCCGAACCGTCTGTCCCGTAGACAAAGACAGTGTGCTCTGTGTTGGGGTAAAGTCCGTAGACTGCCGCATCCTGCTCTCCACGGTACGTTACGGCGCTGAGAGCTTCCTCAAAAGTGATTCCGTTGAGGTCTGCTATATTCTGCACATAATTCACTGTCCATGCTGCGGCATTGTCAGCGTCAAACTCATCCGAGGGCATGGCCATTACTACATAGGCTATGGCCGGATCGGACGGTGTTACATGTACGCCGAGAGTGTCGTAGTAAGCGTCCCCGGCGGTAATGACAAACGGCGCGGGAGTATCCGACTGCACGACAGTCACAGTTACCGGGTCTGCTCCTTTGTAGGTAAAGGTCACTTCTGCGGTCCTTTCCCTGCCAGAGCCGTTCTCATCTATGGCTGCAGTCATCATGCTGTTGGTTACGGAGTTGATATGGAACCACTCCTCGGAGCATGCTGCCTCAAGCGTTATACCCTCGACAGGGTTGGTCACGCTGACGGCCAGTGCAAGCACTCCTCCTTCCGGGCCTACCGGAGAAGAAGGTGCCTGGACGGATATGACCGGTCTAGGCAGTTCTTTGTCCATACATCCTGCCAGTACGTGGAGCATAGGCAGGAGTGCACAGAAGATAATCAGTCTGCTGATACGGGTTGTCTTCATGGCTGTGTCTATCTGGTCTTTCTTTCAACGGATTCAGCGGACCTGTACATTACCACTTTAGGGATATAGGCCGGCTTGTCCACTCCTGTTTCTGCAGGTCCGGCAGACCAGGGACTTACGGGCTTCTCAAATTCTGAGATGTCGTTGGCGCCCTCCTTGGTAAAGGTAGTTGTGAGGCGGAATACCTTGCTGTAGTTCTCGTCAGGGCCGATGGCTACTGCCAGGATGGTGTGTTCCTTGTCCCAGTTGGCCCAGTAAAGCTTCCCCGTAGGGCACCAGGAACCGCTGTAGTTGAGGATTTCTGCTATTTCCTGGTCG
Organism: Candidatus Coprenecus merdigallinarum; assembly: GCA_018712545.1. Classification (GTDB taxonomy): domain Bacteria; phylum Bacteroidota; class Bacteroidia; order Bacteroidales; family UBA932; genus Coprenecus; species Coprenecus merdigallinarum. The sequence continues at coordinate 118,926 of DVGV01000061.1, read as the reverse complement.
GAGATGGCCGATGTAGGGTCGTCCGGGTCTTCCTCCACCATCTCGCCGTACCATGTCTTGGCGTCTTCGCTGGCGGTGAATGTCACTGACACATAGGCCTTGCCCTGTCCGTCAGGATAGTCCTCGGGATACAGCCTGTACAGCTCGTCTCCATCGAAGTATTTGTTCACTACTGCAGTGATGGTTGCGCTGCTTTCCTGCCTGGGTATTGTGGAGAACGGCTGGCTGATCACCACGTCGGCCATGAGGTTGCCGTAGGCGTCGATGCAGGCTACCCAGTTGTAGTAGGTAGTGCCCGGCTCGAGTGTCTGGTAGTACATGTAGCTCTGTTCTCCGTCGTAGCGGGCATAGTCGATGCTGGTGATATTGTTCTCAATGTAGTCGGCGACATATCCGGCCATATCATCCTTGAAGGCCTCGTAGTCCTCCTCGGCGATCAGGTCGTAGATATAGGGTACGTGCTCATCCGAGGGAGTGATCTTTACGTCAGCGCTCTTTGCCGTGATGTTGGTGAAGTCGAACTTGAAAGTGCAGTCCTTGGGATCGGTCTCGGGCGGTATGGTGCTGTATTCAAACTTGAAGAGATCCGTAGTGGGCACGACCTCGTAGTATCCGCCCGAGATACCGAATACCAGTACCATGTACTTCGTATCGGCCAGGTTGAGGTGTTCGTTTACGTATTCGGAGACTCCTGTAGTGGAGTAGAAGGGGATGACGAACGAGTCCTCCGCGATGATGGCCTCCAGCAATTCCTCATCGGAGAGTCCTTCATATTCGGCAACCGGGCGTACGCAGTGGTAATAGGATACGGTGTCATTGCTGGGAGTTACCTTGTAGTCGGTTCCGTCGTAAGTGGTGTTGCTGAACTCCACCTCGAAAGAGGTTCCGGGCATCTCGAGAGTGGTGTACAGCTCTGATGCTATCTCCGAGGATACTTTGCCCTCATCATCCAGTCCTGCGGCAAATGCCACGTATTCTGTCTCGGGCTTCTGGCTGTCGAAGGTGTATTTCTGAATACCGGTGTCGCACAGGGCCTCAAGGGCAGCTTCGAGGCTTCCGAAACTGCTGATGGCCTCGGCCATCATATTTTCCATATAGACTGCGAGGTCTCCGGAGTGATGTTCATCCAGGACGCTTTTCTCGATGACATCGTAGTAGTACCGGGCCGTGTCGACTGATGGTGTAACGGTCATGTCCATGGAGGTGGCGGTGATGTTCTCGACTGTAACCGTCAGGATGAGAGCTTCGCGGCCCAACTGGCTTACAGTCAGAGTTTTGGAGATAGTGTCGTCCTTTCCTTCACCTGCTGTTACGGTGATAGTCACAGCGGGAACCGCCTCTACGCTTTCATTGGGTGCGGCGGTGATGGTAAATGTCCCGTTATCCACTTTCTGAACGGAAAAATGGTCGGGCTGTCCGGACTCGACAGTCCACTCCCGGTTGGAAGTAACTGTGACAGTCCTTGTACCGCCTTCGGCATCGAAAACAATTTCTTCCGAAGGGTCAAGTGTCAGAGCTGCCGGCTCGGCGGGTTCAATCTTCTCCTTACATGCGGAGATGGTAAAAAGGGACAGGGCTGCTGTCAGCAGCAGTAAAAGACAAGATGGCCTCTTCATACAATGTAAGTGTTATGATTAATAAAAATAAGTTATCGTGTCAAATATACTTAAAAATATAAACAGACCGTCAAAAATATTTCAAAATCGTTACAGGATGTACACTGTTATTCCAGTAACGGAACGGTGACAAACTGAGTATCCGGCCACTCGCGGGCGAGCACGTCGCGGATGTAGCCCTCGGTGTCGCGGCTGATGCGGTCGTCCTCCTCGCGGGGGAAGAGGTTGTAGGCTACGGTGTGCAGACGGATGCGGCGGGCGCGGATGGCTTCCAGCCCTAAGAGAAAATGGTTGATGCTGCCCAGGCGTCCTGAGGTGACGTAGATCAGCGGGTAGCGTTTCCATGCGATGTAGTCTATCGTCAGCAGCTTGCGGGTCAGCGGCACCATGAGTCCGCCGGCACCTTCGAGCAGTACGGCATCGTAGCGGCCGGCCAGCTCCTCAGTAGCCTTCTGTATCTTCCAGAAATCGATCTGGCGTCCGTCTATCTCGGCGGCCAGGTGGGGAGAGCACGGGTAGGAGAATATCTCGGGCATGGTCAGTCCCTCGCGGTCCTCGGGCAGCAGGCCGCATCCCATGATCCTGCGGTGCAGCTCTATGTCCTCCGACATGCCTGTGTTCCCTGTCTGAATGAGTTTCTGGGTGATGGTACGCCTGCCCTCTGAGTTCCAGGTACGGGCGATGAATCCTGTGGCGTAGCTTTTCCCGACGTTGGTGTCGATTCCGCTTACGAAGTATACGTTGTCTTTCATGATGAGGTGGTACTGTATGAAAATTACTTTCTTGCTATCAGGTATACGGGGTGGTAGGTCAGCGGTACGCTTCCGTCGCCGGCTCCGTATCTGGAGGAGTATTCTGCGGAGAATTCAGCCAGCCGTCCCCGGGTCCAGGAGGTGCGGGTGACACCGGTGACTCCGGTGTGCTTGAGATGGCGCAGGACTTCGGTGGGGGAAGGAAAATTCAGGGTGAGATGCTCGTCCTCCGCCAGAACCGTCCTCAGCCCTGCCTCGTCGAGCAGGCCGTGCAGCCACCCTAAGGGCAGGTAGCTCAGTCCCGTACCGGTGACAGCGGTGACCTCCTGCAGGTTGTCAGGGCCGAAGGTGGTCAGGGCGATGCAGCCTCCCCCGCGCACCAGCGTCCGGCAGCGGGCGATGAAGGCTCCGGGGTCCTCGAACCACTGCAGGACAGAGCAGGAGACTATCAGATCCCGGTCTCCGGGCAGGCTGCACAGTTCGGCGTCTCCGGCAGTAAATGATATCTTCGGAGTGCTCTCACCGGCCTGGGGCGTGAGCAGGTCGGCCAGCGCCTCCTCTACCTCCGGACAGATGTCGTTGAGAACCATCTCCTCCGGCCGGAACTGCTTCAGGAACCGCCTGGTGAATGTCCCGGTTCCGCAGCCGACTTCCAGCACCCTCCGCGGCTCTTCCAGGAGTACTGCGGACAGCAGCGAGCACAGCCTCGAGGCGATGACCGTCTGAGCCTGGGCGTACTCCGCATAACTCCTTATGGACTTAGCGAAACGTGTGCGTATCAGCTGTTTGTCCATGTATTGTCCACGTAGATAAGTTTTCTGAGGATGTCTTTGCTCCAGTGCGGTATGTCGAGCACGCTCACGGGCACTCCTGCAGCGGCCCACGCGTCTTTCTGGTTGGCGGCCGGAAATATCATGTCCTCCAGCCCGGCCACGGCATGGGTCCAGGCAAATGGCCGGGGCCTGCTGCCGCGCACTGCCTTTCCGAGGGCATCCAGCTCCTCCCGCTGCTCTTCCAGTGTCCTGGACAGAGAGCAGCTCATCAGTCTCTCGAAAGCCTCGGCTGAGCCGCACATCCGCCTGCGGAACTTATTCAGAGTCCTCTCGGACAACATGGCCAGCGTCCCGTCGAACACGGCCTCCGGGATGCCCAGGCTGTCGTGTATGGGAAAGGGTGTGCCGTTGACGGCCACCCTGTAGCCCGGTGCCATGTCCAGTCCGGACAGCACCTGGCCGGCGACCCAGACTCCCATCGACCATGCCAGTACCCTCGTGGTGCTGTAGCCTTCGAGCACTCCGGCGTCGAAGTCAAGGTCGCGGTAGTCCCAGCACATCATCACATCGCTGGTTCCGCTTCCGTCAGTCAATTCATCGTACTTAAACATACCGGGCTCGGCGCCCCAGCCTGCGAAGAACAGCAGCAGGTCGGAGGCCCCCTCAATTCGTCTCAGAAAAACCTGTTTCATATTCAATCAACTTGGCTATGTCCTCATCCTCGAGAGCAGCGGTCAGCGAGAACCGCAGCCTGGAAGTCCCCTCCGGGACCGTAGGAGGACGGATGGGCAGTACATAGAATCCGTGCCGCTGCATGTCTTCGGCCCGCAGCACCGCATCGGCGCTGGAGCCTATGATCATCGGTATGATATGGCTTCCGGATGGCATCTGCATCCCGCGCAGGGCGAATGCCTTCCGTACCTCAGAGGATATCCTGTTCAGATGTTCCCTGCGTCCTCCGAACTGCTGCAGCCGCTCCATGACGAAGAGGCTCCATGCGACATTGACCGGAGGCAGGGCGGTGGTGAATATCAGGGTGCGCATCTTATTGACCAGATATTCCTTGATCACCCGGTCGCAGACAACGTATGCTCCTACGGAGGCCAGGGCCTTGCCGAAGGTACCGCAGAGCAGGTCGATGCCCCCGATGCAGCCGCATTCCTCCGCGAGGCCGAGCCCGTTGGCCCCGCGTACTCCCACGGCGTGGGCTTCGTCCACGTAGAGCATCACTGACGGCCACCTCCGCTTGATTTCCACGAGCCGCTGCAGAGGGGCGAGGTCCCCGTCCATGCTGAAGATGCTCTCGGTGACGATGAATATGCGCTCGTACGCTCCGGCCTCCTTCTCTAAGATGCTCTCCACCTGGGCGTAATCCTGGTGCCGGAACCGTATGCACCGCCCCTCGCACAGCCGTATGCCGTCGATGAGGCTTGCGTGTACCAGTTTGTCCGCCAGGATGAGGGTTCTCCGGTCGCAGAGTGCCGGCAGCACCCCGCTGTTCATGTGGTAGCCGCTGCTCAGCACTAAGGCGCTCTCCCGGCCGTACATGGCGGCCAGCCGCTCTTCCAGTGCCCCGTATGCCTCATGGTTGCCGGTCAGTAGCCGGGATGAGGAGGAGGACAGGGACAGCCAGCCCCCGCCGGAGGAGGAAGAATGAATGCAGTCCGCAAATTCCTCCGCCAGACTCCGCTCCGAGGCCAGGCCGAGATAGTCGTTGGAGGAGAGATTGAGCATCCTGCGGCCGTCACGGCTGATCCACCGGCCCCGGCTTTCGGCCCGCGGCAGAGCTCTCAGGCTCCCCGTGGCTTTCAGCCGTTCGAGTTCGGCGGCATAACTTCCGTAAACAGCTCTGTTTGTCTCCATGATCAGCGGCATCAATAGTTATCCGGGTATTTCGCTTACTATTTTCAGCATCCTGGAGGTCAGCACGGACAGCTCCCCGGGTTCAATGATGAAGGGCGGCATGGTGTACACCAGCTTCCCGAAGGGTCTGAGCCAGATGCCTTCCTCTACGAAGCGCTTCTGCATCCAGGCCATGTCCACTGGCTGCTTCATCTCCAGTACTCCTATGGCTCCGAGCACCCTCACGTCCGCTACCGACGGTATCCGGCGGGCGGGAGCCAGTTCTTCCCTCAGCTGTGCCTCTATCCTGCGCACCTTCTCCTGCCAGCCGCTCTCGAGCAGCAGGCGGGTGGATGCTATGGCTACGGAGCAGGCCAGGGGATTGCCCATGAAAGTGGGTCCGTGCATGAATACCCTCGGGTCGTGCGAGGATATAGTATCCGCTACCAGGTCATTGGCCAGCACCGCCGAGAAGGTCATATAGCCTCCGGTGATGGCCTTGCCCACACACATGATGTCCGGCTCCACCCCGGCGTGTTCCCAGGCGAAGAGCTTCCCTGTGCGGCCGAATCCGGTGGCTATCTCGTCGAATATCAGCAGCAGTCCGTGCTTCCGGCAGAGGGCGGCCGCCTCCCGCAGGTACTGGGGATGGTAGAAACGCATTCCCCCGGCTCCCTGCACTATGGGTTCGAGGATAAGGGCCGCTATGTCCTTTCCGTGCTGTTCTATGATTTCCCGCAGCGGGTCTATGTCGTGCGGGTCCCAGCCCCCGTCGAAACGGCTGTGGGGCGAGGGAGCGAAGTACCTCACCGGCAGGGCTGAGCCGAAGAGGGAGTGCATCCCGGTGACGGGGTCGCAGACCGACATGGCGTTCCAGGTGTCGCCGTGGTAGCCGGTGCGTATGGTCACGAAATTGGTCCTGTCGGGATGTCCGGCGGCCACCTGGTACTGCACCGCCATCTTCATGGCCACCTCCACGGCCACCGAACCGCTGTCGGCGTAGAAGATGTGGCTCATCGAGGGCGGGACAATGCTCAGCAGCAGCTTGCCCAGCTCTATGGCCGGCTCATGGGTCAGCCCTCCGAACATGACGTGGGCCATGCTGTCGAGCTGCCGGCGGACGGACTCGTTGAGCACCGGATGGTTGTAACCGTGTACGGCGCACCACCATGAGGACATGCCCTCGATGAGCTCAATGCCGTCCTCGAGGGTTATCCGGCAGCCCCGTGCGCTGCGCACCTTGTAGGTGGGCAGGGGGTTGATGGTGGAGGTATAGGGATGCCACAGATGGTCGTGGTCAAATGTGTCGAAGTTGGGGCTGGCAGGGGTCTTAGAGTTCATATCCGGCTTGCTTGATAAGTTCTTGGTCCTCGGCTACTTTCGAGCCCACTGTGGTCAGCAGGTCTCCGGCGATGGCCGAGTTGATGCCGATGCGCATGGCCTCCAGCACCGTCTGGCGGGAGAGTCTGGCGCGTCCGCCCGCAAAGCGCAGCCAGGCCGTGGGGTGAATGAGGCGGAAAAGGGCAATGCACCGGAGAATCTCCTCCTCCGATATGGGCGGTATGTTCTCCAGCGGTGTCCCGGGAATAGGGGAGAGGATGTTCAGGGGAATGGACCGTACGTCCAGCTTTTTCAGGGTAAATGCCAGCTCAATCCTCTGTTTCTCGCTCTCGCCCATGCCGATGATGCCTCCCGAGCAGATATCCATCCCGACGCGGCGTGCGGCATCGAGGGTCTGTATCTTCTGCTCCTGGGTGTGGGTGGTGCAGAGGGTGGGGAAAAATGAGGGAGCGGCCTCCAGGTTGCAGTGGTATCTGGTCACTCCGGCCTCGTATAGTTTGCGCAGGCTGTCCTCGGAGAGCAGCCCGAGGGACGCGCAGAAGCTGAGTCCGCATTTTCCGCGCAGGAAACGGACCCTTGAGCAGACTTCGTCCACCTCCCTGTCGGAGAGCTTGCGGCCGCTGGTGACTATGGAGAAGCGGCCGATGCCGGCAGCCTCGTTGGCGGAGGCGTGGCGCAGGCATTCTTCCTCGGATACCAGCCCGTATTCCTGGGCTCCGGTACGGTAGTGTGCCGACTGGGCGCACCACTTGCAGTCCTCCGGGCAGCGGCCCGACTTGGCGTTGATGATCGAGCACAGATCGAACCTGCGGGGAGCGGATTCCGCACTCACTTTCCGGGCCATAGAGCAGAGTTCCTCAGTGGAGGTCCTGCGTGATAGGCTCAGGGCTTCATTATAGGTTATTTCTTCTTTCATCAAGGCTGACTTTGAGGCACGCAAATATACAAAACTCTCTGACAGATTTTGAAGTAAATGGTGATTTTATTAATTTTGCTTAATATAATCTTTTACTCCAAAACATCTTTTAACTATGAGTGACTATAATAGAACTGCCGCTATGTCAGGCCTCCTCATAGGAAACGAGCCGCTCGCCAGAGTTTCCGATGTGGAGTACAGCAAAGTCCAGTCCTATTTCGAGATGCTGGATGCGGTATCAAGACTTACTTATCAGTCAATCTATGTAATGGATTATTGTAAGATGAACTTCCTGTATGTTTCGGACAATCCTATTTTTCTTTGCGGCTGTTCCCGGGAGGACGTCATGTCCAAAGGTTTCGATTTCCTTCTCGAACAGTGTAAGCCGGAAGAGGTTAATGCGTTGATTGAGATCAACAGAGCATCACTGGATTTTCTCTACAATAATGTACCGGTATCCGAGCGTATGCGGTACAGTATGTCTTATAACTATCATATCCGAAGTCCGCGTATGGGTGAGTGGAGACTGGTCCATCACAAGCGGACACCTCTGGCGCTTTCGGATACCGGAGAACTGTGGCTTATTCTGTGCTCGGTGGAATGGGCACCGGATGATTCCAATCTGAGAGCGACTATAACCAGTGAAACCTCTTCGAAAGTATGGTACTATGACCCGGACATGATGACATGGAACGAAAGTCTCCAGGAGTCTCTTACGGATTTGGAAAAAGCGGTTCTAGTACTGTCCAACAGAGGTTTTACCATGAGTGAGATAGCTGATACCATCTTCAAATCTGTAGATTCTGTCAAAGGTTACCGCAAGTCCCTGTTCGGCAAGCTTGGGGTAAGCAATATAACAGAGGCCATAGCCTGCGCCAAAGTCAGAAAGCTGGTATAGTCCGGAAACCCATGGGTTCAGGACAGATCCCAGTTCATATATGAAATGCCCCGCAGCTGTCCGGTGTGCTGGGCTGCGGGGCGTTAACTCGGCGGGTATTGTATATTATAGAGAACCCAGTTCTCCTGTCCAGGAGCCTGATATCGTATGAGGCTCAGTGGGGTTGTCGTCTATACAATTGAACACTATGGTGTATGTGCCGTCTTCATTGATGGTTATGTCTATCGTGCCGTCTGTTATCAGGCTCTTTGGGTCTATGTAGGACACATAACCCTGTCTGTGATAGAAGCAGGTGCCAAGCCAGTATGTGTAGGAGGATGTGCTGGCATCAGAGCCTGGTATGAAAGTGTTCTCTGCGTAGTCTGTGCCCATAGTGAAATGGCCGGCCGGTAGTCCTGTGTCCTCATTGTAGGAAGAGGAGGTGTATATATCCGCAAAGAAAACCTGGGTGTCGGACATTATCATCAGGGTCCAGTTATTTGTTCCTGAGTTGCTGTAATCGCCGAAAAATGTAGCAACAGCTTCCGCTTCTGTCAGGTCTGCTGTAAAGTCGCTGTCAAATGTGCTGGTGTAATTCTGCTCATCTTCTCCCGAACCGTCAGTCAGAATGACAGGACCGCTGTACGAGATACGGTGCGGCATTCCGTCTGCATCTGTCAGCCTTATGTCATAGTCATATAAGTCTCCCTCTCCGCTTATAGTTACTGTGCATTCGGAAAATCCCACGGTATAGGGTGAAGCAGTGCCGGATCCTATGCCGGCGAAAGATGAATCAGCATCTACCGTGCCTGCATTGAAGCCCGTGGAAAGAGTGTAGGTTCCGGCAGGCGGAGCCATGCCGGCATCCGGAGCCTCGTCGGAGTACAGCACAAACCGGTAGTAATCCTCACCGGCTGCTACAGGTTCATCGGTTCTGGCAAGAATGAATGCAAAACGGTTGACAGGAATTTCGGCTGAAGCGGCATAATAGGTGCCGCTGATTACCGTAGCTTCCATATAGGTCGTGTCGTTGTCCTCAGCTTCGGCTGCTGACTGTGTCAAGGTTATCGACTCCTCAACCTCCCCGCCCTCATATGTGTAGGCAAGAGTCATAAGAGCAGAGCGCTCCTGTTCTTCCGTATTCTCGGAGACTGTCATGCTTACCTGTCCGTCCACAGAGCAGTCGATACCGCTGATCCATGTGATTTCAGAAGGTACGGAGGCACTGACCACGGCTCCTCCGACAGGGTTTTCCACTGTGTAGGAGACTGTGAACTCTCCTCCTATTGCCGGTATTGGCCCGGCTTCCTGCAGGGTGACTGATGGTGACTCCGTTGTTGGAACGTTCTTTTCCTCACATGCGGAAAAGAGGAACAGCATGGACAATCCTGTTGCCATGCATGTCAGGTACAATTTTACTTTCATCTTTTTTATATGTTAAAAAATGCTTTCATTTCGGCATATGTGATGCTGCCGCTTTTTCATGAGACTTGGATGTGAAGATCTTTTTAAAGAGTCAGAAGGAATTTACGTATTTATCTATAACTTCAGGGTATGCCCGCTCAAGCAGATGTACTTTTTCGAACAGTGTCTCGGGAGTATCTTCCGGCGAGACGGAGCATCTGGCCTGATATAGAATGCGGCCATGGTCATACTGGCTGTCGGCCAGATGTATGGTGATGCCCGACTCCTTCTCTCCTGCGGCTATGACGGCTTTGTGGACATGATCCCCGTACATTCCCTTGCCTCCGTATGAAGGCAAGAGGGCGGGATGGATGTTCAGTATACGCTCGGGATAAGCTTCCAGCAGGTAGTCCGGCACTTTCAGCAGGAATCCGGCCAGTACGATGCAGTCTGTGTCGAGATCTGCAAGGACGGCAGTGAGGGACGCTGCCTCACCATTATATATTATGGTATTGTCCTTGAATTCCTTTCTGCTGAAAGTCCAGGCAGGAACTCCTAGCCGTTCTGCGCGGGTGAGGACGTACGCGTCTTTCCGGTTGCAGAACACGCCTTTTACGCGGTACGTGTCCCTGTCTTTCGACCAGTTAATGATGTTCTCTGCGTTAGAGCCTGAACCTGAGGCGAATATGACGATATTTGGAATTCTTTCCATCTTCGGGGAATAGGTTTGGATTCCTGCAAAGTTCATAAAAATTTCATTATTTCAAAAATTATATGTTCATTTGCAGGAAAATTTGAATTTAACAACTAATTATTAACTAAAATTTAGACCATGGCAGATATTGTTTCAGATGTAACAGCCATCATCGTCAACAAACTCGGTGTTGATGAAAGTGAAGTAACACGCAATGCAAGTTTTACCAATGATTTAGGTGCTGATTCTCTCGACACAGTGGAACTGATTATGGAGTTCGAAAAGAAGTTCAATATTGAGATTCCTGACGACGCCGCAGAGAAGATTTCGACAGTAGGCGAGGCCATCGACTATATCGAGGAGCACACAAAATAATTGGCGCATGGGTCTGCGGAGAGTAGTCGTCACAGGTATCGGCACTATAAATCCCCTGGGCAGTTCGGTAGATGAGTTTTTTTCCAATCTGGACCTGGGAACCAGCGGTGCGGAACTGATAACGGCCTTTGATACATCCTGCTTCAAGACCAAGTTTGCGTGCACAGTAAAGAATTTTGATCCTTCGGAGCACGGTATCGACCGCAAGGAACTTAGGCGGATAGACCGTTTCGCCCAGTTCGCGATGGCGGCAGCCGCACAGGCGGTGGCTGACAGCGGGCTGGAACTTGAGAAGACGGATCTCAGCAGAGCCGGAGTGATACTGGGTTCGGGGATCGGAGGCATAGGAAGCCTCACAGAAGAGATAATGGGTTATAGCGAGGGAGGTTGCATCCCGCGCTTTAGCCCTTTTCTTATTACGAAGATGATATCGGATATGGCTCCCGGTCTGATATCCATAAGGTACGGTTTTGCGGGACCGAATTATACCACGACATCTGCCTGCGCCTCGTCCTCCCATGCTATGGGGGACGCTCTTAATCTTATCAGGCTGGGCAAGGCGGACGTGATACTTACAGGCGGGGCGGAGGCTCCCGTCACCATCCCTTCCATCGGAGGGTTCAATGCCTCCAAGGCCCTTTCCACCAATAATGCTGAGTACAGGACTGCCTCACGTCCTTTTGACGCGACCCGCGACGGTTTCGTCATGGGCGAGGGTTCGGCGGTTCTGGTATTCGAGGAGAGGGAGCACGCACTGGCGCGCGGAGCCCGGATCTATGCCGAGGTCGCCGGTGCCGGGATGAGTGCTGACGCGTACCACATTACGGCACCACTTCCCGATGGAAGCGGAGCCGCCAATGTGATGCGTCTGGCGCTTGAGGATGCCGGGTTGAGACCTGAGGACGTGGATTACATCAATGTGCACGGGACATCTACCCCCCTGGGGGATGTGGCGGAGCTCAAGGGTGTCAGGACAGTTTTCGGGGATTCTGCCTACGGGCTTTCCATCAGCTCCACCAAATCCATGCACGGACATCTTCTGGGAGCTGCGGGTGCCGTGGAGGCCCTGGCCTGCATTCATGCGCTGAACTCATCGACAGTGCCTCCCACCATCAACTTCGCGCATGAAGACCCGGAAATTGACTACCGTCTGGACCTTACTCTCAATCACGCGCGCAAGCGTCAGGTCCGGGTTGCGCTCAACAATACTTTCGGTTTCGGGGGGCATAACTGCTGCCTCGTCCTTATTTCTCCAGAATTCCGTAAGTGACGGTAAGGGTCGGCCTTCTTTCTGCAGCCGGTCCGTTCAGGATGATTTTGTTGTAATTGTGATTGTCTATGCTGTAGTAGACAGATGAGTCGTAGTAGCTGTTGCTGCTTTCAGACATCGGGGCTATCCACAGGTCCATGGACCTGTCCACCTCGGCGGCGTCCGTTGACATCAGCTGCTGCAGGTAGACAGTGATGTCCATGCTGTAGAACCGTTCGGAGCGGTTGATGCTGCCGATATTGTCTGTTCTGTAGACCTCTTCCAGAGGGGAGAATTGTCTTAGCGTGTCCGTGGCCCAGGGTGTGTTTGTGAAGGCGTAGATGCTCTGGGGATGCTCTTTGTCAAAACGTTCGAAATCCTGCGGCATCTCATAAGGGAATTTGAGCTCGGCCCTGGCCAGGATTACGTTCTTATCCTGCAGACCGGATTCCTGGAGCCAGTCGTCAATCATGGATTTAAGGCTGGTAGCTGAGATATGGGGCTTGACTCCGGACAGCCCCTCCAGGTAAAGAAATTCACCTGGATTGTCGCTTTCGAGGGAGGCTGAGCCTGTTGTGAAATTGTTTACGGCTGTCACGTACCCGAATACGAATGATTCGGTGGTATCCACGCCGACGGTCTCGCCGCTGGCTCTCTCGACTTTGGTATGGTAGTCAAGGTTTATTGTCGAATATCCCAGGTTGAGGTAGTTGAGGCGGCCTCCGGATGGATTGCCGAGCGGTTTTTCTATCTCAATGTACAGTCCGTGGATGCGGTCCAGGAAAAGGTCCATGTCCTCGAATTCCTCCTTCGTGGTGGCCAGAAGCTCTCTGGCGTAATCGTCCTTGAGGTCGATGCGGATGCTCCCCTTGCCGTAGATTACGGGGTCGCTGACTGTTACGGGGTCGGGGTCGTACATGTCCGGCGTCAGGGAGTTGCAGAATTGCATGGTGCTGTCTATTCTCCGGTTCAGCCTGTAAATCCTTAAGCGCTGGTGGATGCCTTCCTGGTTGCTCTCCAGAAAATAGGTGGAGTCAACGGACAGGGTAAGGTAAGCTCCGATAAGCTCGGCCTCATCTCCGAAATCAGTCGAATCGGAGTAGGGTACGATGTATGAGGCTGCGTTGGCTATGACTGTGCCGAATACGGGGTCGCTCATCGTCCCCACCAGCATGTTGGACGAGTTGAATGACTGTACTGAATCGCTCACGCGGTTGGTTACCGGGACATCGAAGGTGTGTGTGCCTACTACGGGGATATAACCCTCAGGGAGAAGGCCCTCTCCCATTGCGCGGTTGTTTTCGATGCACGATACCGCAGCCACTGACAGAGCGGCTGCGAGGAGGGCTGTAAATACTGTCTTCAAGGACATGTCAGTCTAGTAATTTGTCGTAAAATTCGTTGTACTTCTGGATGTATGTGCCTTCCGGATGGTCTATAGGGGTATAGTCCAGGACAGGCAGTTTCCGCGAGACCGCATAGCCGGTGATTTCCTCGCTTACGTCTTCGGCTCCCAGTATGACGGCATCGGCGTACTGGATTGCGAGTTTTGCAAGATTTGTGCCAGTGGGGGTCTTGAGCAGCTCTATGTCCTTTGACTTGATGCCTGTCACGGGCACTTTTGATTTCATGTCGGAAGCCAGGCTGCAGTCGGGGAACTCGTTGTAGAGCGAAACGACCACCTTCGCCTCTGAGAATATAGGGTCGTTCTTGTATGCTTTCTTGAGGTAAAGGGGGATAAGGTGCGATATCCATCCGGAGCAGTGTACGATGTCCGGTTTCCAGCGGAGTTTCTTGACGGTCTCCAGTATGCCGCGGGCAAAGAAGATGGCTCTCTCGTCGTTGTCAGCCATGAAGCTGCCGTCCTCGTCCACATAGATGGCCTTGCGGTGAAAGTAGTCATCGTTGTCTATGAAATAGACCTGCATCCTTGCGGAAGAGATGGAGGCGACCTTGATCACCAGCGGACGGTCGATGTCATTTATGACCATGTTCATCCCTGAGAGCCTGATTACTTCGTGGAGCTGGTTGCGTCTTTCGTTGATGCAGCCGTAGCGGGGCATGAATGTCCGGATTTCCTTGCCCGACTCCTGAATGCCCTGGGGCAGGAATCTGCCTACGGTAGAAATGGTGGTTTCGGGAAGGTAGGGGTAAATCTCGGAATTGACGAATAAAACTCTTTTGGGATCTTTCATTTCATGACTTTTCGGCAAATATACAAATAAAATATCTAAAATAATCATCTTTTTCTATATCTTTGAAGGTTCTATGAGTCGAGCAAGAATGGCTAAAAACGAGAGTAATATCCTGTATCGCAGGCTTTTAAGGTCCTATTTCTCATCGGTGATAAGTATCAGCCTGGTACTTTTCCTGGTGGGAATGACAGGTGTTCTCGTGGTCAATGCCCGTTCAGTATCAAATTATTTCAAGGAAAATATAACAGTGACGGCAGTCCTTTCGGTGGAGGCGGACGAGGCCGATGCCTCCTCCCTGGCCGATGACCTGCAGGGGACAGGCTATATCAAGGATGTGAGAATAATCACGAAGGAGGAGGGAGTGGAGGAGATGAAGGAGGTCCTCGGAGACGACTTCATGGATGTGTTCGAGGTCAATCCTATCCCGGTGTCCCTTGAGCTGCAGGTTGCCGCGGACTATGTCTCTACTGACAGTCTGGCCGTGATAGAGACGGCTATCCGTGCGAATCCGTCCGTGGAGGATGTGGTGTACCAGCAGTCCCTGGTGGAGCTTCTCAACGCCAACCTGGAGCGGATAGGACTGGTGGCGGGCATATTTGTGCTGCTGCTTCTCTTCATATCGGTGGTACTGATCAACAATACTGTCCGTCTCAACGTCTATGCCCGGCGTTTTACCATCCATACCATGCGTATGGTAGGGGCCACCAGAAGCTTCATCACCCGTCCTTTCGTGGGACAGGCATTTTTCCAGGGACTGATATCCGGAGCTGTCGCCGATGTCTTCATCCTCGGAGCCCTGTATCTCATCCGCAATGAGTTCTATCAGCTGTTCTCGCTCTTTGACGCGATGTTGCTCGGAGCGGTGATGGCCGTCGTGGTGCTTCTCGGCATTCTCATCTGCATGGTCTCGACCTCGGCTGGAGTGAGAAGCCTGATATCCTTGAATAAGAACGAACTGTATTATTGAAAATAAAATAAATTACAATGGATAATAAATTTGCAATACCCAGGGAGAACGTTCTCTATCTCATCATCGGCCTGGTCGTGATGGTCCTCGGATATCTGCTTCTGCTGGGCGGAGGGGCGGACAGTCCGGATGTGTTCAACTATGCTCTTTTCAGTTTCTCACGCCTGTACATCGCTCCGCTGCTGATAGTCGGAGGTTTTGTCATTGAGCTGGTGGTGCTGCTGCGCCGTAAGCCGATTAATGTTTTTAAAAGGAAAAAATAAGCTGGTATGGAATGGTTTCAGGCAGTAGTTCTAGGTCTCATCCAGGGACTTACGGAGTTTTTACCGGTGAGCAGCAGCGGTCATCTGACTATTTTCAAGGCGATTTTCGGCATAGACGCCGAGAACCTCAGCTTTGAGGTCGCTGTACATGCTGCCACGGTTCTCAGTACTATCGTCGCTTTCCGCAAGGAAATATGGAATATCATCAAAGGTGTGTTCAAGTTCAGTTACAATCCGCAGACCGAGTATTTCCTGAAGATATGCGTGTCGATGATACCGGTGTTTATCGTAGGTGTCTTCTTCAAGGATTTCGTGACTGATATTTTCGGCTCCGGTCTCATCATCGTCGGCAGTATGCTGCTGCTTACGGCAGTTCTGCTGACTCTCGGCGAGACCCTTTCCAACCGCCAGGCCCGCAGGGCGGCTGCCCTGGGACATGAGCCCGGACGCGAGGTGGGCTGGTGGGATGCTTTTATCATAGGTGTCGGCCAGGCCTTTGCCGTGATGCCGGGACTTTCCCGCTCCGGTACCACCATCTCAACCGGTCTGATGCTGGGGGTTAGGAAGAGCGCGATGGCCCAGTTCTCGTTCCTTATGGTTCTGATTCCTATTCTCGGCGAGGCGTTCCTGCAGCTTATAGGAGGTGATTTCGCGGCGGAGTCCTCCGGCATATCGAATCTGTCCCTCATACTAGGCTCACTGACGGCCTTTGTTTCGGGCTATGCCGCCTGCCGCTGGATGATACGCATAGTTCAGAAGGCACGCCTGCGCTGGTTCGCCCTGTACTGCGTTGTGGCTGCGGCATTCTGCTTCATATTCGAGCTGGCGGCGTAAACCGATGAAATATTACTTCATCTCGGACGTGCACCTCGGCGTCAGCGGCTGTGACCGGCGGGCTCTGGAGTCCAGGTTTACAGCACTGCTGGACAGCCTTGCCTCCGACCGGGAGACGGCAGGAGTGTTTCTACTGGGAGACATATTCGATTTCTGGTATGAGTACCGCTATGTGATACCGCGCGGGCATACCAGAGCCTTGGGAGCACTTGCACGCTTGACGGACAGCGGGATACCGGTCTGGTTCTGTCCGGGCAATCACGATGTGTGGGCTTATTCCTATTTTGAGTCGGAGCTGGGTATTAAGGTCGTCCGGGAGCCTTATGTGACTGAGCTGGCCGGCCGTCGCTTCTGCCTGGGGCACGGTGACGGTCTCGGACGTGCTGACAGAGGTTTCCGCTTCATACGCTGGATGTTCCACAACCGTTTCCTGCAGATTCTGTTCTCATCTCTGCATCCCCGCTGGGCTTTCGGGCTGGGCTATGCCTGGGCATCCCATTCCAGAAAGATAAAGAGTGATCCGGAGCGTTCGTCCCGCTATTATTTCCGCGGTAAGGACGAACCCCTGTACCGTTTCGCAGATTCATTCGGCAGGGACTGCAGGATAGATTACTATATCTTCGGCCACTACCATACGCCGGGGTCGGTGGATATCCCTTCCGGAGGGAGAATGTACGTTCTGGGATGCTGGGCGGACGGAGGGGAATACGCTGTCTTCGACGGAGAGCGCCTGGAGATTATCTCTGCTCTACGTCCATCCGGGACCTGACGACCGGCTCCGGGGGATTTTTCCCGAAAATCGACCGGTACAGGATATTGAATTCCCCTTTCTGATACATCTGGACCAGTTCCTCTGTATCCTTGTCCTCGCCCTCAGGGTCATAGGGCTTCTTCATGTCGGAGCCGAAGAGCTTTGCGATGCCCTGCCAGAAGCCGGCGGCGGCTTTGCTCTTGTATCCCCTGATTATCTCGTACGGTGTGATTCCGGTCTGGCGGTCTATCAGCCGCAGCAGCAGCTTGCCCTGACTGACGGTGAGGTTGCGCAGCGGCTTCTCGAATGTCTCGAAGAGCTCTTTCTGGAGCACGTTGATGTAGCGGTTGCGCTTGCCGCGGCGGAGTCCGTCCGTGGTGATGGTGGAGTCGGCTTCCCGGAGTTTCTCCTCTGCCACGAGGGCGTAGGGGTATGCCTTGGCGAAGTTGTGCACAAGGCGGTAGTATCTTCTCCACTCCTTGCCCTTGCGTCTGGCGATTATGTATGCGGGATCCAGCTCGTCCAGGTAGATGGTGTCACCGTAGTCGTCAATTACGTACTGCATCAGCTGCAGACTGTCCTGCTGCAGCGCGCGCGGTCTGGGTGTGGCACGTTCCTGCGCGCCGGCATTCAGGACGGCGGCAGTGAACAGCAGGACTGTGGCGATAATGTATCTTTTCATGACTTTGGTGTTGCGAATATAGTTGAATAATCCTAAATTTGCTATGCTTATCAGTTTATTAAACTCAATACTATGACTGAAAGGGTAAACATGCTGCGTGAGCAGTCTGTCAATGCGGTGCCTTCGCTTTCCATCGAGCGGGCATTGATTGAGACTGCATTCTATAAAAAGAACGGGGGAAAGTACCCCGTCCCCGTCATGCGGGCAAAGAACTTCTACAACCTCTGTGCCAAGAAAAGAATATATATCGGTGACAATGAGCTGATAGTAGGGGAGAGAGGGCCTAAGCCCAAGGCTGTGCCTACATTCCCCGAGCTCAACTGCCATTCGGTGGAGGACTTCAAGGTGCTCCGCAGCCGCGCTATCCAGCATTATGACATCTCCGACCGCGAGATTGAGAAATACCGCAGGGAGGTGATCCCTTACTGGAAGGGCAAGACACAGAGGGACCGCATATTCAACCATGTACCGGATACATGGAGAGCGCTTTATGAGGCCGGTGTCTTCACCGAGTTCATGGAGCAGAGGGCTCCAGGCCATACGGCCCTCGACGGGAAGATGTACCGGATGGGCATGAAGGATTTCAAGGCCCGGATAGCGGAGCAGCTCACGAAGCTGGATTTCATCAACGACCCCATGGCTACTGACAGACAGGACGAACTGACGGCGATGGCCATATCCTGTGATGCCCTGATACTCCTCGCTCACCGTCATGCGGACGAGGCGCGCAGGCAGATTGCCAGGATAGAGAAGGCTCTTGCCGGCGGTCCCGCCTTCAAGGCCACACCTTTGTCCGGCGAGACCAGAGAGGAGGCATACAGGCGCCGCATCGGGGAACTGCGGGATATTGAGGAGGTCTGCACGTGGGTCCCGGAGAATGCGCCGCGGACATTCCGCGAGGCTGTCCAGATGTACTGGTTCTGTCATCTCGGCACGATTCTGGAGCTCAATGGCTGGGACGCCATGAACCCCGGTCATTTCGACCAGCACCTGGCTCCATTCTATGAGAGGGAGACGGCAGCGGGTACTCTCACCCGGGAACAGGCCAAGGAGTACCTCAGCTGCTTCTGGATTAAGGTCAACAACCACCCGGCACCTCCCAAGGTGGGCATTACCGCCAAGGAGAGCGGTACATACAATGATTTTACCAATATCAACATAGGCGGGGTGAAGTATGACGGTACCTCCGGCGAGAGCGAGGTGTCCTACATCCTCCTGGAGGTGCTCGGCGAGCTTCATGTCCTCCAGCCGGGATGTTCGGTGCATGTCGGCTCCGTTACTTCCGACGCGCTGCTGGAGGCCGCATGCAGGGTTATCCGTCTCGGTTACGGTTATCCCTCCCTGTTCAATCCGGATGTCTATGTACGGGAGCTTGTCCGTCAGGGCAAGAGCCTGGAGGACGCCAGGGAGGGAGGATGCAGCGGATGTATCGAGGTAGGAGCCTTCGGCAAGGAGGCCTATCTGCTCACCGGCTATCTTAATGTTCCCAAGCTTCTGGAGCTGACTCTCAACGACGGCAGGGACCCTCTTACCGGCAGGCAGACGGGTATATCCACCGGCAACCCGGAGGCATTCCGGGATTTTGAGGACCTCTATTCGGCCTTCCTAAAGCAGCTGGAGTATGCCGTCCTGGAGAAGATAAAGGTCAACAACTACATCGACCGTATGTTCGCCAAGTACGCGCCCGCCACTTTTCTCTCGGTGCTCATCGATGACTGTATAGCCAAGGGCAGGGACTATTATGACTGCGGTCCCCGCTACAATACCGACTATATCCAGTGCACAGGCCTCGGTACTGTCACCGATGCCCTGTCCTCGATCAGGAAGCATGTCTTTGAGGACGGACGCTACACGATGGCGCAGATGCTGCAGATGCTCAAGGCTGATTTCAAAGGCTACGAGTACGAGCGTCAGTGGATAGTCAACCATACCCCGTTCTTCGGCAACGATGACGACTATGCCGATTCCATAGCCGTACGCGTCTACAATGACCTCTACAAGGCTATCGAAGGCCGTCCCAATATCAAGGGCTCGTGCTATCATATGAACATGCTCTCCACCACCTGCCATATATACTTCGGAAAGGTGCTCGGCGCATCGGCCGACGGACGTCATGCCTCGCTGCCCATCTCGGACGGCACATCCCCTTCGCACGGGGCTGATACCCACGGTCCTACAGCCGTAGTGAAGTCTCTCGGCAAGCTGGACCAGAGCCTCTCCGGAGGTACGCTGCTCAACCAGCGTCTTATCCCGCAGATTGTGAGCAAGGACGAGGACATAAGAAAGCTGGGGCAGCTTGTCCGTGCCTATTTCGGACTCGGCGGCCATCACATACAGTTCAATATCGTGGATACAGCCACGCTGCGTGACGCGCAGAAACATCCGGAGCGGTACCGCGACCTGATGGTGCGCGTTGCCGGATACAGCGACTATTTCAACGATCTCTGCGCGGACTATCAGGAAGAGATCATCGCGCGTACGGAGAATGCGGTGTATTAGCGGCATGGCCATGGACGGAGTCAGGTATCCGGTATTCGACATCAGGCGGTATTCTATAAATGACGGACCCGGTATCCGCGTCACCGTCTTCTTCAAGGGCTGTCCGCTGTCCTGTATCTGGTGTCACAATCCGGAGGGCATCTCCAGCGGTCAGACCCGGATGTACGCCGCCTCGAGGTGTATCATGTGCCGGGCATGCGTGCAGGTCTGTCCCGGACAGGCGCTGAAGCCTGTCCGCGGCCACGGCATAGAGTGCGATGCTGAGCGGTGCGGTCTTTGCGGCAGCTGCGCCGCAGTCTGTCCGACTGGGGCTGTGGAGATGGCGGCCCGGTTCTGCACCATGGAGGAAATTTACGCCGCGGTCCTGAAGGAGCGCCCGTTTTTCGAAACTTCCGGCGGTGGAGTGACTTTCAGCGGAGGCGAGCCGCTGTATCAGAGAGATGCTCTGCTTTCCCTGCTGGATTTTGTCGCGGCTGCGGCCTTGAATGACGGCTACAGGCTCCACCGCGCGGTGGATACCACCCTTTTCGCTCCCGCGGAGCTTGTCCGGGAGGTATCCCGCAGGTGCGAGCTCTTTCTTATTGATATAAAGGTGATGGACCGGCAGAGGCACCGGTATTTCTGCGGGGTTCCGAATGATATTGTCCTTGACAATATGAGGATGCTCGCTTCGGAAGGAACAACGGACTATCTGGTGCGCATACCTTTTATAGATGGTGTGAATTCCGGAGAGGACAATATCAGGGCGACTGCGGAATTCCTGGCCTCTCTGGACAGACCTCCGCTATGTGTGGAACTTCTGCCCTACCATGACATCGGGAAGAACAAGCATGCCCGGATGGGCACGGTATACAACCGCAACGGTGTGCCGATGACGACGCCGTCCGAAGATACGGTCGAGGCGGCTCTTGATATATTTAAAAAATACGGTGTGCCGGCTAAAGTGTGACCGGCGCACCGTATTTCAGTCTGCTGACCCTGCCTTATTAGGCGTTGGTCATGGATTTCTGCAGCTCGCGTGCGGACTTGAGGAATTCCTCTACATCCATCTCCTTGAAGAACAGGAGGCCGTGTGTGGTCCTGAGCCTGGGACTGGGGTTCTGGTAGAAGAACGGCTTGCCGAGCACGTGCTGTACCTTGTTGAGCTGGTCCACCCAGACGATCTTTGCCAGGTCGCTGAACTTGCCGTCGAGCATGTAGCTGGGGAAGTCGGCGTTGACCTGCGAGGCGTAGCAGTTGCAGAACGCGTTGTCAAACACACTCATGGCGTTGAGCGATACGGGAACGATGTGTGTTGCCTCTGAGGGAAGGAAGCGGTACCATACGTTGCGGTAGCCCCAGATCTTGAGATTGCTCAGGTCTGTCTCCTTGCCCCATTCGCGGATGGCGTCTGCGATGGCCTGGAGTACCTTGTAGTGGGTGTCGGGACCGCTGCCCTCTGGATCGAAGGCGATGCTGATGACGGTGGGCTTGATCTCGCGCAGCTCCTGGAGGATAGGCTCTACGTCCCTCTCGCGGTTGGGCTGCTCGGTGAAGATGTCGCCGGTGTAGAAGCCCAGGCGGAGGTGGTGTACGTTCTCGTTCTTGATTCCGAAGAAGCCCCATACCAGCTCCTCCTCGAACTCACGGATCATACCCTTGAGCAGGCGGATGTCGGCGGACATCTTCTGGCCGTCATAGCTGTGGCGGGTCTCGTCGATCACGTCGAGAATCTTGGCGCGCAGCTCCTCTTTGTTCTTCACGCCGTAGATTTCGATGAAGTCGCGGACCAGGCGGTGTGAACGGCCTCTCTTGCGCTCCTCTTCGTTTCCGGAAGCAACGTTGATCAGAGAGTGGTAGATGTCTTTCTCGCGTTTGAGTTTCCAGCCTTCGGTGAAGAAGTCGGGATAGTCTGTCATCTGGATTCTGCCTGCATCGAGGAAACCGATGGTCTCGTTCAGGGCGTCGATAAGGAAGTGGTTGGTCACGGCGTTGAAGCCGGAGGTCATTACCGAGAAGTGTGAGTCGTTGGTCTCGTTGCGGGATACCCTGTGGATGTGGGGCAGCAGGCCGAGGAGAATATCGTCGTGGTGGGGACCTGTATAGTAGAAGGTCTGGTTGCTCCAGGTCGAGGTACCGCGGGCAATCTTCTTGGTCAGAGAGTCGATGACGGTCTGTATCGTGTTCTCGTTCAGGTCGGGAATCATGCTGCAGTACTCGTCGGCCTTGAGGTCCTCGAGTGTAATCTTGTCGCCGTACTTGCCGATGCGGTTGCAGCAGTCGAGAACGGCTCGGTCAGTCTTCTCCTGGGACCAGGGTGAGTCCGCGTAATAATGATAAACAGACTCATGCAGCATGGAAGCCGCTCCTGTAGTAAGGTAGAAGCGCGCGTTGGGCAGCTTGGTGAGCACCGATGCGGGGTAAAGGTTGCAGGGTGTCTTCTCGAGAGCGTCCGCTACGACGGGAGCCTTGGCCTCTCCTGCGGCGAAGATGATGGCGACTGCGTCGGGATTATGGGTGATGGTCTCCAGTCCGATGGTGATGACGGGCTTGATACGGGAGATCTCGATGCCTCCGAGGTCGCTGGCAGCGGCTGCCTGGGTCTCGTAGTTGGTGTGGGTCAGGCGTGTGGTGGAGTGAGGATCGCTGCCGCGGACGTTGAAGGCGATGTGTCCGTCAGGGCCGATACCTCCGAGGAAGAATCCGATGCCTCCGAGGTCCCTGACCTTCTGGTCGTACTCGGCGCACCAGTTGTCAATCATGAAGATGGATTTCTGTTTCATCTTCTCTGCGGCTGACTTGGCGTCG
The DNA here is from genome assembly GCA_018712545.1 of Candidatus Coprenecus merdigallinarum. Lineage (GTDB taxonomy): Bacteria > Bacteroidota > Bacteroidia > Bacteroidales > UBA932 > Coprenecus > Coprenecus merdigallinarum. The sequence goes on along the minus strand of DVGV01000061.1, from coordinate 96,109 downwards.
CGGTAGCGCAGGCTCAGGTCGATGACTCCGTCGGGGAATACCTCGGTGAAGTGCTTGCCGTCTACGAGGGGAATCTGCTCGCAGTTGATGAAGATGCCCTTCGATGCGTCCAGACCGAAGTCCTCGACGTAGTATTTCTGAACGTAGTTGTAGAAGCTGTTGTGCTGTCTGGGATCGATGGGGTAGAACTCATCTATCTGTACGAAATGGAGTCCTCTGAGATCGGGCTTTTTAGTGGTGTGCAGTCCGTTCTCTGCCCTCAGGGCCGCTCCTTCTGCGGTGTCCCATTCTTTCAGGATTTTCTGGACCCATGCGATAAAATACTCGGGAGTCTTGCCTGTAGGAAGGCTGATGACTCCGTCCGGATGCTCTGCCGCCCACTCCAGGAATCTGAACGCTGTCAGTTTGCCCAGCTTGGGGAAATTCTCTACTGTGATGTAAGGGATGTTGGTAGGAAATCTGTGTTCTACTGAGCCTGCATAGGCTTTCTCGACATTTGTAAAGTTGTTCTTCATACCAAAGGTAATTTTTTGTGTCACAAAGATACTACAAATTCATTTATGTATGGCTTTTGAAAACAGCGATTCTCTAAAAAATGTGAAGATATTTATATTTTGCCCCGCCAAAGCCGCGGCATCCGCGTCCAAAACGCATCTCCTGAAAATGTTTATATTTTCTTAAGCTGCTGACCGCCCGTAGGTTGACCTTCAAATAGTCCGGTCGAAAATGCTGAAAAATTTTTCTAAAAAATCTTCAAAAAAGTTTGGTGTTACAGGAATTTGTAATATCTTTGCAGCCCCGTTTAATGGGGGAACTATATTTAGTTGACTGGAAATAATAGACTTACAAAAAGTATAGACAATGTTACAACCAAAGAAAACCAAGTTCAGAAGGCAGCAGAAAGGCCGCATGAAAGGAAATGCTCACCGTGGTACTGAGCTTTCTTTCGGCTCTTTCGGTATCAAGACCCTAGAGTCGGCATGGCTCACAGGTCAGCAGATTGAGGCTGCCCGTCAGGCTGTAGTGCGTTACATGAAACGTGAAGGTAAGATTTGGATTCGCGTTTTCCCTGACAAACCTTACACGAAGAAACCCGCTGAGGTACGTATGGGTAAAGGTAAAGGTAATCCCGAGGGATTCGTAGCACCTATCACTCCCGGCCGTATGCTCATAGAAGCAGAGGGCGTGCCCATGGAAGTGGCTAAGGAAGCTCTCCGTCTCGGAGCCCAGAAGCTGCCCGTAACCACCAAGTTCGTGGTCCGCAGAGATTATGTTGAACAGTAATAAACCGGAGGAGAAGAAATGAAACCCAAGGAAATCAGAGAAATGTCTATCAAGGACCTGCGCGAGCGCATCGAGACCGAGAAGGCCAACCTGGCGCAGATGAAGCTCAACCATGCCGTCTCCCCCATCGAGGACACCTCAAAGATCAGAAAGGCAGGAAAGGACATCGCCCGTATGCTCACCATCCTGACCGAAAAGGAAAAACAGGCTAAAGTAGAAGAGTAACCGCTATGGAAAGAAATTTACGTAAGGAAAGAATCGGTGTGGTGGTCAGCAACAAGATGGACAAGTCCATCATCGTGGCTGTAAAGGTTAAGGAAAAACACCCTATTTACGGCAAGTTCGTGAACAAGACCACCAAGTTCGTCGCTCATGACGAGAAGAACACATGCGACGAAGGCGATACAGTCCGCATCATGGAGACCCGTCCCCTGAGCAAGACCAAACGCTGGAGATTAGTAGAAATCGTAGAAAAAGTGAAGTAAAATGATACAACAGGAATCACGTTTAATGGTAGCTGACAACAGCGGTGCTAAAGAGGTGCTCTGCATCCGTGTACTCGGAGGTACCCGCCGCCGTTATGCCAGCGTCGGCGACAAGATTGTAGTCGCTGTCAAGAGCGCTATCCCCGGCGGTGACGCCAAGAAGGGATCGGTATCCAAAGCCGTTGTAGTGCGCACCAAGAAAGAGATCCGTCGTGCCGACGGCTCGTACATCCGTTTTGACGACAATGCCTGCGTGCTTTTGAACAACCAGGGCGAGGTCCGCGGAACCCGTATCTTCGGCCCCGTTGCCCGTGAGCTGCGCGACAACTACATGAAGATTGTCTCTCTTGCACCCGAGGTACTTTAATATATAGGAGGTACAGACATGAACAAGAAATTACATATCAAGAAAGGAGACATGGTCTACGTGAACGCCGGCAACGATAAGGGCAAGACCGGAAAGGTTCTGGAGATCATCACCAAGAAGGACCGCGCCATCGTGGAGGGTGTCAACATGGTGAGCAAGCACACCAAGCCCAATGCAAAGCATCCTCAGGGCGGAATTATCAAACAGGAAGCCGGAATCCATATTTCCAACCTCCAGGTAGTCGACCCCGCAAAAGGAGGTCCCACCAGGATCGGCCGCCGTATGGGCGAGAATGGAAAACTGGTCCGTTACGCTAAAAAATCAGGAGAGGAGATTAAATAATGGCAAAGAAAAAAGTAGAAGAGGCCAAGCAGGAGCAGAAAGTAAGCTTGGAAGGATACGTTCCTAACCTCCAGAAAAAATACAAAGAGGAAATCGTGGCCAAGCTCCAGAAGGAGTTCGGTTTCGCAACTGTAATGCAGGTGCCCAAGCTCGTGAAGATTACCCTCAACCAGGGTATCGGCGATGCTACCGGCGACAAGAAGCTCGTCGAGGTTGCCCAGCAGGAGCTCACAGCCATCGCAGGACAGAAGGCCGTGACCACATATTCCAGAAAGGATATCTCCAACTTCAAGCTCCGTCGCGGACAGGCAATCGGTGTTAAAGTTACGCTCAGGGGTGCCCGTATGTATGAGTTCCTCGAGAGGCTTATCGCCGTTTCACTTCCCCGTATCCGTGACTTCAACGGTATCAACGAGAAGTTTGACGGCCGCGGTAACTACACCCTCGGCATCAAGGAGCAGATTATCTTCCCCGAGATCGACATTGACAAGATTACCAAGATTTTCGGACTTGAGATAACCTTTGTGACATCCACAGAGAATGACGAGCATGCCCATGCTCTCCTCCGTGAATTCGGACTGCCTTTTAAGAACAAAAAATCGTAAATAAGATATGGCAAAAGAATCAATGAAGGCACGCGAAGTGAAACGTGCGAGAATGTGCGCTAAATACGCAGAAAAACGTAAAGCTCTCAAGGAAGCCGGCGACTGGGCCGCTCTCGACAGACTCCCCAAGAACTCGAGTCCCTGCCGTCAGCACAACCGTTGCTCCATCACCGGACGTCCCAAAGGCTACATGCGTGTTTTCGGCATCAGCCGTATTCAGTTCAGGGAAATGGCAAGTAAGGGTCTGATTCCCGGAGTAAGAAAAGCTTCCTGGTAGAAGAAATCAAACAAATTAATTTATAAACCATTGGATATCGGGCGCCGAAAGGCGTCGAACCACCAAAACAAAACAAACAAAATGACTGATCCAATAGCAGATTACCTGACGAGAGTCAGAAACGCGTATCTCGCAAAGCACAAAATCGTTGAGATTCCTGCGTCCAAAATGAAGATGGAGATTACCCGTATTCTCCATGAGAAGGGTTACATCCTCAGCTACAAGCTGGTGGAGGGTACTCCCTACAACACCATCAAGATAGCCCTGAAGTATCATCCCGCTACCAAGCAGGCTGCCGTCAAGAAGATCCAGAGGGTCTCGACCCCCGGTCTTAGAAAGTATGTCGGAGTAGAGGACATGCCCCGCGTGCTCAACGGCATGGGTATCGCCATCCTCTCTACTTCCAAGGGTATCATCACCGACAAGGAAGCCAAGGATATGAACGTCGGAGGCGAGGTGCTCTGTTATGTTTATTAATGTTAAAAAAGTAAGAATACAATGTCAAGAATTGGAAAATTGCCTGTACACCTGCCGCAGGGCGTGACCGCAACGGTCGGCGCCGACAATGTGGTACTGGTTAAAGGACCGCTCGGACAACTGAGTCAGAAAGTTGATCCTGACATCAAAGTATCCGTTGAAGGGAATACAATCACGGTAACACGTCCTACGGACCAGCCCCGTCACCGTTCCCTGCACGGACTCTACCGTGCACTCATTCACAACATGGTGACAGGAGTGTCCACCGGTTTCACTATCAAGCAGGAACTGATCGGTGTCGGTTACCGCGTCGAGGTAAAGGGCCAGATTCTGGAGCTCGCTCTCGGTTACTCTCACGACATCCACTTCATGCTCCCCTCGGAGATCAAGGCTGAGGCTGAGCCTGTGAAGAAAGGTCAGAATCCTGTTCTCGTACTCAAGAGCTGCGACAAGCAGCTGCTCGGCCAGGTAGCCGCCAAGATCCGCTCTATGCGCGCTCCCGAGCCTTACAAGGGTAAAGGTATCAAGTTCGTAGGCGAACAGCTCCGCCGCAAGGCCGGTAAGTCCGCAGGCGCTAAATAATTAGGAGGATAGGAATATGGCAATGACTAAAATACAGAGAAGACAGAGAATACGCTACCGCATCCGCAAGGTTGTAAACGGTACCCCCGAGAGGCCCAGGATGTCCGTATTCAGAAGCAACAAGCAGATCTACGTACAGGTGATTGACGACACCAAGGGCATCACCCTCGTGTCCGCCGGTTCCAACGACAAGTCTCTTGCCGAGGCTGTCAAGGGCAAGACCGCCACAGAGGTGGCCGCGCTGGTGGGCAAGCTCATCGCCGAGCGTGCTGTAGAGAAGGGTATCTCCACCGTCTCCTTCGACCGCGGAGGCTACCTCTATCACGGAAGAGTTAAAAGTTTGGCAGACGCAGCCCGCGAGGGCGGTCTTAAATTCTAAGAGACTATGGCAGATATCAACGTTAAGAAAGTAAAAACCACCGATCTGGAGCTCAAGGACAGATTGGTAGCAGTTCAGAGGGTTACTAAGGTAACCAAAGGCGGACGCCACTTCAGCTTCGCTGCTATCGTAGTAGTGGGCGATGAGAAGGGTGTGGTAGGTTATGGTCTCGGAAAGGCCAACGAAGTTACCACAGCTATCTCCAAGGGCATAGAGGACGCCAAGAAGAATCTCGTAAAGGTGCCTCTGAACAAGAGGACCATCCCTCACGAGCAGGAGGCCAAGTTCGGCGGTGCCAGGGTATTCATGAAGCCCGCGGCTCCCGGTACCGGAGTGAAGGCCGGAGGTGCGATGCGTGCCGTATTCGAGTCAGTGGGCGTTCAGGACGTGCTGGCTAAGTCCAAGGGTTCGTCCAACCCTCACAACCTGGTTAAGGCCACTATCGCAGCCCTCGTTGAGCTCCGCGACGCCTATACTGTCGCCGGGGTCCGCGGTATCCCCATGCAAAGAGTATTTAAAGGATAAGGAGGCAAGACAATGGCAAAAGTTAAAGTTACTCAGATAAAGAGCAAGAACGGTTCGACCCAGAGACAGAGAGCCAACCTCGAGTCTCTCGGACTGCGCCGCATGCACCAGTCGGTGGAGATAGAGCTGACTCCCGTGACCAACGGTATGATTCAGAAAGTTCTCCATCTTGTAAAAGTAGAAGAGATTAACTAATTCTAAGAGGTAAAAGAGATGAAACTACATAATTTAACACCTGCAGAAGGCTCCCGTAAGAATGTCAAGCGTGTCGGCAGGGGCGAAGGCTCCGGTCACGGCGGACAGTCTACACGCGGTATGAACGGTGCCAAGTCCCGCTCCGGTTACCACCACAAGATCGGTTTCGAGGGTGGTCAGATGCCTATCCAGAGACGTCTGCCCAAATTCGGATTCAAGAACCCCACCAGAGTGGAGTACAAGGCGGTGAACCTTTCCACCCTTCAGGCACTGAGCGAGAAGAGGAACATCAGTGTAATCGATTTCGATGTACTCGTCTCAGCCGGTCTCGTTTCCAAGAACGACAAGGTGAAGATTCTCGGCAACGGCGAGCTTACTGCTAAGCTCGAAGTGACCGCCGATGCATTCTCCAAGTCAGCCAAGGAGAAAATCGAGGCCCTCGAAGGCAAGGCTATAGTACTCTAATAAGAAAAGCGGCCGATGAAAAGATTTATACAGACAATCAAGAATATCTTCAAGATTGAAGAGCTGAGGAAAAGGTTGGGATACACCTTTCTCCTCTTGCTTGTGTACCGCCTCGGGTGCTTCATTGTAGTTCCGGGTGTTGACCCGACCAAGCTGCAGGAACTTGAGGCCCAGGCTTCCACAGGCCTCCTCAGTCTGTTGGATATGTTTTCCGGCGGCGCTTTCGGCAACGCTTCCATCTTCGCGCTGGGAGTGATGCCGTACATCTCCGCGTCCATTGTCATCCAGCTTCTGGGTGTGATGGTCCCCTACTTCCAGAGAATGATGAGAGAAGGGGAGAGCGGACGTAGAAAAATGAACCAGTGGACACGCTATCTGACAATTGTAATCCTTCTGCTTCAAGGACCTGCGTACATTACCAACCTTCACGCACAATTGCCCGCAGATGCGTTCTTAGTACAGGGTTTCGGATTCAACATCTTTGCAACCATCGTGCTGATGGCAGGTACGATGTTCGTGATGTGGCTCGGCGAGCGTATTACCGACAGGGGTATCGGTAACGGTATCTCCCTGATCATTATGGTCGGTATCATCGCACGTCTGCCCTTCGCGGTCTTCGCTGAAGCTGCGCAGAGATTCAACCAGACCAATGGCGGAGCTCTCATGTTCCTCATTGAGATTGTGATTCTCTTCCTCATCTTCATTGCCACCATCGCCCTCGTACAGGGAGTGCGCAAAGTACCTGTACAGTATGCCAAGAGAGTGGTCGGAAACCGTCAGTACGGTGGAGTCCGTCAGTATATACCTCTGAAAATAAACGCGGCCGGCGTTATGCCGATTATTTTCGCACAGGCCCTGATGATGTTCCCGCTGCTCCTTTCGCGTTTCGACGCTTCCCAGGGGCTCGCGGCTACATTGAGCGACTATACCGGATTCTGGTACAACCTCATCTTCGCCTTCCTTGTAGTGGTCTTCACTTACTTCTACACCGCAGTAACCGTGAACGCCAACATGATGGCTGAGGAGATGAAGAAGAACGGCGGTTTTATTCCCGGAGTGAAGCCCGGAAAGAAGACTGTCGACTACCTCGATGCAATCATGTCGCGTATCACCCTGCCCGGATCATTCTTCCTGGCTATCGTGGCGATACTCCCGGCATTTGCGATGATGTTCGGGATAAACAACCAGTTCTCCCAGTTCTACGGCGGAACCTCGCTGCTTATCCTTGTAGGCGTAGTGCTCGACACTCTGCAGCAGATCGAATCGCACCTGCTCATGAGGCACTACGACGGTTTGATGAAGACCGGACGTCTTAAAGGCCGTTCGGGAATGTAATTCTCAAAAAGTTCTTTGAGTATGATAAGAATAAAATCCGAAGAAGAAATCGAGATTCTCAGAGAGAATGCGATCCTCGTCTCCAAGACGTTGGCGGAAGTCGGCAAGCACGTTGCTCCCGGTGTCACCACCATGCAGCTTGACAAGATCGCCGAGACTTTCATCCGTGACAACGGCGCGGAGCCGGGCTTCTTGGGATACGGCGGCTTCCCCTATACGCTCTGTCTGTCCGTCAACGACGTCGTGGTCCACGGTTTTCCGTCGGACTACAAGCTCCGCGAGGGCGACATAGTGTCCGTCGACTGTGGAACTATATACAAGGGCTATTACGGTGACTCCGCGTACACCTTCCCCGTGGGGGAGGTGGACGAGGAGACCGCAAAACTCCTGAGAGTCACCAAGGAGTCCCTGTATCGCGGCATAGAGAAAGCGGTCGCGGGCAACAGGATAGGGGACATCGGTCATGCAATCCAGTCATATACCGAGGGCTATGGTTTCTCGGTAGTCCGCGAGATGGTAGGACACGGAATCGGCAAGGACATGCACGAGCATCCCGAGGTTCCGAACTACGGCAAGGCGGGCACCGGAAAGAAGCTCGTCAAGGGTATGACCATCTGCATCGAGCCGATGATCAACGCCGGAGGCAAAGCGATTTACCTCCACGAGAACGGATGGGCTGTCAGCACCTGTGACAAGAAGAAGTCAGCTCACTTCGAGCTCACGGTCGCCGTCGGGGACGAGAAAGCCGATATTCTGTCTACTTTTGACTTTATAGAAGGTAAGAGACAATATTAAGTTGTAAGAGACAAGTACTTATGCCCAAACAAGCTGCTATAGAAAAGGATGGAACTATAATCGAGGCCCTCTCCAACGCCATGTTCCGCGTGGAGCTGGACAACGGCCATGTGATCATAGCCCACATCTCCGGCAAGATGCGCATGCATTACATACGGATCCTGCCCGGCGACAAGGTCAGAGTAGAGATGTCCCCTTATGATTTATCAAAAGGAAGAATTTCTTTCAGGTACAAATAAAAATTTACGACAATGAAAGTTAAAGCATCCATCAAGAAGCGCAGTGAGGATTGCAAAATAGTAAGGCGTAAAGGCCGCCTTTATATCATCTGCAAGAAGAATCCTAAGTTCAAGATGCGCCAGGGTTAATAACAAAGTGTAAACAAATAAAAAAGTAATATAGTATGGCACGTATAGCCGGTGTAGATTTACCTAAAAACAAAAGAGGAGAGATAGGACTTACCTATATCTACGGTATCGGCCGCAGTTCCGCCCGTAAGATTCTCACCGATTGCGGTATCGACTTCGACACCAAGGTGAGCGACTGGAACGACGACCAGATCGCAGCGATAAGGTCCACTATCGCTGAGCACTACAAGATCGAGGGTGAACTTCGTTCATCCGTTCAGATGAACATCAAGCGTCTGATGGATATCGGATGCTACAGAGGAATCCGTCACCGTATCGGACTCCCCGTACGCGGACAGAGCACCAAGAACAACGCCCGTACACGTAAGGGTAAGAAGAAGACGGTGGCCAACAAGAAAAAAGCAACTAAGTAATAAGTAACTGAATATGGCAAAGAAAACAGGAACAACCAATAAGAAGAGAGTCGTCAAGGTCGATGCCTACGGCGAGGCCCACATCTCCTCGACTTTCAACAATGTGATCGTAACCCTGACCAACAGTCTGGGCCAGGTTATCAGTTGGTCTTCCGCCGGTAAGATGGGTTTCCGCGGTTCCAAGAAGAACACTCCCTATGCCGCGCAGGTAGCAGCTGCTGACGCCGCAAAGGTTGCTTACGACTTGGGTTTACGCAAGATCAAGGCATATGTCAAAGGTCCCGGCGCGGGCCGCGAGTCTGCGATCCGCACCATCCATGGAGCCGGTATTGAAGTTACCGAGATTGTCGACGTAACACCGCTTCCCCACAATGGATGCCGTCCCAAAGGACGCCGTAAAGTATAATTTGGTATAGTAAAACAGTTGATTAAAAGTTTAGAATTATGGCAAGATATACAGGACCTACCACAAAGATAGCCCGCAAGTTCGGTGAACCGATCTACGGTCCGGATAAGTATTTCGAGAAGAAGAACTATCCTCCCGGACAGCACGGAATGGCCAAGAAACGCAAGAAGATCTCTGAGTACGGAAACCAGCTCAAGGAGAAGCAGAAGGTGAAATACACCTACGGCGTTCTCGAGAGACAGTTCCGCAACACCTACGCAAAGGCCAGGAGGATGCAGGGCCGTACAGGCGTCAACCTCCTCCTTCTCCTCGAGTCAAGGCTTGACAACATCGTTTACCGTATGGGCATTGCTCCCACACGTGCAGCTGCCCGCCAGCTCGTGTCGCATTGCCACATCGTACTCAACGGTGAGGTATGCAACATCCCTTCGACAATCGTAAAGCCCGGCGAGACAGTAGGTGTGCGCGAGAGGTCAAAGAGCCTTGAGGTCATCCAGAACAGCGTTGCCGATACCTGCAAATATTCATGGATTGAGTGGAACCGCACCGACCTTTCCGGCAAGTACCTCAATCTTCCTGAGAGAACAGAAATACCTGAGAACATCAACGAGCAGCTTATCGTCGAACTGTACTCGAAATAATAATTGAAGTCATGGCAATTTTAGCATTTCAGAAACCGGACAAAGTAATAATGCTCGAATCTACCGATACTTTCGGAAAGTTCGAGTTCCGCCCGCTGGAACCCGGATACGGGATTACAATAGGCAATGCCCTGCGCAGGGTCCTGTTGTCCTCGTTGGAGGGATTTGCCATTACATCCGTAAGGATTGAAGGGGTGAGTCATGAGTTTGACACTATCCCCGGAGTCATTGAGAGTGTAGTAGACATCATTCTTAATCTCAAGCAGGTACGTTTCAAGAGAGAAGTCAAGGAGGAAGAGGCTGAGACCGTCAGCTTCACCGTGACCGGCAAACAGGAGTTCACTGCAGAGGATATCTCCAAGAGCCTCTGCAACTTCTCGGTTCTCAATCCGCAGCTGCACATCTGCTCCATGGAGCCTACCGTGAAGCTCTCTGTGGAGCTCCACATCGGCAAGGGCCGCGGATATGTGCCTTCGGATGAGAATAAGGTGGATTCAGCCCCTATGGGAACCATTCCTATCGACTCGATATTCACTCCCATCAAGAATGTCAATTATTCTGTGGAGGACTACCGTGTCGAGCAGAAGACCGACTACGATAAGCTGAACCTCGAGATCACCACCGACGGATCGATTCATCCCAAGGATGCGCTGACAGAGGCCGCCAAGATCCTGATCTATCACTTTATGCTCTTTTCCGACGAGAAGATTTCCCTGGAGACACCTCCCGAGAAGAGCGCGCCTGAGGCTCTGGATGAGGAGGCTCTGCGCATGAGGCACCTGCTGCTGACCAAGCTTTCCGACATGGAGCTCTCTGTGAGAGCACTCAACTGCCTGAAAGCCGCCAACATCGAGACATTCGCCGACCTGGTTTCGCACCAGAGATCCGAGCTCATCCGTTTCAGGAACTTCGGAAAGAAGTCCATGAACGAGATTGACGTCCTGATGGACAGGGTAAAGCTCAACTTCGGCATGGATGTAAGCAAATACAATATTGAAGTTAAAAAGAAAACAGAAGTAGAAAACAATGAGGCACAATAGGACAATCAATCATTTAGGACGCAAGAGCGGTCACCGCAAGTCTATGCTCGCCAACATGGCCTGCTCGCTGATCCTCCACAAGAGGATTGAGACCACCGTAGCCAAGGCCAAAGCTCTCAGAGTGTATGTAGAGCCCCTGATTACCAAGTCGAAGGACGACTCCACCCACTCCCGCCGTACTGTCTTCGCTTACCTGAAGCAGAAGGAGGCCGTGACTGAGCTCTTCCGCAACGTGGCTCCCAAGGTAGCCGACCGTCCCGGCGGATACACCCGCATCATCAAGACAGGTTTCCGTCAGGGTGACGCCGCTGACATGGCGTTCATCGAGCTGGTGGACTTCAACGAGGCAGCTCTCGGAACATCCAAGGCTGCAGAGAAGAAGACCTCTACCCGCCGCAGCCGCAAGAAAGCTGCTCCCAAGGCAGAGGCTGCTCCCGCCGCAGAGCCTGCAGCAGAGGCTCCTAAGGCTGAGTAGTGATATCTATCCGGAACCGGAGTTAAAAGACGGACCTGTAATGCGGGTCCGTCTTTTTACGTTTTTAGAACCAAGTATAAAAAATTTTTCTACATTTGTTCTGCAGATTAAACAACAAATTTAACTTTATTAACAAATTTAAAAAAATGAAAAGATTTATTTACGGCGCTATGATCGCCCTGACGGCTACCGCCTTCCTCAGCTCCTGTAAGAAGGAGAAACCCGCGGAGCCCGTTACTCTCAATGCCCCTACCCTTGCCGTAGTTGACCAGACAGAAACATCCTTTATGGTAATATGGGAGGTAGTGGAGAATGCTGTTTCCTATACCTACACCATCAATGACGGTGCCGAGGAGAGTACTGTCAATCAGTCTGCGGAGTTTACTGATCTCGCTGCCGGCACCTATACAGTAAAGGTTAAGGCCATCGCTCCCGAGGGTGACGAGTACCTGGATTCGCAGTGGGCATCCATCGACGTGACACTTGGGTCTACCGAGCCCGAACCCGAGCAGCTGGCAAAGCCCGAGCTCAGCATCTCAAGTCAGGACGAGACATCATTCGTCATTGAGTGGGGTGAGGTCGCCAACGCAGAGTCCTATGCCTATACTCTGAATGGCGGTGAGGAGACTGCTACCGCAGAACTCTCCGCTGAGTTCACCGATCTTACAGCCGGTGACTACACTGTTAAGGTAAAGGCTGTCGGTGATGGCGAGAACTATCTCGACTCCGACTGGGCCAGCATCAATGTGACCATCGAGAGCGGTGATGAACCTGATCCCGAACCCGGTACTGACGAACTTGTAGGCCAGTATGCTGCAAATGTTGCAACTGACAAAGGAGATGTGCAGGTTGTATATGAAATCACTAAGGAAGGTGATGAGTACAGGGTATGGCCTTTAACTTATCTTAGCGGTAACTCTGCTTATTATACCGCTGTCCGTGAAGGAAATACTCTGAAAGTCTCATTGGACGGAATTCAGGTGAATGTCAGCGGTATGGGTACAGTAAGTACAATTATGTGCGCATATCACTTAGATCCTGCTGATGGAAAGACCTATCTTTGGCCTAGTGAGAATTGTGAACTGGAGTTTGACGGAACCAGCTTTGTCGCAGTGAACGGTATATTCCTCGGTTTCCAGTCGGGAGGCTCATGGTATAACTGGAATGGCTCTGTTCAGGCTGAAGGCACGAAGTTTGTCAAGGGAGAGTACGACACAAGCTCAACAGCAGTGTCCGCCGGCGCTGCAGCCGTATCTTCCGCAGCCTTCAACGGTGTGCTCGCACGCTAAAAGAAGCAGATTGTAAAACAGGAGGATGGTCTGGAGACAGGCCGTCCTCTTTTTTTGTATTTTTGCACCTATGAGAATAGACAAGGACAGTATGACAGTATCGCTCGGCTCGTGCTTCTCGGCGGAGATGGGCCGGAGGATGGAGGAGGCAGGCTGGAGGATGTGCGTCAATCCTTTCGGGGTGCTGTACAATCCGGTGTCGGTGGCCGCATCACTGCTGCGGCTGGCCGAGGGCCGTCCGTTCACCTCAGAGGACGTCGTCCCCCGCGACACCAATCCTGTGCGGGAGGGGCGGCAGCGGAAGACGGTCTCACCGGGACACCGGCCTGTTGCCCCCGAAGGCGGCGGGTATGTCTCGTTCATGCACCACGGCTCATTTGCCCGGAAGACTCCGGAGGAATTTCTGGACAATGCCAACGGCGCCCTCGCTGAGGCGTCAGCTGCTTTCAGGGAGGCCCGTACGGTTATCGTTACCTTCGGAACTGCCTGGGTCTTCCGCCACCTGGAGCGGGATATGATCGTCTCCAACTGCCATAAGCATCCGGCCTGGGAGTTCCGCCGCGAGCGCCTCACGGTGGAGGACATCACCGCTCTCTGGAATCCTCTCATCGGGCGCTTCCCGGACAAGCGCTTCATCTTCACCGTATCTCCCATACGCCATCTGAAGGACGGCCTCCACGGCAATCAGCTCTCCAAGGCCATCCTCCTTCTCGCCGAGGACAGTCTGGTCCGGTCTCATCCCAATGCCGGATACTTCCCTTCCTACGAAATCGTTCTCGATGAGCTCCGCGACCGTTCCTGGTTTGCCCCGGACGGAGCCCATCCTTCCCAGGCGGCCCTGGATTTCGTCTGGAAACGCTTTGAAGGACACATTTCAGAATGACGCACAGATTTTGTAGAAGATTTGTAGAAAAATACTATTTTTGCCGATTGGAAAACATTCTTAAAACTATAAAGGACATGAAACGCATATTAGTCATTGGCGCCGGCGGACAGATCGGCACCGAACTGGTTCCTCACCTCCAGAAAGTCTATGGACACGACAACGTTATCGGTGCTGACCTCAAGGACGAGGCAGTCGCCAAGATCGGTTCCTACGCCCGGGCCATCAAGCTCGACGCCCTTGATTTCAACGCCTTCGGCCAGGCAGTTAAGGACAATAACATAGACGCCATCTTCAACCTCGTCGCCCTCCTCTCCGCTACCGGCGAGAAGAATCCCGAGGTCGCATGGAAGATCAACATGGGCGCCCTGGTCAACTCCCTGACCCTCGCAAAAGAGTTCAAGACAGCAGTATTCACTCCCAGCTCCATCGGAGCTTTCGGCGAGAGCACACCTCATGACAAGACTCCTCAGGATACAGTCATGAGACCCGACACCATCTACGGTGTATGCAAGGTGACAGGCGAGCTCCTCTCCGATTACTATTACCACCGTTTCGGCGTAGACGCAAGAAGCGTGCGTTTCCCCGGCATTATCTCAAACGGCTGTCTGCCCGGCGGCGGTACCACTGACTATGCTGTCGAGGTGTTCTACGAAATCCTCAAGACAGGTCACTATACCTGCCCCATTCCCGAGGATTCGTACATGGACATGCTCTACATGCCTGACGCACTGAATGCCGTCGTACAGCTGATGGAGGCTGATCCTTCCAGGCTGAAACACCGCAACAGCTTCAACATCACCTGCATGAGCTTCTGCCCTAAGGAACTCTTCGCCAAGATCAAGGAGCGCATCCCTTCCGCTACATTCGACTACAATGTAGATCCTGTGAAGGCCGCCATCGCCGACTCGTGGCCCAATATGATGGACGACAGCTGTGCCCGCGAGGAGTGGGGATGGAATCCTCAGTGGCATATCGATGCCATGGTGGACGACATGCTCAAGGCCATCGGAGCCAAGCTTGGAAAGTAGACATTAATCCAGGCCTGCAATGACCCGGATATCAAGATTTATTGTATCGGCTGTACTCCTGGCCCTGGTGGCCGGGAGTGCTGTTGATATGCGCGCACGGGAACGCTGGCCGTTCGAGAAGGGCAGCGAACTGCGGCTGTCATGGGGCGTGCTCCCTCTGGACAGACCAACTCTCTATCCTGATGATATCTACGGCTATCCTGGCTATGTGGACGACAGCTATATCGCAGGATACCTCGAGAGCACCCGCTACTACCTCGGTGCCGGACGTCTGACGGGGGCTGTAAACCTGACTTATTCCTACCGTTTCAGGAGGTGGTTCGAGCTCTCGGGCATATTGACGTATTCGGGCTATGACCGTGCGGGCTATGATAAAATGACAGGTGAACTGGCTTTCAGGACAGGCATACACAATGTGTCCCTGATGCCGTATGCCCGGTTCGTCTGGGTGTACCGCGAGTGGGTGCGGATGTACTCCGGAGTGGGTGCGGGACTTGGATTTTCCACGACCAGGGATATCCGCGGGACGCTTGATACCGATATGTGCCTGGCCTTCAGTGTGACGCCTGTCGGGATTATGGTCGGCCGCGACTTTTACGGTCTGGCTGAGCTGTCGTTCGGCACGACCGGCCTGCTGTCATTCGGTGTAGGTTACAGATTCTAAATTAAATGGAGGATATAACCATATGAGAAACATAACCATGACGGTCCTGGCTGTATTGACAGCCCTGATTATCACAGTGCTGCCTTCGTGTACCGTAGACGGTTCACAGGAGAGATACGTGGATGTGGTGGAAGAGGGCTACAAAGCCTACCAGGCGGTCCGGTCATATTCGGTGGAACCGGTTATCCGGATGCTGGACATGACTCTCAAGGCTGACCGCTGGCTCAGGAGCGGCAGTGACGAAGAACGTAATGCCGTGGCTGAAAGACTGATGTATGCCGATGGCAGCGATACGGTGTTCCATAATCCGGGAATGAGATACATAGAGTTCGGGGACTTTGAGATCCACTATGCCGATGAGTCGATTCTCTGCCCGGGTTCAAGCTGGAAGTGCACGCTGGGCGGTATAGAGTGCGAGATTCGCTGTATATGGGAAACTATGTGGGAGGTGGAGGTAATGTCGGGGCACATAGGCCGCGGACGCAATATCACGTCCATGATTTTCTACGCAGTTACAGAGGATCTCGGCCTGATGGATTTCGACTGGGAGGAACCGGTTGAGGACGGAGAGGGCAAGATAATGCTTTCTTATCTGTTCGAGACAGAGGGAATCTACACGGAAGAGCAGGAAATCAACGGCAGTGACACTTTCACTGAGCTGACTTTCATAACCGAAGAGTCCGCTGCCGCAAGTGTCCGGCCGTATGGTCTGCTGCCGGTCTACGGCGGGGTGCTCTCCATACACATGACTGTGGACGGCCCTGTTGAGAGAGATGAGGACATCCGTGTCACGCTCTCCGGCTCTGCTGTCTTTCCCCGTGTCATAGTGGAATATATGGGAATGAAAAAACACTGGGTGGGCTGATGAGATTCGAGCTGTTGAAGACAGACACCGCCACTTGTGCGCGGCTGGGCCGGATAGAAACGGATCACGGGACGATAGAGACACCGATCTTTATGCCCGTGGGTACCGTCGGTTCTGTTAAAGGAGTGTACCACAGGGACCTGAAAGCCGATATCGGAGCTCAGATCATCCTGGGCAACACCTACCACCTCTACCTGCGTCCCGGCCTGGAGACCCTGCGGATGGCCGGAGGCCTGCACAGGTTTGCCGGATGGGACCGCCCGATACTGACAGACAGCGGCGGTTTCCAGGTATTCTCCCTGGCCGACAGCCGGAAACTGACTCCGGAGGGCTGTACCTTCCGCTCGCATATCGACGGCTCGGCCCACAGCTTTACTCCCGAGAACAACGTAGATACCCAGCGGATCATAGGAGCCGACATCATCATGGCCTTGGACGAGTGTACCCCAGGTGACGCGGACCGCAACTACGCCCGCAGGTCCCTGGACCTGACGAAGCAGTGGCTGAAAAGAGGAATCGCCCGCTTTCGGGAGACAGAGCCGCTCTACGGTTATTCCCAGGCATTCTTCCCTATTGTCCAGGGATGCGTCTATCCCGACCTGAGAGTCGAGGCCGCCGAGAACGTGGCCTCGTATGACTGCGAGGGCTATGCCATAGGCGGTCTTTCCGTCGGGGAGCCTACCGAAGTTATGTATGAGATGATAGAAGTGGTCCATCCCGTCCTTCCGAAAGACAGGCCGCGCTACCTGATGGGAGTCGGTACACCGGAAAATCTGCTGGAGGGCATCGCCCGCGGCATAGACATGTTCGACTGCGTGATGCCCACGCGCAACGGACGCAACGGCATGCTGTTCACCTGGGAGGGGAGGATGAACATGCGCAACAAGAAGTGGGAGAGGGATTTCTCCCCGATAGACCCTCATGGCACATCCTTTGTGGACACTGCCTACACCAAGGCATATCTGCGGCATCTGTTCATAGCCGGGGAGATGCTCGCTGCCCAGATAGCCAGCGAGCATAACCTGGCCTTCTATCTGGATGTCGTGGCACAGGCCAGGGCGCATATCGCCGCGGGAGATTTCCTGCAGTGGAAGGAGGCTGCGGTGAAGCGGCTTCAGAACAGATTGTAGAACATACGAAGAACAGGCAGACAGGCGATGAATCTCAATACATTCAGAATACGCATACTGGACCGCTACATCATAAGGAAGTTCATCGGAACCTTCTTCGTGGCTCTGCTGCTGATCATCGTCATAGTGATCATCTTTGATATCAGCGAGAAGATAGACGACTTCGTGGACAAGGAGGCTCCGCTGCGGGCCATCGTCATGGACTACTATGTCAATTTCATACCGTATTTCATGAATATGTTCAGTCCGCTGTTCGTATTCATTACGGTTATATTCTTTACGTCCAAGCTTGCAGGCAACAGCGAGATTATCGCGATGCTGTCAGGCGGTGTCAGTTTCGGGCGGCTGATGTACCCGTATTTCCTCTCGGCTCTTTTCATTGCCTCTATGAGTCTTTGCCTCAATCTGTTCATAATCCCCAGCGCAAACGAGAGACGTATCGCTTTCGAGGAGCAGTACATCAAGGGACAGAAATACTACAATACCAACCGGAACATACACTATCAGATAGCTCCGGGGGAGTATGTCTATGTGGAGTCCTTCAGTACCTGGAACAACACTGCATATAAGTTTACCCTCGAGAGCATGAAGGACAGCCGTCTGGTGTCCAAGCTTACGGCGGAGAGCGCCGCCTGGGACAGCACCACCGGAGGATGGCAGCTCAAGAACTATACCCTGCGCGACTACTCTACGGCGCAGCAGCGGATAACCTTCGGCGCCAGGACGGATACGGTGATAAGTCTTACGCTGGATGATTTCTACCGGCGTGAGAATACGGTGGAGACTTTGACATATAAGGAGCTGGACGAGCTCATCTCTGTTCAGAGGATGAGGGGTGACAGCATGGTCAAATACTCGCTTATCGAGAAGCATACCCGGTTTGCCGTGCCCTTCTCCGCGTTTATCCTGACGCTGATAGGAGTTTCTCTCTCGTCCAAGAAGCGCCGTGGAGGCATAGGACTCAACCTTGGAGTGGGCATTGCCCTGAGCTTTTCCTACATCCTTTTCCTCCGATTCAGCCAGATGTTCGTCATCACGGACACCTTGCCGCCATGGCTGGCGATGTGGCTGCCAAATATACTGTACGCGGTGATTGCTGCGGTTCTGTACCGTATCGCACCCAAATAATGAGTATTATTCCCTATATTTGCGACTTTGAACTGATCAGTTAAGTATATGACATCGAAAGAGATTAGAAAACAGTTCCTGGACTTCTTCGCCTCGAAGGGCCACAGGATAGTCCCCTCGGCTCCGATGGTGGTCAAGGGAGACCCCACGCTCATGTTCACCAATGCCGGCATGAACCAGTTCAAGGACTGGTTCCTCGGCAACACACCCATACTCTACCCGAGGGTGGCGGACAGCCAGAAGTGCCTCAGGGTAAGCGGCAAGCACAATGACCTGGAGGAGGTCGGCCACGATTCCTACCATCACACCATGTTCGAGATGCTGGGCAACTGGAGCTTCGGCGACTACTTCAAGAAGGAGGCCATAGCCTGGGCCTGGGAGCTGCTGACACAGGTCTATAGGCTCGATCCGGAACGGCTCTACGCCACAGTCTGCGAGGGCAGTCCCGAGGACGGACTGGGTCCTGACCAGGAGGCTCTGGACATCTGGAGGCAGTATCTGCCGGAGGACAGAATCCTCTACGGCAGCAAGAAGGACAATTTCTGGGAGATGGGCGACACCGGCCCCTGCGGCCCATGCAGCGAGATACACATCGACCTGCGCGACGAGGCCGACCGCAAGGCGGTGCCCGGCCGGGACCTGGTCAATCAGAGCGACCCCCTGGTAATCGAGATATGGAACCTCGTATTCATCCAGTACAACCGCAAGGCTGACGATACCCTCGAGCAGCTGCCCCAGCATCACGTGGACACCGGCATGGGCTTCGAGCGTCTGGTGATGGCTGTCAACGGCAACAAGAGCAACTACGACGGGGACATGTTCCAGGACATAATCGCCAGGATAGGCGAGCTCTCGGGACATAAGTACGGAGCTGAGTCGGAGGATGTGGATGTCGCCATGAGGGTAGTCGCCGACCATATCAGGGCCATATCATTCTCCATAGCCGACGGTCAGCTGCCCTCCAACGTCAAGGCCGGCTACGTCATCCGCCGCATCCTGCGCCGGGCCGTGCGCTACGGCTACACCTTCCTGGGCTTCAACGAGCCTTTCCTGTGCCGTCTCGTACCGGTACTGGTCGATGTCATGGGCGAGGCTTATCCCGAGCTGGCCAGGCAGCAGGCTCTTATCGAGAACGTTATCCGGGAGGAGGAGGAAGCCTTCCTGCGTACCCTCGCCAAGGGTATCGGCCTGATCAACACTATCATGGAGCGCAATGCTGATACGAAGCGCATCTCAGGCAAGGATGCCTTCACCCTCTACGACACCTACGGTTTCCCGATCGACCTGAGCGAGCTGATAGCCCGCGAGCACGGATACAGCATCGACCTGGAGGAGTTCGAGGAGGAACTGGGCAAGCAGAAGGCCAGGGCCCGCAACGCCGCAGCCGTGGAGGCCGGGGACTGGGTGGTGCTCAACGACACCGACGAGCACTCCTTCGTGGGCTACGACCTGCTGGAGACCGACGTGCAGATAGTCAAGTACCGCACGGTCAAGACCAAGGGCAGGGAAGTCTTCCAGCTCGTATTCGACCGCACTCCCTTCTATGCCGAGAGCGGCGGACAGGTCGGGGACTGCGGATACATCGTGTCTCCTTCCGGCGAGAAGATCAGCATCGTCAATACTATAAAGGAAAACAACCTCAGCATCCACATCGCTGACCGCATACCCTCGGAGCCCGAGGCCGGTTTCCACGCAGTCGTGGACGGCCAGAAACGTCAGGAGACGGCCAACAACCATTCGGCCACCCATCTCCTGCACCAGGCCCTGCGCTCCGTGCTCGGAACTCACATCGAGCAGAAGGGATCGTACGTCTGCCCTGCCTATTTCCGCTTCGACTTCTCCCACTATGAGAAGGTCTCTCCCGAGAAGCTGCGCGAGGTCGAGAGGATGGTCAACCGTCTGATCCGTTCCGACTTCCAGCGCGAGGAGTTCCGCGATATCCCTATCGCCGAGGCCAAGGCCATGGGCGCCATGGCCCTCTTCGGGGAAAAATACGGGGACAAGGTCCGCGCTATCCGCTTCGGGGACTCGATAGAGCTCTGCGGCGGTACCCATACCGCCTCCACCGGCCGTATCGGTATGCTCAAGATCGTCTCCGAGTCAGCGGTCGCTGCCGGAGTGCGCCGTATCCAGGCTGTCACCGGCAGCTATGTTGAGGATATGTTCGACGGCGTGGAGGACCAGATATCGGCCGTGCGCTCATTCTTCGAGAATACACCGGACGTGATTACTGCCATCAAGAAACTCGTGGCCGAGAACGATTCGTTCCGTCATTCCCTCGAGGAGGTGGCCCGCGAGAGAGCCGCCGCCCTCAAGAAGACTCTGGTCGAGAAAAGCGAGACGACACCTGCGGGAGTACGCCTGTTTACTCTTACCGGAGTGTATTCGCCCGATATCATCAAGGATGTAGCTTTCGAGCTGCGCAAGGAGAACACCCGTGCCGCCATGGTGGCCGCCATCATGACCCCTGAGCGCAAGCCCTCTCTGCTGATGATGTACACCGATGACCTGGTGGCAGCCGGAGCTCATGCCGGTAAGGATGTCAAGGCAGCTGCGGCCAACATCAAGGGCGGCGGAGGCGGACAGCCTTTCCTGGCTACGGCCGGAGGCAAGGACCCGGACGGCCTGATGGCTGCGCTGACAGCTATGATCGAATCCGTCAACAAGATAGGTTAAGCGTCACACATATAGATTCTGCTGAATGAAGAAACTGGACCTCTTCCTGCTCAAGTCGTTCCTCGGCCCGTTCGTGATGACGTTCTTCATCACCGTGTTCATACTGGTGATGCAGTTCCTGTGGCTGTACATCGACGAGCTGGTGGGAAAGGGTCTGAGTTTCTGGGTCATCATGGAGTTCCTGGGATGGGGCTCGGCGACTATACTTCCTCTGGCCATGCCCCTGGCCACCCTGCTGGCCTCCATCATGACTTTCGGCAACCTGGGCGAGAACAACGAGCTGCTGGCCATGAAGGCCGCGGGTATCTCGCTGCAGAGGATATTCATGCCCCTTGTCTTCGTGGCTTTTACCATAAGCATAGGGGCATTCTTCGTGTCCAACAACCTCATTCCTCTTGCGTACAAGAAGATTTATGCCCTTCAGTACGACATAGCCCGCACCAAGGATGAGATAAAGATACCTACCGGAACGTTCTACAACGGTATCGACGGCTATTCTATCCGGGTAGACTCCCGTAACAAGAAGACGGACATGATGTACGGCGTGATGGTCTACAACCACACCAAGAACAACGGCAATGTCTCCGTTGCGGTGGCCGATTCCGGCCTTATCCGTTCTACGCCGGACAAGAAGTCGCTGGTATTTACCCTGTTCAACGGCGTGTCCTACGACGAGGAGAACACACGCAGTTTCCGTGACACTTCCTATCAGCTCAGGCAGATTGAGTTCGACATGCAGGAGATAGTGATCGGGCTGGAGAACTATTCCTTCGAGAAAACGGATGAGGACCGTTACGGCAATGAGGTCATGGCCCGTAATCTGCAGCAGTTGCAGCACGACCGCGACTCGCTGGGAGCGCTCTACGTGGAGACCCTGTCGGGACAGCGGAAGAATGTGGGGTACAGTATCTCCCTGAACACTCCGCGCCAGCTCGACACGGCTGCCAACAAGGGACTGAGGAACAATTTCCCTCTGGATACTCTCGCATGGAAGAGCGCCCAGGAT
Organism: Candidatus Coprenecus merdigallinarum; assembly: GCA_018712545.1. Classification (GTDB taxonomy): domain Bacteria; phylum Bacteroidota; class Bacteroidia; order Bacteroidales; family UBA932; genus Coprenecus; species Coprenecus merdigallinarum. The sequence continues at coordinate 73,981 of DVGV01000061.1, read as the reverse complement.
GAGATGGACGCCGTCAAGGAGGCCAGGCAGTCGGTGCAGAAGGCTATCCAGACCATACAGTCCTATCAGCGCGAGTCGCTTCAGTACACCTGGTCGCTCAGGCGCATAGACCTGGAGTCCCTCAGGAAGTTCACCCTGTCGTTCGCATGTTTCATATTTTTCTTCATAGGAGCTCCTCTGGGAGCCATCATACGCAAGGGCGGTCTCGGTACGCCGGTCATCGTGTCGGCCCTGTTCTTCGTCCTCTACTGGGTGGTCGACACCTCCGGCAGGAAGCTGGCCCGGGACGGCGCCATATCTCCCGAGCTGGGGGCATTCATATCCTCGATGGTCCTCCTGCCTATAGGCATTTTCCTGACATGGAAGTCCACGAAGGACTCATCCATGTTCAATCTGGATACATATCTGATACCTGTCAAGAAATTTTTTGCAAGACTGTCAATGAACAAACGTAAGGAGACCGGTACTACTGACGGTATGCTGAGCCGTTCGGGCCGGTCGGGAATAGTGTTTATGGGTACCCCCGAATTTGCAGTAGGACCGCTCCGCGCCCTGGTGGAGGGAGGGTACAATGTCGTGGGCGCCGTTACGGTCCCGGACCGCAGGACAGGCCGGGGCCAGAAGGTAGGGTTCAGCCCTGTCAAGGAATATGCCATGTCCGTAGGACTGCCGCTGCTTCAGCCGGAGTCCCTCAAGGACGAGGAGTTCCTCGAGGCCCTCAGAGGCTGGAATGCAGACATGTTCGTCGTGGTGGCCTTCAGGATGCTGCCGCGCGTGGTGTGGTCCATGCCGCCCAAGGGCACGTTTAACCTCCATGCCTCGCTGCTGCCTGCCTACCGCGGCGCAGCTCCCATCAACTGGGCCCTGATCAACGGTGAGACGCGGACAGGAGTCACTACGTTCCTCCTGGACGAGCATATCGACACGGGAGCCGTCCTCTTCCAGCAGGAGGTGGATATCCTGCCTGACGAGGATTTCGGCTCTCTCTACGGAAGACTTATGGATGCCGGAACGCAGCTGGTGCTCAAGACGGTGGATGCTCTTCAGAGCGGTACCGCAGAGCCCATGGCCCAGGACGCCTCGGCTCTCAGGCCGGAACAGGCCGCGGCACCCAAGCTCAGCCGTGAGACCGGACTGATGGACTGGAGCCGTCCGGCCCTGAATCTCCATAATCTGGTGCGCGGACTCTCTCCCAAGCCGGGTGCTCACGGGACGGTCGTCCTGGACGGTCAGGACCTGGAACTGAAGATTTATCGTACTGCTGTACTGTCTGACTCAGAGGCAGTATCGGCCGGTGCTCCGGAGGACTTCGCCTCGGCCGCGCCCGGAACGGCCTATACCGACCACCGTTCCTGCATCCTGGTGCGCTGCGGGGAAGGGGTGCTGTCCCTTATAGACATTCAGGCTCCTGCGAAAAAACGTATGGATGTCAGGAGCTTTCTTGCCGGATGGAGGGGCACAGCCGTATGAGACCCTCCGTTTCCTATGCCATACTCTGTGACGGGGATTTCCCCGGCAACGCCGATGTCCGGGACTGTCTGATGTCCTGCGATGTGGTGGTGTGCTGTGACGGGGCCGCATCCTCGTTCATGCGTTTCCGCAAGCCCGAATTCGTGGTGGGGGACATGGACTCGCTACCCGAGGACCTGCGGCAGGAGCTGGCCGACCAGCTGTTTCCGGTGGGGGAGCAGGAGAGCAATGACCTCTCGAAGGCCTTCCGCTGGATATGCTCCATGCTGAGGGTGGGGAAGGGCAGGCGGCTGCCGGAATTCTCCATCACCGTGTTCGGCGCCACCGGCAAGCGGGAGGACCACACTCTGGGCAATATCTCGCTTCTGGCGGACTTCGCCGAATATCTGGAGCAGTGCGGGGCCCGCGGCATTCTCTCGCTGGTGACGGATTACGGGGTCTTCGTCCCGGTCCTGGGCTCATGCCGGATGAGCCTTCCCGAGGGACAGCCGCTTTCCATATTTGCCTTCGATTCCTCGTTGAGGATAGAGAGCAGTGGCCTGGAGTATCCTACGGACGGGGTGCGCTTCGATATGTGGTGGAAGGCCACTCTCAACCGTGTCAGCTTTCCTGAGGTGGAACTGCGTATGAGTCATCCGGCCAAGGTGCTGCTCTATCTTCCCGGATGGTTCAACAGAATGCTGGATGTGGAGAGGCTATGAGCGTCAGGCAATTTCTGAAGGACTGGATCCTGCCGATAGCCATGCTGGCCGGTGCCGGAGGCTATTTCCTCTTTCATTATGCTGGATTTCTGTCCCCGGTGAAGCCGGCGGTGTGGAAGGCGGTGGAGGTGCTTACTCCGTCGCTGATTTTCATACAGCTGTTCCTTACTTTCTGCAAGATAGACTTCAAGGACCTGCGTATCTCCAGGTGGCACTGGATCATACTGGCCTTCCAGACGCTCTCGGCCCTGGTGATGGCCGGGGTGCTGATATTCGTTCCGATGGATGAGACTTACCGTGAGATATTCGAGGGGGCGATGGTCTGTCTGATCTGCCCGACGGCTACGGCCGCTGCGGTGGTGACTGACAGGCTCGGCGGCAGCGCAGCCCGCATTACTGTGTACAACCTCATGTCCAATATCCTGGCGGCGGCCTTCGTTCCCCTCGTGTTCCCGCTGGTGGAGGTGCATCAGGGGGCCGGGTTTGTCAGCTCGTTCCTGAAGATTCTCTCAAAGGTCTTTCCCCTGCTTATCTGCCCCTTCCTGCTGGCAGTGCTGATCAAGTATCTGTGGCCCAAGGCTCATGACTATTTCAGGGACCATGCGGGCGTGGCTTTCTATCTTTGGGCGGGGGCTCTGGCCCTGGCTATCGGGCAGACCGTGCGCTCCATGCACAACAGTACGGCTCCGGCTCTGGTGCTGTGGCTTCTGGCCGCAGCTGCCCTGCTCAGCTGTGTCCTGCAGTACTGGTTCGGGAAGCGTACCGGGCTCTCTTCCGGGGACAGTATCACTGCGGGGCAGGCTCTGGGACAGAAAAATACGGTGTTGGCCATATGGATGGCCTACACTTATCTGACGCCGGTGTCGTCGCTGGCGCCGGGTACGTACGCTGTCTGGCAGAATCTGTTTAATTCCTGGCAGTTGTGGCGCAGGAACCATAAAGGAGGATAAAAAATATCTTGACAAATAGGGATTTTTTATATTTTTGCACGTTATTTGGGGAGAAGTTATTTATGCGAAAAAAATCCGATAAAGAATATATACTCAACCGCGAGACCCTTGATTACGACGTGGTTGAACAGCCGTCCGTATTTAAAAGGTCGTTGAAAGCGGCCGCAGCCTATATCGTCTCCAGCGTCACTGTCTTCGTCCTGGCGCTGTTCCTCATTACAGACGTGTTCCGTGTCAGGACTCCGAAGCGGCTGCTTGTGGAGAGGGACTCCCGCGAGTGGCACTCCAAACTGGATATGGTCCAGAGACGTCTGGAGTCGGCTTCCGCCGCACTTGAGGATATGGAGCGCAGGGACAATACCCTCTACCGCTCGGTGTTCGGCATGGAGAAGATACCGGGCGATATACGTAATGCGGGATATGGCGGTGTGGACCGCTATTCCAATATCCGTGAAAGGGACGCCAGCGGCGTGCTGACATCTGCCGTCATGCTGTCGGACATGCTGTTGAAGAAGGCATATGTGCAGTCCAGGTCTTTTGACCAGGTGATGCTCCTGTCAGAAAGGGCAGCCGAGATGGCTCTGTGCGCGCCGACCATTCCTCCTGTCAACTATGCCCATGTCCGTCAGGCCTCCGGTTTCGGCACCCGTGTGGATCCGGTGCTCAAGGACCGATACGGACGTCATCTTGGGGTGGACCTCTCGCCAAAGTCCGGACAGCAGGGCGAACCGATATATGTGACAGGCAACGGAGTCGTGGAGGAAGTGGGTTACGATGCAGGAGGCTATGGACGCTATGTCCTGGTGGATCACGGTTTCGGCTATAAGACCCGCTACGCTCATCTTCGGAGTGCCTCCGTCATCAAGGGACAGAAGCTGCAGCGCGGCCAGCAGATTGCGGAGATGGGCAACACCGGCCGTTCCACCGGTACGCATCTGCACTACGAGGTGATCTACATGGGACATCATGTCAACCCCGTAAACTACTACAACAAGGATATCCTTCCCGAGGATTATGCCGCCATCATCAACTCCTCCAACGAGAAGCCTCTGAGCTGATGCCATGGGCAAGCTGAAATACGATAGGGACCTGCTGGATTACGTCGAGGCGAAACGGTCCGCGCGCTACCATCTGCTGCGGGCCCTCAAGTTTGCCGGCATAACCCTTGCCCTCGTGGGGGTGTATTTTGTCGTGTTCACCCTGGTGTTCTCCTCTGACGAGGAAAAGCGGATGATTTCCGAGAACCGTCTCATCGAGGACCAGTACGCGGAGCTGGAAAGTCAGACGAGACTGCTGGAGGAGGCTGTTGAGGAGCTGGGCCGCAAGGACGAGGACATCTACCGGCAGCTGTTCAATACTGATTTTCCTGATTTTTCATTCGCCGACTCATCCTCCGTGACGGAGGTCTCCGGCCTGTCCTACGGACGGGAGATGACTGGAAAGATGGCCCGCAGCATCGCCCGCCTGGACCGCGAATACGATTACTGCGACCGTCTTATCGCTCAGATAAACAGTATGTTGGATGGTGCAGGACCGGATTCTCTGGCACATATCCCTTCGATACTCCCGATTGCTGATTTTCCTCTCGGCAATGTAGGCGCGTCGGTAGGCCGCAAGATGCATCCATTCTATAAGGAGATGATCTATCACGGCGGGCTGGATCTGGTGGCTCCGGTGGGGGTCGAGGTGAGGACCACGGCGGACGGTACTGTGAAGTCTGTGGAGAGGGCGATGAAACTGCAGGGTACCCGCATAGTCATAGACCACGGTAACGGTTACGAGACGGTCTATGCCCATCTCTCCGACCTTCTGGTCCGCAGGGGCCAGGCCGTCAGACGCGGAGACATCATCGGGCGTACCGGCAACAGCGGCACTTCTTTCGCTCCTCATCTGCACTATGAGGTACTTCTGGACGGAAAGCAGCTTGACCCGCTCAACTATTTCAGCGGGGATCTGGACAGCGGAAGCTACGGGGAGCTGCTGGTCTATGCGGTCAATACAGGACAATCACTTGATTAATACCAAAATACCATGCCGTACAAGGAATACAAACCGGAGAAGCTGTACTACAGCATCGGCGAGGTGGCCGAAATACTGGGAGAGAGCACCTCGCTCGTCCGTTTCTGGTCGGACACATTCTCGGATTTCGTGAAGCCGGAGCGCAACCGCAAGGGCAACCGCAGGTTTACCCCGGCCGACGTGGAGAATCTAAAGATTATCCACCACCTGGTCAAGGACTTGAAAATGACCCTAGACGGGGCTGCCGCACGCATGAAGTACAATAGGGAGGGACTGGATGCCCGTACCGAAGTGGTCGGGCGTCTGCGCGGTATCAGGGAGTCTCTTCTGGAAATCTCAAAATCCCTCGGCTGATGAAGGCGGCGGCGATAGCGGCTGTCATCGAGGAGATGGCGCCCCTGGCTCTGCAGGAGAGCTGGGACAACAGCGGATTCTGCATAGGAAACGGGGATTCGGAGGTCCATGCTGCAGTGGTGGGATTTGACTGCACCCCGGAGCTCATTGACGAGGCGGTCTCGCTCGGGGCGGATATGGTGATAACCCATCATCCCCTGATTTTCGGTGGAATCAAGAAAATATCGGAGGCTACTCTTACCGGCAGGACCGTCATATCGGCCATCCGGAACGGTATTACCGTTTACGCCTGCCATACCAATATGGACAAGGTCCCCGGAGGTGTGAGCGGTACGACTGCCTCCCGCATAGGTCTGGTGAATGTCAGGGTGCTGGATGCCGATGCTGACGGTAATGGCTTGGGGATAATCGGTGAGCTGCCGGCTCCCATGTCACCTGCGGTTTTCCTGCAGCATCTTAAGGACTCGCTCCGCCTGAGTACGGTACGTCACTCGAAGCTGCCTGCCGCATTTCTGCGTACGGTAGCCCTCTGCGGAGGTGCCGGCCGTTCGCTCATAGGCCGGGCCGGCGCTGCCGGAGCCGATGTCTATGTGTCGGGAGATATTTCTTATCACGATTTCTATGCTCCTGACGGGATGATGATAGCGGATATAGGGCATTTTGAGAGTGAGGCGGAGATAATCGGCGTTATATGTGATACCGTTCGCAAAAAAATTCCTAACTTTGCCGTCCATATTGCCCGGAACAGTACAGTTAATCCAGTATATTATTTTTAAGAGATATGGCTACAACTAAACAGAAGAATTTGATAGACACCCCTATCGACCACCGCGAGACGTTCGTTTCCCTCTCCAGGAGCATCAATGACACCGATGCCGGCATGGAGCACAAGCTCCACACCCTGTACCTGATCCAGCAGAAGGACTCCAAGATAGATGAGATCCATATGCTGCTCGGAGAGCTGCCCGATGAGATCAGCGACCTCGAGGACGAGATAGAGGGACTCAAGACCCGTGTAGGCAAGCTCCGTGAGGAGATTGCCGATGCTGAGAAGTTCGTGGCTCAGAAAAAGATTGAGGCTGAGAACAGCAAGGCCGCCATCGCCAAGTATCAGGAGCAGCAGGCCAATGTGAAGAACAACAGGGAGTATGTCTCCATCTCCCGCGAAGTGGAGTATCAGCAGCTGGAGCTTGAGCTGGCCAACAAGCGCATAGGCGAGAAGACCGCCCGCATCTCCGAACTCAAGGCCGCGGTGTCGGCTACGCAGAACTCCATCACGCAGAAGGAAGCCGATCTGGAGGAGAAGAAAAAAGAGTGCGGCTCCATCACCGAGGAGACCGCCAAGGAGGAGGAGAACCTCAGGAAGGAGATCGCCGAGCTCAAGAGCTCTATCGATGCGAGAACCCTCGCCGCTTATGAGAAAGTGAGGGCCAATGCCCACAACGGACTCGCTGTGGTGACCGTCAAGAGGGATGCCTGCGGCGGATGCTTCAACAAGATACCGCCCCAGAGGCAGCTTGATATAGCCCAGAACAAGAAAATCATCGTCTGCGAGTACTGCGGCCGTATCCTGGTCAGTCCTGATTTCGAAGAGGAAACGAAGGATTAGGCTATGATCGGACGCACCTTTTTCAGGCACGTAGGACAGACATCACCATCCCCCCTGGCCATCGAGGTAGACAGAGCGGATGGTGTTTTTCTCTACAGCGGTGAGCGCAGGTACCTGGACATGGTCTCCGGAGTCTGTGTCAGCAATGTTGGTCACGGCCGTCCGGAGGTGGTAGAGGCAGTGCGCCGTCAGGCGGAGGACTATTTTCACCTGATGGTCTACGGGGAGATGATAGAGGCCCCGCAGGTGCTGCACGCCTCGCTGCTTACCTCTGTCCTTCCTCCTTCGCTTGACTGTATTTATTATGTCAATTCCGGATCGGAAGCTGTCGATGCCGCTCTCAAGCTGGCCAAGCGTCTGACCGGTCGCCGCCGCATGGCCTCGTTCATAGACTGTTACCACGGATCTTCACATGCATCGATGAGCCTGATGAGCGATACTGTGCGGCAGGATGCTTTCCGTCCTCTGCTGCCTGAGGTGGACCGTCTGCGATTCAACCGTATGGAGGACCTCGCGCGCATTACGGCGGAGACGGCCTGCGTCATCGTGGAGCCGGTGCAGGGCGAGGCCGGGGTGAGACTTCCAGCACCTGGATTTCTCCAGGCCCTGAGGGACAGATGCGACAGGACGGGAGCAATGCTTGTTTTCGACGAGGTCCAGACCGGGTTCGGCCGGACCGGAAGAATGTTCGCTTTCGAGAAATTCGGTGTAGTCCCCGACATTCTGGTGCTGGCCAAGGCGCTGGGTGGAGGGATGCCCCTGGGCGGAGTGGTGTCGTCCAAGGAGAGAGTGGACGCGTTTACCCATGACCCTGTGCTGGGGCATATCACCACTTTCGGCGGACACCCCGTATGCTGTGCCGCGGCTCTTGCCTCGCTCCGGCTGCTGCTCGGCGAACCGTGGGTCGGGGAGGCCGAGAGCAAGGGCCGCCGTATCCAGGAGGCCCTGGAGCAGCATCCTGCAGTCATGGAGGTGCGCCGCGCCGGCCTGCTGCTGGCGGTGGATCTCGCAAGCGCGGATGCTGCCGGCAGGATGTTGCCGCTGCTCCTGGAGGAGGGCGCGGTGAGCGACTATTTTCTATACTGCCCGACAGCATTCCGGATTGCCCCGCCTCTGTGTATAAGCGATGACGAGGTGGAACTGCTGCTGGATATTGTTATCAGGGCATTGAACAGACTGTAAGCTATGGCAAAAACGGTAAGAAACAAAAATAAGGAAGTGTCTCTGGACGCACTCGGGCTTGAGGCTGGCAAGGTTCCCCCGCAGGCTGTGGACGTGGAGGAAGCCGTGCTGGGCGCGATGATGATAGAGCCGAACTGCGTACCGGACGTGCTGGAGTCCCTGACGGCAGGCTGTTTCTACAAGGAGTCTCACCGCAGGATATTTTCGGCCATATTGGCCCTTTCGAAGGATCATGAGCCGGTGGACATCTATACTGTAGCGGAGGCTCTCAAGCGGGACGGATCCCTGGAAGAGATAGGAGGACCCTACTATCTGAGTCTTCTGTCCTCCAAGGTGGGGGCCGCGGCTCACGTGGATTATCACGTCAAGATACTGCTCCAGAAAAACATCCAGAGGGAGCTTATCACTATCTCCGCCGAGATGCAGCGCGATTCTTTCGATGACAGCATACCTGTCGACGACCTGCTCAACAACGCCCAGCAGAAACTCTTCGAGCTGGCCGAGCGGAATATGAAGCGGGAGACCCTGCCCGTTCAGGACGTGCTGAAGGATGCCGTAGCAGAGATAGAGGCCAACCAGGACCGGACTGACGGACTGAGCGGCGTGCCTTCGGGATTTACCGGTATCGACAAGGTTACCCTGGGATGGCAGGAATCCGACCTGGTGATCATAGCTGCCCGCCCCTCGATGGGTAAGACGGCTTTCGTGCTTACCATGGCCCGCAATATGGCCGTGGACCATCATATCCCCGTCGCGTTCTTCTCCCTGGAGATGTCCTCCAAACAGCTGGTCAAGAGGCTTCTGGTGTCGGAAACAGGCTTGTCCTCGGAGAAAATCCGTGGCGGAAAGCGGCTCCTGGACTACGAGCTGGTGCAGCTGCACGAGAGGATCAAGGACTTGGCCTCAGCACCTTTATTTATCGATGACACCCCTTCGATATCGGTCTACGAGCTGCGCTCCAAGGCCCGCCGTCTGGTGCGCAATGCAGGAGTCAAGCTGATTATAATCGACTATCTGCAGCTGATGACGGGACCTCCTGAGCTGAGGGGTATGAGGGAACAGGAGGTGTCAAATATCTCGCGTTCGCTCAAGGCTATAGCCAAGGAACTGTCAATCCCGGTAATCGCTCTGTCACAGCTTAGCCGTGATGTGGAGAAGAGGGGCGGCAACAAGATACCTCAGCTGAGCGACCTGCGTGAGTCCGGAGCCATCGAGCAGGACGCCGATATAGTGATGTTCATCCACCGTCCGGATTACTACGGTACGGAGGAGGAGGGTGCTGTGCCCGGCCAGGCACAGATTATCATAGCCAAGCACCGTAACGGCTCGACGGATGTCGTGCCGATGATTTTCCGCAAGAACGAGGCCCGTTTCGTGGACGCCAACGACGGAGGCTTCATGCCGTCTATGGACGATGTGGAAGAGTATCAGGGAGTCGAATCGAGTATGAACAATTCGGAATTTGATCAGCCGTTCTAGACATATTGTCCTCGTGGCCGGGCTGACGGCTCTGCTTCTGAGCGTCTTCCCCAGGCAGCTCTCCGGGCAGTGCTTCCCTATTCACCCCGCTCTGGCGGAGGAGCATGCCTTCAGACAGGGGGAGAGGCTGACCTACGTCATCCACTACAAGTGGCTGGGCATACGGACCGATGTCGGCTCGGCCGAGGTAAGTCTGCTTGACGGCGGCATGCGCAACGGCCGCCGGCTGCTGCATCCGGTAGCCGTGGGGTCGACCTACAAGTTCTGGGATGTCTTTTTCAAGGTCCGCGACAGGTATGAGTCGAAGTTCTACGAGGACAGCGTCCGGCCGGTCTACTTCCACCGCGACATACATGAGGGCAAGTACACGATTCAGAACTTCTATAACTGGAATGACAGTACCCATGCCATAGAGGCCGAGGTGGTCAAGTCCAAGGGGGTGATAGACACGCTTCTGCCCGGGCATGAGTGTACCTTCGATATCCTGACTCTGTTCTACAATGCCCGCAATATGGATCTGGAGGCCCTTGAGGCCGGAGTCAACAATCCGGTATCCTTCGCCATCGACGAGGAGATATTCGATATATATTTCCGGTATATCGGCAGGGAGGAGAAGCGTATTCCGGGGCTTGGTGTATACCGTACCCTGAAGTTTGCAGCCAAAGTAGTTGCCGGGGAAGTATTTACGGGCGAACAGGAGATGCTTATCTGGGTCTCCGACGACATGAACCGGGTGCCGCTGCTCTTTGAGTCGCCCGTCATAGTCGGGTCTGTCTTCGGCCGCCTGTCCGGCTGGGACGGGCTCAGATATCCTTTGGAGGAATGTAAAGTCGTTAAAAATAAGAAGAAATGAAACATCAGCAGCAGGATGCGGTAATCAGACATGCAGGTACTGTGATGTCAGTAACCTCAGTCCAGACCAAGGTGGAGATACAGGCACAGACAGCCTGTGCGGCCTGTCATGCCAGAGCGGTGTGCGGGGCGTCTTCGGGCGAGTCCCGCGTCATCACAGTCCGCCGTCCGGATGACGGCTCTATACGTCCGGGCGATGAGGTCAATGTGATTATCCGCCAGGGCCAGGGGTTCAAGGCGGTTTTTATAGCTTATCTGATTCCTCTGTTCATCCTATTGGTTTTATTATTAACTTTGCCCGTGTTTTTTGAAAACGAGCTGGTGACGGGACTGGGAGCTCTCGGATTCGTGGCTCTGTATTATCTGGTGCTGGCTCAGTTCAGGGACAGGCTCAACAGTGGATTCGTTTTTACCATAGAGAAGAGATAACTACTATTAACCTAACAACAGATTAACAACAGATGGGTACAACATTTATTTTTACTGTAGTCGTTCTCAGTGTGTTGGGATTGCTTCTCGCCGTAGTGCTTTTTTTCATCGCGAAGAAGTTCAAGGTTGAGGAGGATCCGCTCATCGATATAGTGGAAGCTACGATGCCCGGCGCCAACTGCGGTGGCTGCGGTTTTGCCGGCTGCCGTGCCTTTGCTGAGGCCTGTGTCAGGACCAGGTCCCTGGACGGCAAGTTCTGTCCTGTAGGCGGCAATGCCGTGATGCAGAAGGTGGCCGCTCATCTAGGTGTGACAGTGGAGGACAAGGCTCCCATGGTCGCTGTGGTGAGGTGCAACGGCACCTGTGCCAACAGACCGCGCGTCACAGAGTACCAGGGGTCGGTATCCTGCCGTATCATGAGCTCGCTGTACAGCGGTGACACCGGCTGCCGTTACGGATGTCTCGGATGCGGAGACTGTGAGGCAGTCTGTAAGTTCGGAGCCATCAAGGTCAATCCTGAAACTTTAATCCCGGAGGTCGATGAGGAGAAATGTACCGCCTGCGGCGCCTGTGTCAAGGCCTGCCCCAAAGGTGTCATCGAGCTCCGCAACAAGGGCCCTAAGAACCGCCGTGTCTATGTCTCCTGTATCAATCAGGACAAGGGCGCCGTGGCCCGCAGGGCCTGCTCGGCGGCATGTATCGGCTGCCGCAAGTGTGAGAAGGCCTGTCCCTTCGGCGCCATCACCGTCGAGAACAATCTGGCCTACATCGATTTCAACAAATGCAAGCTCTGCCGTAAGTGCGTGGCCGAGTGCCCCACGGGAGCCATTCACGCCGTGAACTTCCCTCCGAAGCCGGCCGCTCCCGCCACACCCGAAGCAGCCCCCGCGGCCGCCCCTGCAGCAGAAACACCTAAAGAATAACCGCATGAGACGTACATTTTCAATGGGTGGTGTCCACCCGCGCGACTGCAAGATATCCGCTGATTCAGCGATAGAGATATTCCCTCTGCCACAGAGGATGTACATTTCCATGTCCCAGCATCTGGGAGCACCGGCCAAGCCCCTTGTCCAGAAAGGCGATAAGGTCAAGGTCGGACAGATGATAGGAGCCTCCGCCGGTTTCATCTCCGCCAATATCCACAGCTCCGTATCCGGTACCGTTGCCGCCGTCGAGCCATACGCCGACCTGGCCGGCAACCCCGTGATGCACGTGGTGATAGACGTGGAGGGAGACGAGTGGGAGGAGAGCATCGACCGCACACCCGATACCGTGCGTGAGATAACCCTCGGTCCTGCCGAGATTATAAAGAGGATAGCCGACTGCGGCATAGTGGGTATGGGCGGTGCTTCCTTCCCGACCCATGTCAAGCTGTCTCCCCCTCCGGGAAAGAAGGCCGAATTCCTGATTATCAACGGAGCCGAGTGCGAGCCTTACCTGACCTCCGACTACCGCCTGATGGTCGAGCATCCCGAGGAGGTCCTGCTGGGCGCCCGTATCATGATGAGGGCCCTGGGCGTGACCAAAGGCTATATAGGCATAGAGGACAATAAGCCCGCCGCCATCGAGGCCATGCGCAGGCTGACAGCCTCCTCCTATACGGAGATAGAGGTGGTTCCTCTGAAGAAGAAATACCCTCAGGGCGGTGAGAAGCAGCTTATCGACGCTGTCACCGGCCGTAAGGTGCCCTCGATGGGCCTGCCCATCGACACCGGGGTGGTGGTGCAGAACGTGGGTACTTCCTACGCCGTGTATGAGGCAGTACAGAAGAACAAGCCTCTCTTCGAGGGAGTGATGACCATTACCGGACAGTGCCTGGGAGGACAGCACAATTTCCTGGTGCGTACCGGTACCACATTCGACCGTATCCTGGAACATGTGGGCGGAGTGCCGCAGACTGCGGCCAAGATCATCAGCGGAGGTCCCATGATGGGCAAGGCTGTGTCCAATCTGTCCGCTGCCACCGTCAAGAGCTCCTCGTCCCTGCTTCTGCTTACCGAGGAACAGACCCGCCGCCGTGCCGAGGGCGAGTGCATCCGCTGCGGCAAATGTGTTGAGGCCTGTCCTATGGGGCTGGAGCCGTATCTGCTCAACAAGCTCTCCCGTGCCGGCCGCATGGAGGAGCTGGAGGAGCACAAGGTGTACGACTGCATCGAGTGCGGATGCTGCGTGTTCACCTGTCCCGCATATATACCGCTGCTCGACTACATCCGTATCGGCAAGGCCGATGTGATGCGTATCATGCGCAGCCGTCCTAAAAAGTAACCGATTAAATACTTGAGATATATGAGAAAGCTGATAGTCTCTCCCGCACCCCACGTGCACGGCAGCGAGAGCACCAGGAAGATCATGCTGGACGTGATCATAGCCCTGGCTCCCTCGATGCTGGTGGCCGTATATTTCTTCGGCCTGAGCGCCGTCCAGCTCCTGCTGGTGTCAGTGCTCGTCTGCGTGGGACTGGAGTACCTGATTCAGAAATACATGCTCCGCAGGCAGCCCACGGTCAGTGACCTGTCTGCCGTAGTGACCGGAGTGCTTCTGGCGCTCAACCTTCCTCCCTCGGCTCCCTGGTGGGTGGCCGTGATAGGCGGTGTGGTGGCCATAGGCATCACCAAGATGACATTCGGAGGCCTGGGACACAACATCTTCAACCCCGCCCTGGTGGGCCGTGTCTTCCTTCTGGTCTCCTTCCCCGTAATCATGACGGACTGGACGGTGCCTGAGTCGATCTTCCGTCCGGGAGTGGATGCCGTATCCGGTGCGACTCCCCTCGCCATGATCAAGGAAGGGCTGGCTCAGGGGCAGACGGTGGACCAGATTCTGGCGGCCAATCCCGACCTCTCGTACGGTCAGATGCTCTTTGCCCGGGCAGGCGGCTCTGCCGGTGAGGCCTCGGCCCTGGCTCTGATTCTGGGATTCATCTACCTGCTGGTACGCAAGGTCATCCGTCCCCATATTCCCGTCGCCATCATCCTGACTGTGGCCGTGATGTCCGGCATCTTCTGGCTCATCAACCCTGAGCAGTACACCGATCCTCTGTTCAACATCCTCACCGGTGGCCTCCTTCTCGGCTCCATCTTCATGGCCACAGACTATGTGACCTCTCCGATGGCGCCCAAGGGTATGGTCATCTACGGTATCGGTATCGGAGTGCTCACGGTGCTCATCCGCTATTTCGGATCCTATCCCGAAGGTGTGTCCTTCGCGATACTGATCATGAACTCGATAGTTCCACTGCTCAACAAATACATAAAGCCCGCAAGGTTCGGGAAGGAGGTAAAACATGCCTAAAGAATCCACACTCCGCAGCATGGCTCTTTGCCTCTTCCTGGTGTGTCTGGCCTGCTCGGCCCTCCTCGGAGGCGTGTATGTGCTGACCCTCGACAAGATCAACCAGGAGGTGGTCAAGAAGACCAACAACGCCATAGCCTTAGTAACGCCCGAGTTCGACAACGAACCCTCTGCCGAAAGCCTCTCAATCGAGCTGGACGGCGACGCAATCACCGTTTATCCCGCCAAAAAAGGCGGAGAGACTGTCGGATACGCCATAGAGTCCTTCACATCGAAGGGCTTCAGCGGCACGATCAACATCATGGTCGGATTCGACATGGACGGCAACATCACCGGTACCTCAGTCATTTCCCACGCCGAGACTCCCGGTCTGGGTGCCAAGATGACCGAGCCCTCCTTCTATTCCCAGTTCGTGGGCAAGAACCCCGCGTCCTTCCGCCTGGCAGTGACCAAGGACGGAGGAGAGGTGGACGCCATCACTGCCTCCACCATCACCTCCAGGGCCTACTGCGATGCCGTGGACAGGGCCTGGAGGGCATTTCAGAAAGTAGTAAACTCTAAATAGTTGCGGAATATGAGTAAACTGAGAATTATAACCAACGGCATCATAAAGGACAACCCCACCTTCGTCCTCGTGCTCGGTATGTGTCCCACCATCGGCACCACCACTTCCGCGATCAACGGTATGGGAATGGGACTGGCCACGACTTTTGTCCTGATTCTCTCCAATGTATTCATCTCCCTGCTGGCCAAGATGATTCCCGATAAGGTCAGGATACCTGCCTATATCGTGATCATAGCATCTTTCGTAACGGTGCTCCAGCTGCTGATGCAGGCATACGTGCCCGACCTCTATGCGGCTCTGGGTCTGTTCATCCCCCTTATCGTGGTGAACTGTATCATCCTCGGCCGTGCCGAGGCCTTCGCCAACAAGAACACTCCGGGAGATTCCGCTCTCGACGGTATCGGTATCGGACTCGGATTTACCCTGGCCCTTACCTTCATCGGACTGGTCCGCGAGCTGCTGGGCAGCCTCTCCCTCTTCGGTATGAAACTCGGTGAGGGCGACGGCATGCTGGCGTTCGTCCTGGCTCCCGGAGGATTCCTGGTGCTGGGATATCTCATGGTGATCTTCAGGAAACTTATTAACAAAAAGGCTTAATCGTTATGGAATATCTGATAATTATCATATCGGCGATATTCGTCAACAATATCGTACTGTCGCAGTTCCTCGGAATCTGTCCTTTCCTCGGTGTCTCCAACAAGGTCAGCACTGCCACCGGAATGTCGGCCGCCGTGGTCTTCGTGATCACACTCTCGACCCTGGTGACCTACCTGCTGCACTACTATGTGCTGGTGCCTCTCGGAATAGAGTTCATGATGACCATAGTCTTCATCCTGGTCATAGCGGCCCTGGTGCAGATGGTCGAGATTATCCTCAAGAAGATATCGCCTTCGCTTTATCAGGCCCTGGGTATCTTCCTGCCCTTGATTACCACCAACTGTACCGTACTCGGCGTGGCCATCAACGTGGTGACAAAGGAGTTTACCTTCGGAGGCGAGGCCCATCTGCTCAATCTCGGCGAGACCGTGGTCTATGCAGCCTCAAGTGCCCTAGGTTTCGGTGTGGCAATGGTACTCTTCGCAGGTATCCGTGAGCAGATGGAGCTGATAGGCGTCCCCAATGCCTTCAAAGGGACCCCTATCGCACTGATTACGGCAGGTATTCTGGCAATGGCCTTTATGGGATTCAGTGGACTGGTATAGAGATGGTGACAGTAACGGATATAGAAAAACTGGTAGCGGCAGGGCATCTTGACGATGCGCTGAGTCAGCTTGAGACACTGCTGGCCGCTGAGCCGGACAACTCGCAGGCATGGTTTCTTCTGGGAGGCATCTACCGCAGGCACGAGCTGTGGGGTGATGCCATCAATGCCTACAACAGGGCTAAGCTGATAGATCCCGAAGGGCCGGCGGCAGCTGCTGTCGAATCCATATACGACATCCTGCATTTTGTGAATGTCGATCTGATGAACCCCTAGCGGGGAGTAAGGACGTACAGGACTATTCCTATGGCAACCGAGACATTCAGGGAGTGCTTGGTGCCCCACTGAGGGATTTCAAGAGTCCAGTCGCACAGGTCCACAGCCTCCTGGGATATGCCGTGAACTTCGTTTCCGAAGATTACGGCATATTTTCTGTCCGGATCCAGCTTTTTTGTTCCGTTGAGGAAACTGTCGGTGGAGACTGAATCCTCGGTCTGCTCGACACCTATCAGGATGTATCCCCGTTCCTTGAGCTCCCGTACGGCTTCCACCGTGCTTTCGCGGTATGACCAGTCTACTGAGAACTCTGCGCCAAGGGCTGATTTGTGTATCTCGGGGGAGGGGGGTGTGGAGCTGATGCCGCAGAGGACAATGCCGGAGGCCCGGAAGGCATCGCAGGTGCGGAAGGCAGAGCCGATGTTGTGCCGGCTCCTTACATTGTCCAGAATCACGGTTACAGGACTTTTGGGGAGAGATTTGTATTCCTCGACGGCGGGACGTCCGAGCTCGCTGTTCAATAATTTCCTAAACATGTCTTCGGTCTTAAAAAGATGAGGTGCAAAAGTATTAAATTTAATGCATCAGACAGATAGGCTTTGTTAAATAGAAAAACAAAATTTACCTTTGTGGTTTGAATTGACTTATGAGAAAGTTATTGTCGTTTTTTCTTTCTGTCCTGGTGTCGGTCTCTGTTGTTTCAGCACAGGAGCAGCACGCGCATTGGAGGACAGATGTCAAGCAGTTGGGAGACAGATTGTACCGTGTATCCGTGACGGCCGTCATAGACTCCGCATGGCATATATACGATACTCTCAGAACAGAGTTCGGGCCTAATGCCACTATCGTCCAGTTCAATATCGCCGATCCTAAGAGGGCGGTAAAAGAAGGGGAGATGCTCATCTCCGCCGAGCCGTTCCGGTATTACGATGATATCTATATGATGGATGTCGGATATTTTGAGGACAGCGTGACATTCTCTCAGGATATCCGTCTGAAGAAAAAGGATGCAGTCCTGAATGTGTATGTGGAGTGGATGGCATGCGATGATACGAACTGCCTGCCGCTGGCTGACCGGGAGTTCGTGATCGGGCTCCCGGATGATTCCGCGGCAGCCTTTCCCGGAGCAGGTGAGGGCGGAGGCAAGAGCCTGTGGGCGCTGATTCTTGAGGCCATTGCCTGGGGGTTCGCAGCTCTGCTGACGCCCTGTGTGTTCCCCATGGTTCCGATGACCGTGTCATATTTTCTCAAGGGCGATGGCGGCCCTGCCCGAGGCCGGATGCGGGCAGCCCTGTACGGCTTTTTCATTGTGGCCCTCTATACCCTGCCTGTTGCGGTGATTATTCTGCTTACAAGGATAGTGGGAGGTGATGCGGTGACGGCGGACATCTTCAACTGGCTGTCCACGCACTGGCTGCCAAATATCATATTCTTCGTCGTTTTCATGATTTTCGCAGCCTCGTTTTTCGGAGCATTCGAGATTACCATGCCTTCGAGGCTGGTCAATAAGTCCGATTCCAAGGCCGACACCAAGGGTGTCGGCGGCATATTCTTCCTTGCCCTGACCCTTGTGCTGGTATCCTTCTCCTGTACAGGACCCATCGTGGGCGGAGTGCTGATCAAGTCCACTCAGGGAGAGTTCTGGGATCCCATTGTCACCATGCTGGCGTTTTCGGTGGCATTCGCACTGCCTTTCACCATATTTGCCCTCTTTCCGTCGATACTCAGGAAACTGCCCAGGAGCGGCGGCTGGCTCAACAGCGTGAAGGTGGTCATCGCCTTCATAGAGGTAGCTCTCGGTTTCAAGTTTCTGTCGACGGCTGACCAGACCTATCACTGGGGCCTTCTGGACAGGGAGGTCTATCTGGCCATATGGATTGTAGTCTTCACTTTGCTGGGATTCTATCTGCTGGGCAAGATCCGTTTCGCGCACGACGATGAGGTCAAGCATATCGGGGTGGGACGTCTGACACTGGTGATAGCGGTGTTCTCCTTCGTGGTGTACATGATTCCCGGTATGTGGGGTGCTCCGCTAAAGGCACTGTCCGGGTATCTGCCTCCGCTCACGACGCAGGACTTCATCCTCGGAGACGAGGCTCCTGTAATCGTCACAGGCGGTACGGCGGGGACAGCTGCAGTGCAGGATCCACTGGGCGGCAGGACTCCCAAATACAGTGATTTCCTGCATCTGCCGCACAACCTGCAGGGCTTCTTCGAGCTTGAGGAGGCCAGGGCATATGCCGAGAGCGTGGACAAGCCCCTGTTCATCGACTTTACGGGACACGGCTGCGTCAACTGCCGCGAGATGGAGAACCGTGTATGGTCCGATCCCCGGGTGCTGGACATACTCCGCAATGACTATGTCATAGTCGCGCTCTACTGCGATGACAAGAAACCGGCCGATGAGAGCGACTGGATTACGGCCGGTGACAGGACGCTGCAGCACATAGGCAAGATCAACTCTTACATAGCCTATACCCGTTACGGAGTCAACGCCCAGCCATGTTATGTCCTGGAGGGACGTGACGGGGAGCTGCTGGCCGAGCCCCGCAGCTATGATCTGGACATCGATGCTTTCATACGGTTCCTCGAGGAAGGTCTGGAAAATTACAGTAAAAAATTATAATGCAAATTCAAAACAAGAAACTTTTATGCACATGACTGATTTTAGAAAACTTATTTTCGGTCTCACCTGCCTGGCGGGTATGATGACCGCAATCGCATCCTGTGAAAAGAACGGGCCGGAGGGCGGCGGAGACGGTAATGAGGGAGACAATGACCAGAAACCCTCGATAGAGGAGGTGACGGGGCCTGTGACATTTCTGAGCAATGAGGAAAACGCAACTGCCACAGTGACGCTTGAGATGGCTTCGGACTGGACGGCATCCTCAAACAGTTCCTGGCTGGACGTGACGCCTGCCTCCGGAGCGGCCGGTACCATAGAACTGACGGTTACGGCAATGGAGGTCAATTATGATGCAAAGGAGCGGGTCGGTACATTTATCGTCGCATCCGACAGCGTGAGTGTTAAATGCAGTGTAGTACAGGATGTATATCCCAGCATGACTTTAGCCGATACGGACCTGACGGTAGGCGGCGGAGGGGAAGAGCTGACTGTTTCTTTCTGGTCCAACGTGGATTTCGAGATAAAGTCTGAAGCCGACTGGATAACAATAGTGGATCTGGAAGAAGACTCCGTCCTGATTGTCCAGGAAGAGAAAATATATTCCAGGACCAAGGAATACACTCTGCTGCTGGATGTGGCCTCCAATGATGGAGAAATGCGTGAGGGAAGGGTGGTCGTAAATGCTCCAGGGGTTACGGATTCCGAGATTGTCATAACTCAGCTGAAGGTGGGGGATGCTGATTTTTCCCGCTCTTTCTTCAGGCGCTCGTTCATCGCCAAGTTCTCGGCTACATGGTGCGGCCCCTGCTATATTGCCAACGAATATATTCATGAGGCAATGAATAATGTTCCCGACAGGATGGAGATCGGTGCGTACATGCTGTCTTCCAACGGTGGCGGCCTGTCCGAGTGGTCCGGGGCAGATAAGGCTTACAATGAGCTGTATTATGCAGGGATTGCGGGCGGAGGAATACCCTTCGTCCTGTGGAACAATTATGGTGTCCTGGAGGGCGCTTACCCCCCGGATACCTATGTGGCTCTTAACGATGAGGCCTTGACCTCCCTTCCTGCCCATACAGGCATAGCCGGCAGGGTGATTGAGTCTGACGGGATACTGGATGTGTTTCTCGACATAGCGTCGACCGAGACGGCGGACTACAGTATCCGCGTATATCTGCTGGAGGACGGCCTTCTGTACTCAGGATGCGCGGCAGGCAGCACCTATCCCAACAACGACGTGATAAGGGAAGAGCTGACGGAGGCCGGCGGGGAACCTGTGTCTTTGACCGCGAATGAGGTGACAAGTGTCTCTTATTCATGTCCTGTTCCCAGTTACGTGAAGGATGCGGGGAACCTGCATGTCCTGGCAGTACTGTACCGGAGCGGAGAATTCACCAGCTCGGTAATTTACAGCAGCGGTTTGGACAAAGTGGTGGACAACGTGGTGGACATCCCCGTCAATTCCGAAGTGGACTTTGAGTACGAAAACTGATGTCTGATTCTTAAATAATTTGATGAATATGAAACGTTTTGTTCTATTTGCGGCAGCCTGTCTCATGCCGGTAATGCTGTGGGGGCAGAAGGTCCTTCCCGGTATCGAGGTCAAGAATATCGACGGGGACAATATCAACGTGCAGTCCATTATGGAAGACGGTGTCCCCGTGATACTCTCATTCTGGTACACCACCTGCAAGCCCTGCCTCCAGGAGCTCGGTGCCATCAATGACGCCTATGTGGACTGGATCGAGGAGGCGGAGTTCAAGGTCGTGGCTGTATCTACTGATGATTCCCGTTCCAGTTCGAAGGTGAAGCCTATGGTCAACGGCCGCGGCTGGACGGATTTTACCATCCTCCTGGATGAGAACGGTGACCTCAAGCGGGCGATGAACGTGCAGACGCAGCCGACTGTATTCGTCCTGGACAGGGAGGGCAATGTAGTGTATACCCACACCGGTTATACTCCCGGCAGTGAGGAAGAGCTGTTCGAACAGATTTTAAAACTTCAATAGAAACCTATGCTTAGAAGATTTACTCTCGCGGTAGGTCTTCTGGCCCTGACGGCGGGTGCCTTTGCCCAGAATGACAGAGGCACTTTCTCCGCAGGACTGGAGACCAATACGACATTCTACTTCAATGATGAGAAAACAGGGGCCATGGCTCCTGAAGGGAGAATAGGCTCCAACAACTATCTCAAGATGGACTATGCCTGGAGAGGATTCTATGCCGGTATGCAGCTTGAAGGCTATCTGCCGCCTCTTCTCGGTTATTTTTCTGCTACGGACATGCAGGCAGAGCTTTTTACCCGCTATGACATCTATGCCGGCTACAGCGCGGACGGCTGGGACGTACGCCTGGGCAGTCTATACGAACAGTTCGGCAGCGGTCTGCTGTTCCGTACCTACGAGGACCGGACGCTGGGCATCAACAATGCCGTACAGGGTGTGAAGGCCGGCTATACTTTCGGAGACTTCCTGACAGTCAAGGCTCTATACGGACGTACAAGGGCAATAAAGGAATATACCGGAGCTTTTGTCGCCGGAGCCGATATGTCCCTGTCCATTTCCCGCGCTGCGGGCTGGAACAATTTTGACTGGGCGGTGGAAGGCAGTGTCCTGGATAAATATGAGGCGGTCGAGATTGAGCTTCCCGGAGTTACGCCGCATACTTTCGGTTATTCCGCCAGAACTTCTCTGGGATATGCCGGTTTTCATCTGGGCGGAGAATATGTCAGCCGTAAAAGTGACCCGGGCAATTACAACGCTATGGACACTACCCGGAGCGAGGCGTTTCAGGTCGATCTGGGGTATACCGGTTACGGTTTCGGGGCCCTGCTCTCATTCCGCAAACTGCACAACCCCTTCCTCCAGGCGTCCCGCACCATCAATGACCTGAGCACCTACATCAACTATGTCCCGGCCCTTACCCAGCAGCATACCTACTCTCTCGCCACGCTCAATCCCTATACCAGCCAGTCCGACGAGATCGGAGGTCAGGCTGACCTGTACTATAATTTCCGAAGGGGTACTGCCGTGGGCGGCAAGAAAGGAATGAAGATTCACGCCAATTTCTCTACGTATTATGGCGATGTCTACGACTATGCTTCAGGCAGCTCGTCCAGCAAGCTCCTTTTCAGGGATCTGACAGTGGATGCTGAGCGGTGGTTCGGCAGCGATTTCAAGCTGATTCTTTTCTACAGCTGGCAGACATACAATCATGCTCCCGCATCGGATGATCCTTCTTCCATCTGGAAGTCTCATACGGTCGTGGCGGACATGACCTACAAATTTGACCGCAAGAACTCTCTCCGGCTGGAGCTGCAGCATCTCTGGACCAGGCAGGACAAGAAGAACTGGGCGGCTGCTCTCCTGGAGTACAGCTTCGCTCCCCGTTGGAGCGTTTCTGTGCAGGATATGTGGAATTACGGAGACAGCGGGACTCATTACATCAACGGCAGTGTCAGCTATTCCTATTCAAAGGTGCGGGCTGCCATCAACTTCGGGCGCTTCAAGGAGGGGTATCTGTGCTCTGGCGGTGTGTGCCGTATGACACCGGCATATACTGGAGTCAATCTTTCCCTGATAGTCGCCCTCTAAGGTAAAATTCTATATAAGAAATTTTTGCGAATGGAAAATTTTCTGTATACTTTTGCGGGTATATAGCGAGGAGAATATTTACAAATATCATATTATGAAACAGGATCTTCAAATTTCCGAACTTATCAAGAAGGAGGAGAACCGACAGCTTCACGGCATCGAGCTCATCGCTTCTGAAAACTTTGTCAGTGACAATGTTCTGGCCGCTCTCGGCTCTTGCCTGACCAACAAGTATGCTGAAGGCTATCCCGGAGCCCGCTACTACGGCGGCTGCGAGGTGGTGGACCAGGTGGAGCAGCTGGCTATAGACCGTCTCAAAGAGCTTTACGGCGCTGAGTTTGCCAATGTGCAGCCTCATTCCGGAGCTCAGGCCAACATGGCCGTATTCATGGCCTGCCTCAAGCCCGGCGATACTTTCATGGGGCTCGACCTTGCTCACGGCGGACACCTTACTCACGGTTCGCCCGTCAATATGTCCGGTATCAACTATCATCCCGTAGCATACAAGCTCAACGAGGAGACAGGACGCGTGGATTATGACCAGATGGAGAAGGCTGCCCTCGAGCACAGGCCCAAACTGATTGTCGGCGGTGCATCAGCTTACTCCAGAGAGTGGGACTGGAAGAGGATGCGTGAGATTGCAGATGAAGTAGGTGCTATCTTTATGGTCGACATGGCCCATCCTGCCGGTCTTATCGCAGCAGGTCTGCTGGACAACCCTGTAAAGTATGCCCACATCGTTACCACCACTACCCACAAGACCCTCCGTGGTCCACGTGGCGGTGCCATCATCATCGGTAAGGACTTCGAGAATCCCTGGGGCCTCAAGACTCCCAAAGGTCAGATCAAGATGATGTCCCAGCTGATTAACTCGGCCGTGTTCCCCGGTATCCAGGGAGGTCCGCTCGAGCATTGCATCGGTGCGAAGGCAGTTGCTTTCTATGAGGCTCTGCAGCCCGAGTTCAAGGAGTATCAGCTCCAGGTCAAGAAGAATGCCGCAGCGATGGCCAAGGCATTTATCGACAGAGGCTATAAGATTGTGTCCGGCGGTACTGACAACCACCTGATGCTGATAGACCTCCGCACCAAGTTCCCCGATCTGACAGGAAAGGTGGCAGAGAAGACTCTCGTACGTGCCGATATCACCGTCAACAAGAACATGGTGCCGTTCGACAGCCGTACTCCCTTCACTACTTCAGGCATCCGCGTAGGAACACCGGCCATCACATCCAGAGGTCTGGTGGAAAAAGACATGGAGGCCATCGTAGAACTTATAGACGAGGTTCTTTCTGATGTTGAGAATGAGGCTGTTATAGAGAAGGTTAAGAATGCGGCTCATGCACTCGTGGCAGGTCGTCCTCTCAACGTCTGGTAGTGAATATGCGTCATAACAGTCTGAGGTACGTACAGATAATATTTAATAGAGTTAATGGGGTGGATTGGACGGTCCGCCCCATTTTTAATTCCGAACATTTCTGTCATTAGAATGAAAGATTATCCTATCGTATTGTCAATCGCCGGGTCCGATCCGTCGGGAGGTGCCGGTATTCAGGCCGATATCAAGGCAATATCGGCCTGCGGAGGTTATGCGGCTACGGCTATAACGGCTGTTACCGTGCAGAATACTGTCGGCGTTTCCGAAGTGGAGTATATGAAGCCGGAGCTTGTCGCAGCGCAGATAGATGCAGTGATGTCCGACCTGGCTGTGGATGCAGTCAAGATCGGGATGACGGGAACGGTGCCGATAGTGGAGGCTATTGCCGGGCAGCTTGCCGTCCATCCGGTGCTGTATGTGGTGACTGATCCGGTCATGGTCTCGACCAGTAAGGACCCGCTGACTATGCCGGAGGCGGTGGATGCGTTGTGTACCAAGATTTTCCACCGCTCATATATCGTGACTCCAAATATCGACGAGGCCTCCCGTCTGGCCGGCTTCCGGATACGGTCTGTGGAGGACATGGACAGGGCCGCAGTGCAGCTCAGGGACCGTTATGGCTGTGCTTTTCTGATTAAAGGCGGAGATCTTCCCGCCGCCGCCGGTGAGGATGCCCCTTGTATTGTCTCCGAGTCCACGGATGTCCTCTGTGATCTCAACGGATTGGTTCATATCGCGTCCGAGCGGATTCTGACAAACAATCTGCACGGTACGGGCTGCACTCTCTCCTCGGCGATAGCTACTTTTCTAGGAGCCGGACATCCTGTCCGTGAGGCAGTCCATACCGCAGTTGCGTATGTCCATAACGCCATAGCGGCAGCTTCCACTCTTAGAATAGGCCACGGACACGGGCCCTTAAGGCATTTCTACAGATGAGGATAGTAGTCATTACCGATTCAGAATTTTTGCCCCGTGAGGCGGAGGCGCTTGCCGCCCTGCTGGATGCCGGGGCGTGGAGGGTGCATGTCCGCAAGCCCGGCAGTGATGTCCGGAGTATGATGCGGCTGCTGGAGGCTTTCCCTGAGCGGTATCACCGGTATATTTCCCTGCATGACCATCATGAGCTGGCGCTGGACCTCGGTATAGGCGGGGTGCATCTCAGCAGTCGTAATCCTCTGTTTCCCCGTGGATTCACCGGACAGGTCAGCCGTTCCTGTCATTCATTTGAGGAGCTGGGAAGATATGCTGGACAGTGTGACTACATGTTTTTAAGTCCTGTGTTCGACAGCATATCGAAGCAGGGCTACCGCTCGCAGTTCCCGCTGGAGGAAATCAGCCGTCGGAGTGCCGGGCAGAGTGTTGCAGCAGACTCTGAGGAAGAGCTGCGGTGCAGAAGAGAATTGTCCGGTGGAGTTATTCCACGAGCAGCTGATTGTACACAGGTTGACTGGACGATGGTCTTCGCTCTGGGGGGAGTCTGTCCGGATAACGTGCCTTTGGTGCGGGATGCCGGTTTCGGCGGCGCGGCTGTGCTGGGATATCTCTGGGAACAGTATCGTATCAATACTGACCTGGATGCTCTGGTCTCCAGGCTCAGGTGCCTCGTGCCGGCTGAGCAGGCGGACGTAAACGGTTTTAAACGAATATAATCGTTTCGTTATCACCTTAATATACAGGAATTACTATATTTGCGGCAGAAAACTTAAAGAGATATGTATACGAAGTATTTAGACCCGAAAGCTGATCTTACTTTCAAGAAAGTGTTCGGAGAGCATGAGGATTTGGTGATAAGTTTTCTGAATTCCATGCTGCCGTTTGAGAGTGAGGACGAGAAAATCAAGAGCGTGGAGTATCTTAATCCGGAGCTTGTGCCGCTTAATCCTCTTAGGAAGGACAGTATCGTCGATGTCCGGTGCAGGGACTCGCTGGGCCGCCAGTTCATAGTGGAGATGCAGATGATGTGGACTTCCGAGTACAAGCAGCGGGTGCTGTTCAATGCCTCAAAGGCATACGTGAGCCAGCTGGAGTGCGGGAAGGACTATGATTTGCTGCATCCGGTATATTCGTTGAATATGGTGAACGACGTTTACTCGGACAGCGAGGACTATTATCATGATTACCGTATAGTGGAGATAGCCGGGACCAACGAGGTGATAGAGGGGCTCCGCTTTATCTTTATCGAGCTGCCGAAGTTCAGGCCTAAGAACTATGGAGACAAGAAGATGCAGGTGCTGTGGCTGCGTTATCTGACGGAGATCAACGGGAATACGCGGGCCGTGCCGGAGGAGCTTACGAACAATCCCGTAATCAACAAGGCTGTAGTGCAGCTGGAGGTTTCGGCTTTTTCAGAGGCCCAGCTTCTCGGTTATGACCGCTTCTGGGATATGGTAAGTACGGCGAGGATGCAGATATCCAGTTCCAGAAAGGAAGGATTGAGACGAGGTCGTAAAGAAGGTCGTAAAGAAGGTCTGGAGGAAGGCCGTAAAGAAGGCCGTAAAGAAGGCCGTAAAGAAGGCCGGAAAGAAGGCATGAATGAAGAGCGGATCAAGAATGCCCGGGGTATGAAGGCAGAAGGTATCGCCGACGAGATAATCGCCAGAGTCACGGGCCTCACTCCAGAGGAAATGGCTGCTCTCCAGTAGTGTGGATGTAACTATAAATCCCGGAGCAGACACTGAATCTGTTCCGGGATTTTTCTGTATAAAACTCTAGGTTACTTCTTAAGACGGGCTATGATCTCATCGGCGGCTTTCTTGCCGGAGAGGAGCATACCGCCGAAGATAGGTCCCATGCGGGGTGTGCCGGAGACGGCGGAGGCGGCCATGCCGCAGACGTAGAGGCCGGGGTAGATCTCCTTGGTGCCGTTTACGACTTCCTGTTCTCCGGAAGTTACGTCGAGGGAGCGCTCTCCGATGACTCCGCCGGTCTCGGTGGCCAGTCGGATGCCGTTCTTACGGGCGATGGTGGCGGCTATCTCACTGTCATGGCCGGTACCGTCGACTACGACCTTGGCCAGGATGTTCAGCGGGTCCACGTGCAGGCCCTCGCGGAGTACGGGAGTCCAGTTGACCACCACTCCGCTGACCTTGCCGTCCTTGAAGATTACGTCCTCTACTGAGTAGCAGTTGAAGATGCGGGCCCCGGCGTGTACGGCGTGATATAGCAGTGAAGAGGTGCTCTCGACCGAGTCCATGGTGTAGAGGCCGTCTCCGTAGGGAGTGTGGTTGATCTCGAAGTCGCGCACGATGTGCATGGCTTCTTCCTGGATTACGATCTGGTTGAACATCATGGCTCCTCCCCACATTCCTCCGCCGGGGGCCAGCTTGCGGTCGAACTGGGCTACCTTGAGCCCGGCCTTGGCCATATAGTATGCGGCTACAATTCCCGAGGGACCTCCGCCCACGATGGCGGCGTCCAGCTCGAGGCAGTCCTGGAGTTTGTCGAAATAGGTACTGATGATACCTCTGGATACTTTTGTCTCAATCATTGTTTTATGGATTTAAATTGTTTGATTCTGTGATACTTCCTCGCCTTCGGTGGAGACACCGCAGTCTCTCAGCTGGCTGCTGATGCGCATGGCGCAGAAGTTGGGGCCGCACATGGTGCAGTACTTGCCGCCCACGTGGTTGGCCTCCTTGTAGTACTCGAGGGCCCGTTCGGGGTCGAGGCTGAGGTTGAACTGGTCTTTCCAGCGGAACTCGAAGCGGGCCTTGCTCAGGGCATCGTCCCTTACCTGGGCTCCGGGATGGCCTTTCGCCAGGTCGGCGGCGTGGGCTGCGATCTTGTAGGTGACGACCCCGATACGCACATCCTCTTTTTTGGGCAGGGCCAGGTGCTCCTTTGGAGTCACGTAGCAGAGCATGGCGGTGCCGAGCCAGCCTATCTGGGCGGCACCTATCGCGCTGGTGATGTGGTCGTAGCCGGGGGCTATGTCGGTCACGATAGGGCCGAGGGTATAGAAAGGTGCGTTGTGGCACTTCTCGATCTGACGCTCCATGTTCTCGGCTATCCTGTGCATAGGTACGTGGCCAGGGCCCTCGATGAAGGCCTGCACGTTCCTGGCCCAGGCCCTCTCCACCAGCTCGCCCATGGTGTCCAGCTCGGCGAACTGGGCCGCGTCGTTGGCATCGCGGATGGCTCCGGGACGCAGACCGTCACCGAGCGACAGGGCCACGTCGTACTGGGCGCAGATGTCGCAGATGTCGTCAAAATGCTCGTAGAGGAAGCTCTCCCTATTGTGCGCAAGGCACCACGAGGCGATGATGCTGCCGCCGCGGCTGACCATGCCGCACAGACGGCTGTCGGCCAGATGCACGTTCTTCAGGCGGATGCCGCAGTGTATGGTGAAATAGTCCACACCCTGTTCGCACTGCTCTATCAGCGTGTCGCGGAACAGCTCCCAGGTCAGTTTCTCGGCCCTGCCGCGCACCTTCTCCATGGCCTGGTACATGGGCACGGTGCCCACGGGCACGGGGCAGTTGCGGATGATCCACTCGCGGGTCTCGTGGATGTTGTCTCCGGTCGAGAGGTCCATGAGGGTGTCTCCGCCCCACTTGCAGCTCCAGACGGCCTTCTCGACCTCCTCTTCTATGGTGGAGGTGGTGGCGGAGTTGCCGATGTTGGTGTTGATCTTCACCAGGAAGTTGCGGCCGATGATCATGGGCTCGGCCTCAGGGTGGTTGATGTTGGCCGGCAGGGCTGCCCGTCCGGCTGCTATCTCGTCGCGCACGAATTCGGGGGTGATATGGGTCTCGATACCCAGGGCCTTGCAGTTCATGTTCTCGCGGATGGCCACGTACTCCATCTCGGGAGTTACGATGCCCTGCTTGGCGAAGTACATCTGGGTAATCTGCGAGCCCTTCCTGGCCCGGTAGGGCAGGCGGATGTGCTCGAAGCGCAGGTGGTCCAGGGACTTGTCGGCCAACCGTTCCCGGCCGTATTCCGAGGTTACCTCAGGCAGCTGTTCCACCTCCCGTTCCAGTATCCACTTTTCGCGGATCCTGGGCAGACCGCGCCGCAGGTCGATGTCTGCCGCAGGGTCGCTGTACGGCCCGCTGGTGTCGTAGAGGTAGACGGGAGGATTCTCCGTCATGATTTTCTTTCCGTCCTTGACGGTCACTGTGGGGGTGAGGCTCACTTTCCTCATGCCCACTCTTACGTCCGGATGGAGCGAGCCCTGCATGTAGACTTTCTCCGAGTCCGGGTAGGTGATTCTGATGTTGTTGTTATTCATATTTCTCTAAAATATATTTCAGTCCGATGCAATGGAGGCGGCGATGTCCATCACCCTCCGCATCTCCGCCACCGGGTCCTCCGCCCTCAGGATGCTGCCGCTCAGGGCAATGCCGCTGAGTCCTGCCTCCGCCAGGGCCGGCATGTCCTCCGCCGTCACGCCTCCGATGCCCACGACCGGTAGGGCCAGGCCCTCGCGGCGCATTCCGTCCATGAGGCTCCTGTAGCCTTCGAGTCCCAGGGTCGGGGCCAGCCTGGCGGGGTCCTTGGTAGTGGTGAAGCGGAACGGGCCGCAGCCGATGTAGTCCGCTCCTGAAGCAGCGTGCATACGGATGTCCTCCAGAGTATTGGCGGTGCCTCCGATGATGAATTGTCCCCGGTGTAAGATCCTCCTGGCTTCAGCCACCGGCATGTCGGTCAGTCCCAGATGGACGCCGTCCGCTCCGCACTCACGTACCAGTTCCACGCGGTCATCGAGAATCAGGACGGCCCCGTACTGCCTGCACAGGGGCAGGGCCTTTCCGGCAGCGGCACGGACCTCATCCTCCGGGGCATCCTTCATGCGCAGCTGTATCCAGCGGCATCCGCCTTCGAGGGCGATGCGCACGGAGTCGAGGTAGGAGAGGGTCTCCGTAAAGTGGGTGATGAATTGTACTTGAAAGCTCATTTCTAAAAAATTATCCGGAACGGAGAGATGCCGCGGATGCGCGGCGGAAGAGCCTTGCACTCGAAAAGTCCCTACGACGGTACTGACCGTATCAGGTTCGACGGGTGTAATCTCAGCCTCCGCGACCGTGCGGCCATACGGGAGGCACCCCTCTTTTCCGTATGCAAATATAGGATTTAATTTGGCTTATTGATTTTTTTTTTTAGCTTTGCCATAGCTAATTGACTAAAATTTTAACGTTATGAGAAAGATTTACACACTTGCACTGGTGATTGCAGCAGTTCTCGCTTCCATGCCTCTGTACGGACAGTCTAAGGGCAAACATCCCAAGTGGGTGGATTACACCGGAACACATGAAGTGGATGTCAGTGTGGGATTCCCGACAGCATATGCTCTGGCCTATATGGCGGATATGAACAGGGGGGTATTGTGGTTAAATAATTGGGCAGGTGATATAATTGACCGCATTGATGGCAATGAGCCGGCCGACCGGGTGAACGCCAATGCGGCGGGAGGGGACAGATTCATCCCGAATCTCCGGGCTGAATACGGGTATAATGTCCTCAGCTGGCTTAATGTCGGTGTGGCAGTCAATTATTCCGGCTGCTCGCGGCCCATGGAGGATATGGATTCCGGGCAGTATCTGTGGACGGAGAACACTCACCTGACAACAGTGACCGCCAAGGTCAAGTTTTATTGGCTGAACCGCAAGTGGGTGCGGATGTACTCCAGTGTGGGTGCCGGAGTGGGTGTATGCAGGACGAATCTTCTGTCGCAGGATGTGGCGGATTCAGAGACCTATGTGACAACTACCCGTTTTACGCCGGATATCTGTCTGGTCGGACTTACCGTGGGGCGGAATCTTTACGGCCGT
Organism: Candidatus Coprenecus merdigallinarum; assembly: GCA_018712545.1. Lineage (GTDB taxonomy): Bacteria > Bacteroidota > Bacteroidia > Bacteroidales > UBA932 > Coprenecus > Coprenecus merdigallinarum. The sequence continues at coordinate 43,236 of DVGV01000061.1, read as the reverse complement.
ATAGAGTGGGGAACCCTCTACGGGGGACTCACCGCGGGTATCGGTTACCGCTTCTGACACTGGAGGCCGGTATCAGGAAATCATATTATGCGCCAGTCGTGAAGTTCACGGCTGAGTGCTGTTTCACGACCGCCGAGCAGGGAGTCCAGCAGGGCGTGGAATCCGGGGCCGTGGTCCGGGTAACGGAGGTGGCATAGCTCGTGCAGGATGACGTAGTCCTGCAGGTGCTCCGGGAGGAGAATCAGGCGCATGTTGAGGTTGATATTGCCCTTCGATGAGCAGGATCCCCAGTTGGAGACGTTGTTTTTGACGGCCATGCGGCCCTTGAAGGGAAATCCGTATCTTGCTGCGGCTTCCCTCAATTTCGGCGTCAGTACAGCGCGGGCCTCTTCCCGCATCCGTTCGAGAGCGACCGGGTCGTCCGGAACACCTGCCGTCCGGCCTTCTGCTTCCGCATGCTGCTGCCTGAGTGCCTGTTTTTGCAGGACGTTCCTTATCCATTGGACTTTGGACATGAGAAATCTTTCTGCTGCGGCATAGGGTACCGGCCATGGTACGGTCACTGTCACTCCACGTCTGGGCGATACGCTGATACGCAGTCTTCGTGCTCCGGCTTTTCTGAGCATGAGGACTTCTCCGATTCCGGGAACTGTGATGACTTTCTGGGAATTTGTCCGGAACATAGTTTTGTCGTTGAGGAAAAATTTGTATGCAAAAGTAGTATAATTTGATTTTAATTACATATCTTTGCAACCCCGATTTTGGGGAAGAATTATAAGTTTAACTGATTTATTAATTTAAAGGTTTATGGCAGAGTATCTTGCAGCAGACAAGAAGCAGGAGATTTTCGCTAAATACGGGAAGTCTAATACGGACACCGGCTCGGCAGAGAGTCAGATTGCTCTATTTTCCTACCGTATCGCTCATCTGACAGAACACCTTCGCAACAACAAGAAGGACTTCGGCACCCAGCGTGCCCTGCTCCGTCTTGTAGGTAAGAGGCGCCGCCTCCTCGACTACCTGAAGGCCAAGGATATTGAGAGATACAGGGAGATTGTCAAAGCGCTCGGTTTACGTAAGTAAGCGCTTTGGCTTCGTAAGAGAAACGGGGTTGTCAAGACAGACTGGGCAGCCCCTTTTTCTTAGATGGCCGCGGCACTCTCGCATAAAGGCAGACACAATTAGAAGGATAATATGAATATTGTTAAGAAGACCATCACAATGGGTGATGGAACGATCGTTGAGATCGAGACCGGCAAACTCGCCAAGCAGGCGGCCGGTTCGGTAGTCGTAAAGGTCGGCGGTACCATGTTACTGGCGACTGTCACATGTGCAAAGGACGCCAAGGAGGATGTGGATTTCATGCCTCTGTCGGTGGAGTATAAGGAGAAATATGCCGCTGCAGGCCGTTATCCCGGAGGATTCCTCAAGAGGGAGGGCCGCGCCTCGGATTCCGAGATTCTGGTGGCCAGGCTCGTTGACAGGGCTCTGCGTCCCCTCTTCCCCGATGATTTCCACGCAGAAGTCTTTGTAAACGTACTTCTGATCTCCGCTGACAAGCAGAACATGCCTGATTCATACGCGGGTCTGGCAGCATCCGCAGCCCTGGCAGTGAGCGATATCCCCTGGCACGGTCCCATCTCGGAGGTGAGAGTTGCCCGTATCGGCGGTGAATTTGTGATCAATCCTACATTCGACATAGTAAAGGATGCGGATATTGACCTGATAGTAGCCGCCACTGAGGAGAACATCATGATGGTGGAGGGCGAGATGAACGAGGTGAGCGAGGCTGAGATGCTTGAGGCCATCAAGTGTGCCCACGAGGCCATCAAGGGCCAGTGCCGTGCACAGAAGGAACTGATGGAGGAGGTAGGCAAGGTGGAGAAGAAGGCCTACTGCCACGAGGTCAATGACGAGGATCTTCGCAAGGCAGTTCACGACTACTGCTATGACAAGTGCTACGCCATCGCCAAGAGCGGTCTGGCCAAGCATGAGCGCGAGGACGCATTCGACGCTCTCAAGGAAGAATTCATGGAGACCATCCCCGAAGAGGAGAGAGAGGAGAAGGCCATGATGGTAAGCAGATATTACGGTGCTGTGGAGAAAGAGGCCATGCGCCGCATGATCATAGACGAGGGTGTGCGTCTTGACGGACGCAGCACTACTCAGATCCGTCCGATCTGGTGCGAGGTTGGTTATCTGCCCGGAGCGCACGGCTCGGCCATCTTCACCCGCGGTGAGACTCAGTCCCTGTCGACTGTGACCCTCGGTACCAAGATGGACATGAAGGAACTGGACGAGGTGCTGGTTCAGGATACCCAGCAGTTCGTGCTGCACTACAACTTCCCTCCCTTCGCCACCGGTGAGGCCAAACCCCAGAGAGGTGTGGGCCGCAGGGAGATCGGTCACGGCAACCTGGCATGGAGGGCCCTCAAGCCCGTAGTGCCCGTGGGAGAGGAGAACCCCTACGCTGTCCGCGTGGTGTCCGATATCCTCGAGTCCAACGGCTCTTCTTCCATGGCTACAGTCTGCGCCGGTACCTTAGCCCTGATGGACTGCGGCGTGAAGATCAAGAAGCCCGTAGCCGGTATCGCCATGGGTCTGATCTCCGATGAGAAGACAGGCAAGTTCGTGGTGCTCTCCGATATCCTCGGCGATGAGGACCACCTCGGAGACATGGACTTCAAGGTGACCGGAACCAAGGACGGCATCACCGCCACGCAGATGGACATCAAGGTGGACGGACTGCCCTACGAGGTTCTCGAGCAGGCTCTGGCTCAGGCCAAGGAAGGCCGTGCCCACATCATGGGCGAGATGCTCAAGACCATCTCCGAGCCCCGTGCCGACTATCGTCCCAACGTTCCCCGTATCGTGCAGATCACCATACCTTCCGAGTTCATCGGAGCCGTTATCGGCACCGGCGGCAAGGTTATCCAGGAGATACAGAAGACTACCGGTACCACCATCACCATCACAGAGGAGGGTGACAAGGGCATCATCGATATCTTTGGAGAGAACAAGGAGTCCATGGACGCCGCTCTGGCCCGCATCAAGGCCATCACCACTGTGCCTGAGGTCGGTGAGACATACCACGGCAAAGTAGTGTCAATCCTCGAGTTCGGTGCTTTCGTGGAGATTCTGCCCGGTAAGGAGGGCCTGCTGCATATCTCCGAGCTCGACTACAAGAAGGTCGACAAGGTGGAGGATGTACTCCAGGTAGGTGACGAGGTGGATGTCAAGCTCCTCGAAATCGACCAGAAGACCGGCAAGATGAGGCTTTCCCGCAGGGCTCTGCTGCCCGCTCCCGAAGGATGGGTGGAGCATGAGCGCAAGCCCCGTCTCAACGGAGGCTCCAACGGCGGTGGCCGCGGCGGCCGTGACCGTGGAGGCGACCGCGGCAGAGGTCCCCGTCGCGACGGCGACAGAGGCGGTCGCAAATAAGTGCATTCCGGCCTCTCATAATAGAAAAAACTGACTCGCAGTTCTGTGGGTCAGTTTTTTATTTGTAAAGCCGTCCTTGAAAGGTATTGCGCTGTTCCAGGCGCTGCTCGAGGAGGCGGATGAGCTCTGTGTTGCGGAGAAGTCCCCAGGGAGTGGAGTTGACGAAACGGGGCGGGACTTCTCCGGCGAAACGCTCGATGTACAGGTCCGGGCGGAGGCGCTCCAGTAGGTCTGCAATGAAATCTAAGTACTCATCCAGGGAGAATGTCACGAAGTCGGAGGGATGCGAGGCGAACTCCCGCTCCATGGCGGTGCCGCGGACGATCTGCAGCTGATGGAACTTGACCGAGTGCAGCGGCATTTTATTTATAATAGGTGCGTAGGCCAGCATTTCTTCGACTGATTCGCCCGGCAGCCCGAAGATGAAGTGTGCGCCCTGAGTAAGTCCCCGGGCGGCCGTCATCTCCACGGCGCGTACAGCATCCTCGAAGGAATGTCCCCGGTTTATGCGCTTCAGGGTCCGGTCATAGACGGACTCTATGCCGTATTCGATGACCACCACGTGGTCCCGGGCCAGCGATGCCAGGTAGTCCAGTCTGGCTTCGTCCACGCAGTCGGGCCGGGTACCGATGACGATACCGGCCACGAGAGGGTGGGAAAGGGCTTCTTCGTAGACGGCACGCAGCCTTTCGAGAGGGGCGTATGTGTTGGAGTAGGGCTGGAAGTAGGCCAGGAATTTCTCCGCCTTGCGGTAACGGACCCGGTGAAACTTGATGCCCTCGTCGATCTGTTCGTGAATGGGGATACCGGCCGTACTGTAGCCCGGGTGAAAGGCGGCGTTGTCGCAGTACGTGCAGCCGCCTGTCCCGACCAGCCCGTCCCGGTTGGGACAGGTAAAGCCGGCGTCTACAACTACTTTCTGCAGACGCTCGCCGTATGTTTTTTTGAAATAACCTATGTACGAGTTGTATCGGCCCACAGTACGGGAGTCTTGTCGGTACACTGCCCGGACCGTCTAGAACCGGATCTTGAATACTGCCTTGCGTACTTCTCCGTCTCCGATAAGGGGTGCGTGACAGTCCTGCGGGAAGCAGATTACCATGTTGTCGTCCCCGTAGCTGATGTAGGCCTCGGGCTCTTCCTTGAGGAAGGCCACGTCTTTCTCAGCATTGTACTCTACGTTTACGCCCAGGCATTTGGCCCTGTCGCGGAAGCCTATAATCTCCGTGCCTTCCAGCACTACGTGGATGTCGATGAATGAGTCGTGCACCTCAAGAGGGGACTCGCTCTCATCCTTGCACCGGGCGGTGGATATGGTGCACCAGATGTTGTCCTCCTCGATGACGTGCTTGCCTTCGGGGAGGGTGTGGAGGTCGTTTTTGCGTATGAATTCCAGTATTTTGCCGAAAGATGCGTGCAGGTTGACGTATTTCTCAAAGCTTTTGATTGAGTCGAGTATCATAAACGTTGGGTGTTAAGTGTCAGTATTTGCGGTAAATGGCTCTTCTGCTCAGGGCCATGAGTACAGTGAGGAGGATGATGACGGCGGATGCCGGGTGAAGTGTCTGGGGCAGCAGCCACGAACAGATCAGCCCGATGCCTGCCACCGCTGCGAGCAGGTCAATAATCAGGTTTTTTGCCCAACTGTCGGGCATTAGGACCGGAATGAGAAACAGGGGGTTCATCCACAGCAGGTTCCAGTTTGCCGCAGTCCATACATGGTTGGTGGCAAACCACAGAAGACATATGATGATCCCGCCGAGGCCGAGGATGACATACAGTATGGTCGAGCATATGCTCATGAATTTCCATTTGTTTCTGCTGCGGAGGTAGAATACCAGGTACAGCACGAAGAGCAGGGTGAATACAGTGAAGGGACCGGTTGCTTTGGAAAGTGTGCTGGCCCATCGCCCGGGGCCCTGCCCAGGAGCGGAGATCTCCTTGGAGACGGGCGCGAGAGGGGTGCCGCCGAGGCTGTCGTTGGAGTATGCCGACAGGACTTCCGCAAGGCGGTCGGGAAGGAAGGCTGACTCGTTCACTGTGATCTCCCGGTCAATTCCAGCTCCCAATATAAGGTCGATTCCGAACATCATCCATCGGCGCTCACCAGCCATCCTGGTCAGTTCGTCCCTGTAGCTCAGTCCGGTAAGAGAGTCGTCGACACTGTACCCGCCTCGGTTGAAGATGTCCCGGATGCGTGTGGCGCAGTTGTCCTGCAGGAAATCGTAAAGATAGTAGGGGCGTTCTCTGTTTCTTTTCAGGAAAGCATATATGTCGGCCGTCTGCTGCGGAGTCAGGCTGAGCGGCTGCTCCGTGATGCCGCGTCCTTCTTTCTTGTAGGACTGTACGAATATTCCGTAGGGGTAGACGGACATGTAGTAGTTGAGGTCTCCGTGGAGAAACTTGAACAGGAAGTTCGGCTCCTGGAAGTCATAGGTTCCGTAATTGTATACGTTGTCGGTGCCGTTTGCGGAGTTTTTGACCCTGAGAGCCGAATGCCCGAAGGCGGAGGCGGCGTCCTTGCCGGGAGTACATGTCAGCAGGGAGATGTACAAAGAGTCCTGAGCCTTTGCACCCAGGGCCAGGACGGCCATCAGAAAGATGAGTATAATCCGTTTCATAATAATTAATTTCAAAAATAAGAAAAACTCGCCTATATTTGCAGGAATGAAGAAAGTTTTGTTCATAATTCTGCTCCTTGCTCTGATTCCCGCTTTCCAGGCGGAGGCTCAGAAGAGCATGGCTCTGGTCTCGGTGTCTGTCACTGATCTCAAGAAGGCTCCTGATTATCAGTCGGAGACCGTTTCTCAGGCGACCATGGGCACTCCCGTCGAGGTCACCGGTCACGAGAGCTACTGGTATGCAGTGACGACCCCGGAGGGCTACATAGGCTGGACGACGGAACAGAATATCGTCCTTGTCTCCAAGGAGGAGATGAATGCTTGGAAACGTGCGGACCGTCTGCTGGTCTCCGATTATTTTGCGTTAGTGACAGCTGCGCCAGAAGCAGGTGCAGAGGTTCTCTCCGACTGCGTTATGGGTAATATTCTGGTAGGCACAGGACATGTCGCGGACGGATTCGCCGCCGTTGTTCTCCCGGACGGCCGCAAGGGATATGTCCCCTCGGAGGCTGTAACTTCCCTGCGGGAATGGATGGAGGATGCCTCCGGCCCTACAGGAAGTGACATAGTCTCTACTGCCATGCAGTTTCAAGGTTTTCCTTACCTTTGGGGCGGACTTTCGCCAAAGGGCATGGACTGCAGCGGTCTTGTCAAGCTGAGCTATTTCCTTAACGGCATCATCCTCCTCAGGGATGCCGGACAGCAGATTAATACCGGCATTCCATTGGACTGCAGTGATATCCTGGCCAACCTGCAGGCTGGAGACCTGGTCTTTTTCGGCCGCTCCGCCACAGATACCAGGGCGCGCAGCGTCAGTCATGTGGGAATATACATTGGAGACGGGATGATGATACATTCCTCGCTGAGAGTCCGTGTCAACTCCCTGCTTCCGGGCCGTACCGACTCATATGTAAGCAAGAAAATAGTGGGAGCTGTCCGTATCCTGGGCTGTCAGGACACGGATCCCGACATAGTGACCGTGCTCCGGCATCCATGGTATTTTTAAAGAATAGAGTAGTATTAATTTTATAAATCGCGATTATTATGAATTTAAGAGTTATCAAGAAGGACATCAACTATCTGGCTGATGAGTTTGTATCTGATGCTGTCATCAGCATGAGTTTCCATGACGACAATGAGAAGGCCGAGCAGATCGTAGCCCTCATCAATGAGGTCCTCGACCTCAGGGACGAGACTCTCTCCAAAGTAAGCCATCCCGAAGGAGACAAGAGGGCTTATTACCGTAATCTCACCGATGAGCTTCTCAGTGCTCTCGATGTAAAGTATGACAGACTCAGTGCAATAGTGGCCAAGAAAGCCGAATAAAATACCAGTACGGCCGCTATGCAGATATACGCAAATTCCCAGATAATGGAGGGTCTTACGTTTGACGATGTTCTCCTTATTCCCGCTCACTCTGACGTGCTGCCCAGGGAAGTGGTCGTGAGCACCAGACTCACCAGGGAGATCTCCCTCCACACGCCGATTGTATCAGCTGCTATGGACACCGTGACCGAGGCGGACCTGGCTATCGCCATTGCCCGCGAAGGCGGTATAGGTGTGATACACAAGAATATGCCCATCGAAGTCCAGATGGAGCAGGTGCGTAAGGTCAAAAGGGCTGAGAACGGAATGATCTACGACCCGGTGACCATCCGTGAGAACGCTACTGTCGGTGACGCCCAGAGCATCATGCATGAGAATCATATCGGCGGTATCCCTGTCGTCGATGCCCGCGGCATGCTCTGCGGCATCGTGACCAACAGGGATCTCCGTTTCCAGGACAATCCGAAAACACCCGTCACTGAAGTGATGACCAAGGATAATCTGATTACTACCACTGACGGTACTAATCTCAAGGAGGCGACGGAACTTCTCCGCAGATACAAGATAGAGAAACTCCTGGTAGTGGATAAGGACGGACATCTGGCCGGTCTGATTACCTACAAGGACATCATGAAAATCAAGGACAATCCCACTGCCAGCAAGGACTCCAAAGGCCGTCTCCTTGTCGCTGCCGCTGTCGGTATCAACTCCGAGAGCGTGCAGAAAGTCGAGATGCTGATGAGCGTGGAACCCGATGCCCTGGTATTCGATACGGCGCATGGCCATTCGGAGGGAGTGCTGAGGGTCCTGAAAACAGTCCGTCAGAAATTTCCCGACCTGCAGATCATCGCCGGCAACATCGCAACGGGTGAGGCGGCGCTGGCACTCAAGGAGTGCGGCGTGGATGCAGTCAAGGTCGGCATAGGCCCCGGCTCGATCTGCACGACCCGCATCATTGCAGGAGTAGGCGTTCCGCAGCTTTCAGCCGTCATGATGGTGGCCGAGGCGCTCAAGGGCTCAGGTATCCCGATTATCGCTGACGGCGGTATCCGTTATTCAGGCGATATCGTCAAGGCTCTCGCTGCCGGCGCCGATACCATCATGGCCGGCTCGCTCTTCGCGGGTGTCGAGGAGTCTCCTGGAGAGACAATAATTCTCAACGGCCGTAAATTCAAGTCATACCGCGGTATGGGCTCCCTCGAGGCCATGCAGTTGGGATCCAAGGACCGCTACTTCCAGGATATGGAAGAGGATATCAAGAAGCTCGTACCCGAGGGTATCGTGGCTCAGGTTCCCTACAAGGGCACGCTCTCCGAGGTGGTCTACCAGCTCGTAGGCGGTCTGCGTTCCGGCATGGGATATTGCGGCGCGCACAATCTCGCGGAGCTCAAGCAGGCCCGTTTCGTGCGTATTACCGCCGCCGGTATGGCCGAGAGCCATCCTCACGATGTGACCATCACCCGCGAGGCTCCTAACTATAGCCGCTGACAGGCCCCGCACATCCTGGAGTGGAATGAGGAGGGCTTTCGGCATACTTCTACTTTGTCTGTCCGTATCATCCTGCCGGTTCTACGACCACCTCTTCAAGGGGGACGCGGTTGCCAGAGTCGGCAAGGATGTTCTGTATGAGAGCGAGGTGGAGAATCTTGACATCAAGGGTTTCTCTCCGGAGGACAGCGCCCGGATAGTAGAGCGTTATATCTATTCCTGGGCAAAGGACCGTCTTATGCTGGATCTGGCCGAGAGCCGCCTGTCCAAGGCGGACAAGGATGTCGGAGCCCAGCTGGAGGAATACCGCCGTCAGCTTCTGGTCTACAGGTACGAGCGGCAGTATGTGGAGCAGCGTGTGGATACAGCTGTCTCGGAGCGGGAGTACCGGGAGTTCTATGATGCCAATCCTGCGGGATTTACGACACATGTTCCTCTGATTCAGGGAGTGTATGTCAAGATAAGCGAGACCTCTCCCAATCTCAATCCTGTCCGCTCCATCTACCGTTCCCGCGGAACTGAGGATTTGAGCCGTCTGGAGCAGTTGTGCTATATATCGGCGGAAGAGTACAGACTGCCGGGTGACTGGATTCCGCTGGATGCTGTCAGCGGGGGCACGGGCATGGATATGGCGGAGATGGCCGGGATTCTGGAGGAAACGCGCTACCTTGAGATGAGCAATGGAGGATATGCCTATCTCATATCAGTGGATGAATATGTTCCTGCCGGAAGTGCGGCACCCTACGGGTACAGCCGCGCCAGGATAAGGGATGCAATCCTGAGCAGAAGAAAACAGGAACTGCTGATAAGTTTGGAACGGAATCTGCTTAATGATGCGATAGGTTCCGAAAAGTTGAAAATTTATAAAAAGTAACAGATGAAGATTAAAGCTATGCTGGCGGCTTCCGTCATGGCGGTGCTGCCGTTTACAGGTACTTTTGCCCAGAAATATGACGGCGTCATAGATAAGACGGTCGCATTGGTGGGCAACAGTATGATTCTCCTTTCCCAGATTGAGTCTGAGGTGCGGATGATGCAGTTCCAGGGCTATGTCTCAGACCGTGACCTGCGGTGCGAGGTCCTCGAGAATATGATGGTGTCCAAGCTTTTCTACACACAGGCGCAGCTGGACAGTCTTGCTGTCAACCCCGACATGGTGGAGGCATCCCTGAACGAGAGGGTCGACAACATCCTCTCTGAGCATGGAGGTGAGGCGGAGGTCGAGAAATATTTCGGCAAACCGCTGCATATGCTGCGCGAGGAATGGAGGGATGTGTTCGTGGAACAGAATCTGGCTCAGGAGATGCAGCGCGAGGTGGCCGGTAAGGTCTCAGAGGTGACCCCAAAGGAAGTACAGCAGTATTACCGCCGTACGTCGAAAGACAGTCTTCCGGTGATTCCGACTCAGTATCAGTACAGCCAGATAGTTCTTTATCCCAATGTAGAGAGAGCCGCGATGGCGGTGCGGGAGCGTCTTCTGGAGTTCCGTCAGAGGATTCTGGACGGAGAGAAATTCTCCCTTCTGGCTACCCTCTATTCGGAGGATCCAGGGAGCGCGATGAAAGGAGGAGAGCTGGGTATGGCTTCGAGAACCATATTCTGGCCTGCTTTCAGCGATGCGGCGATGGCACTTAAGGAGGGGCAGGTATCGCCCATTGTAGAAACTCCTGACGGATTCCATCTCATACAGATGATCAGGAAGGACGGGGATATGTTCAATGCCCGTCACATACTTCTCAAGCCGCGATATACGGCCGAGGACCGGGATTCGGCGTTTATCCGCCTTGACTCCATCCGCAACGTCATCCTTGCTGACAGCATTACGTTCCAGCAAGGTGCATGGAAGTTCTCCGAGGATACCAAGAGCCGTACAAACGGAGGCCTGGTGGCCAATCCCAACACCGGTGCCCCGTTCTTCGATGTGGACAATCTGAAGCCTGCCGATTTCAAGGTCCTGCAGAATATGAAGGAAGGTGAGATCTCCGCTCCCTTCGAGTCTGTGGACGACGAGGGCCGCAGCGGCAATACGGTCTACAAGATAGTCCGTCTGGAGAAAATCCGTCCCTCGCATACGGCTACGGTGGAAGAGGATTTCAATGTCCTGCTGGATATAACCACGTCCAACAAGGCTATGGAGGCAATAGAGAAATTTATCAAGGAGAAACAGCAGACTACTTACATCGTGATAGACCCGATGTTTCAGAAATGTGTCTTCTTACGTGACGGTTGGGTGAAATGAGACATATCTTACGCATAGCTGCAGCTCTTCTGCTGATTACTGCTGCGCTGCCGCTCTGCGCCAGGAGTGCCGGCGGCACGGACGGAGACCGGGACTCCATTGTCCGTCTGGTAACGGCGGACAGGGCAAGGCTTGTCGAGATGAACGGCAGGAATTTCCGCAAGGTGGAGGGGGACGCCGTCTTTCTGCACAACGACACCTATCTGTATTGCGACACCGCGTACTGGAATGTGGAGGATGAGTATATTGACGCTGTCGGGCATATCAGGATCGTGCAGGAAAACACTGTGCTGACAGGAGACAGTATCAGATACGTCATTCCCGAGAACACGGCCCGCTTCCGCGGACATCTGGTGGAACTGTTGGACCGCGACAGCAACCTGTTGAGAACAAATTATCTGGATTACAATACCAAGGACAGCATCGCGCTTTTTTACAGAGGCGCAGCCATGAGGGACAGGGACGGTAATCTTATAGAGAGCCTTACCGGCCGCTATCAGTCCAGGGAGGAGCGCTTTGACTTTATCGGTTCGGTCGAGATGTTCTCCGATTCCATGTTCTTCGCCTGTGATACCCTAATTTATGATTCTAGGGCGGACGTGGCGGAATTTTTCGGGAATACCAGGGGATGGTATGACCTGAATTGCATATCCTCCGGCGACGGGCGGTATATTCGTCCCGAAGAAAAGTTCTATTTTCATAAGGATGTCCATATCCTGACGGAGGAATACGAGATGTGGAGCGATTCGCTCTTCTATAACAGGAACACGGAGTATTCCCATCTTCTCGGCAATGTGCAGCTGCTGGACACCGTGGACAATGCTCTGGTCCTTGCGGGTGAGCTGCGTTTCTGGAATAATCCCAGGAGGGCGGAGCTATACCGTGATCCCGCTCTGGTAATGATTGAAAAGGCTGAGGACGGCACCCTCGACTCTCTGTTTATGGCTTCGGATACGCTGATATATTATACCATGCGTATGTTCGAGGTGGACAGTGTCCTGGCCGCTGCTGCGAAGGCCCGTTACACTGACGCACTGGTCGATCCCCTGGCCAGGAATCAGGAAGGATCTTCCGGGCAGGGGGCGTCTTCCCCGGCACCGCAGGGGGCGGCAGCCGGAGCCGGGACTGCCGCGGGCCCAGTGCAGGGGGCGGGGCGGTCTGTCGGAACTCTGCCTAGTCCATGGTGGCCGGATGATACGACATGTGCTGTGCAGGCCGGTGCCCCCGGGCAGTCTGATTCGCTCTCGCAGGCCGGCGTCCCGCCTGTGCCGCAGGACTCGTTGTCCGTCGCAGGCCCGTTGCCGGTCACCGACTCATTGTCCGTCCCGGACTCATTGTCGGTTTCCGATTCCCTTGCCGTCCCGCCTCCTCCTGATACGACGGAGGTCAGCTTTGTGGAGGCATATCATCATGTCAGGATATACCGGAGCGATCTTCAGGTATTGTGCGATTCGCTGCTGTTCTGCTCGATAGACTCCATTGCAAGGCTGTTCACAGAGCCTGTCCTATGGTATGAGACGACAACGCAGATTACTGCGGACAGCATGCAGTTCCTGATGCGTAACGAGAAGCTGGACAAGGGATTCCTGTACTCCAACGCGTTTGTGGTCTCGGAGGAGGAGCCGGGCCGGTTCTATCACCAGATCAAGTCTCCCGAGATGATAGGTTACTTCAAGGACAATCAGGTCTCCCGCTTCGACGCCCTGGGCGGTGTGACCGCCATGTTCTATATCGCGGAGGATTCTGTGATTACGACCATGAACCAGAAGGAGTGCAGAATTATGACCGGACGTCTGAAGGACGGTCAGGTCGAGAGGATACTGTACATGGATAATGTCAAGAGCGACGCCTATCCTGTATACGAACTGACTTTCGAAGGAAGCCGTTTGAGAGATTTCAACTGGATGCCTGAAAAACGTCCCGCCGACCGTTATGGCGTGACGTCCAAAGGAGTGCGTCCTTCCAGAAGGGCGGACTCCGTGCCCTCGCCCGATTTCCCTCAGTTCAAGTATGCCGACAGATATTTCGACGGGTATATGGGAAAGATAATAGAGGAAATTGACAGCAGAAAGCCGTTGATTTGGATTGAAAGGTGATATTTTTTGTAAATTTGTAGGTTAAAAGGAAATATAAACTACAAATGTATGATACAGTTTGATATAGACCCCCTCAAGCATTCATTTGAGGATATCGCGGTGCTGCTTGATCCCGGATGCCGTCTGCATCTTGGTGATGCCGCCCGCGGCAGGATTGAAAAATGCCGAAATTATCTCGACGGACGCATGAAAAACCAGAAAGCTCCCATTTATGGGGTGACTACCGGTTTCGGCTCTCTGTGCAATGTCTCGGTGGACCGTGACCAGCTATCACAGCTGCAGAAAAACCTGGTGATGTCCCACGCCTGCGGGGTGGGGGACGAGGTGCGTCCCGAGATTGTCCGGCTGATGCTCGCCTTGAAAGTCAAGTCTCTTTCTTACGGATATTCAGGCGTTAGGGTGGAGACCGTGGAGAGGCTGGTGGACTTCTTCAATGAAGGAGTGATTCCGGTGGTATATCAGCAGGGTTCTCTCGGCGCGTCCGGCGACCTGGCCCCTCTGGCCAATATGTGCCTGCCTCTGCTGGGGCTCGGCGAGTTTGACTACAAGGGCAGGAGATTTCCCGGAAGCGAACTGGAGAAACTCTTCGGTTGGAAGCCTCTGACACTGGCGTCGAAGGAGGGCCTGGCCCTTCTCAACGGCACCCAGTTCATGCTGGCCCACGCTGTATGGTGCCTGTGTCATGCCAGGCATATCTCGGCCATTGCCGACAAGATAGCCACCGTCTCCCTCGAGGCCTTCAACGGCCGCAAGGAGCCCTTCACACCCGGTGTGCATGCCGTCCGTCCTCATAAGGGACAGATGGAGACGGCCCGCGTCATCCTCGGTTATCTCCAGGGCAGCCAGCTCATCGACGGACCCGGCAAGGAAGTGCAGGATCCCTACTCCTTCCGCTGTGTGCCTCAGGTGCACGGGGCGTCCAAGGACGCGCTCGGGTATGTGGAGAGTGTATTCATGACCGAGGTCAACAGCGCTACCGACAACCCTACCGTCCTTCCTGACGAGGACCAGGTCATCTCCGCCGGCAACTTCCACGGACAGCCTCTTTCCATCACCCTGGATTTCCTGGCCATCGCCATGGCGGAGCTTGGCTCCATATCCGAGCGCCGTACCTACCAGCTGATTTCCGGCAAGAGGGGACTTCCCTCCTTCCTGGTGGCCAAGTCCGGACTGAACTCCGGCTTCATGATTCCGCAGTACGCTGCGGCATCCATAGTCAGCCAGAACAAGCAGCTGTGCACGCCCTGCGTGGTCGACACCATCGATTCGTCCCAGGGGCAGGAGGACCATGTCAGCATGGGGGCGAATGCTGCCACCAAGTGCGTCAGAGTAATCGGGAATGTCGAGAAGATTCTCGGAATCGAGATGCTGAACGCCGCCCAGGCCCTCGAGTTCCGTCATCGCGCCGGTGCCGGCAAGTCCTCTCCCGTAATCGAGAAATTCTTCGAGGACTACCGAAGGACTGTGCCTTTCGTGGAGGAAGATACGGTGATGTACACCCGCATCAAGGATTCCATCGATTTTATTAAGAACGCAGAAATTTAAAAATGTCAATTTTTATAAAAAATATAAAAAAGCTTGTCAATGTGCGGGAGGCGGCTCCTTCTGCCCCGTTGCGGGGAGAGGAGATGCTGTCGCAGCCCTGTCTTGACGGCGCCTGGCTGCTGACGGAGGGAGACCGTATCTCCCGCCTCGGCAGGATGCAGGACCTACGGCCGGAGGAACTGGAGGCGATGGAGCGCTCTTCAGATGAGGTGATTGACGCTGAGGGGAGGATGGTGTTTCCTTCCTACTGCGACTCCCACACCCATCTGGTCTATGCCGGCAGCCGCGAGATGGAGTTCATGGACAAGCTGCGCGGCCTCTCCTATCAGGAGATTGCCCGCCGGGGCGGCGGTATCCTCAATTCGGTGGAGCTGCTGCACAATACCCCGGAGGATGACCTTCTGCAGCAGACCTTGGTACGTGCATGGGAGATAATCTCCTTAGGCACCGGTGCGGTGGAAATCAAGAGCGGCTACGGCCTCACCGTCGAGGATGAGGTCAAGATGCTCCGGGTCGCCCGCAGGGTGGAGGAGGAGACGCCGCTCCGGGTCCGCACCACCTTCCTCGGAGCCCACGCCGTGCCGGCCCGCTATAAAGGCAACCGGGAGGGATATGTGGATGAGATAGTCCGTGAGATCATGCCGGCCGTCGCCGCCGAGGGACTGGCGGACTACGTGGATATTTTCGTAGAGGAGGGATTCTTCACTGTGGAGGATGCCTCCCGTATCTTCGAGGCTGCCGCCAGGTACGGCATGGTTCCGAAGGTGCATGCCAACCAGATGAGTTTTTCCGGCGGAGTGCAGGTGGGCGTGCGGTATGGCGCCGCATCGGTGGACCATCTCGAGTTCACCGGCCCTGAGGAGTTCAAGGCCCTGCAGGGCAGCGGGACTATCGCGACACTCCTGCCCGGTGCTACATTTTTCCTGGATATGGATTATCCTAAGGCGAAGGAGATGCTGGAGTACGACCTGCCGCTGGCCATTGCCTCCAACTACAACCCCGGATCCTGCCCCTCCGGTGACATGAAGTTCATGATGGCCCTGGCCATGATTAAGATGCGGCTTACTCCGGAAACGGTGCTCAATGCCGCTACCGTCAACGGCGCCTTTGCCATGAGTGTAGCCTCCGAATACGGGAGCATTACTCCAGGCAAGAAGGCCTCCCTCTTCATTACTAAGAAGATACCCTCATACGAATTTGTTCCTTACAGCTTTACATCACAGTTTATAGAGACAATAATACTGAACGGAAAGAAATATTAAAAACAGAAAAATTATAAACCGACATGACACGTAAACTTATCGAGTGCGTTCCCAACTTCAGCGAGGGACGCGATATGCAGATTATCAAACAGATTACCGACGCCGCCGAGAGTGTCGAGGGTGTAAAGCTCCTCGATGTGGATCCCGGTGCGGCCACCAACCGTACGGTGGTGACATTCGTAGGAGAGCCCGAGAAGGTCATGGAGGCTGCTTTCCGAGCAGTCAGGAAGGCTTCCGAGATTATCGACATGAGGCATCATCACGGCGAGCATCCCCGTATGGGCGCCACTGACGTGTGCCCTCTCGTGCCCATTGCAGGCGTGACTATGGAGGAGTGCGCGGAGTATGCCCGCACCCTGGCCAGGAGGATAGGCGAGGAGCTGGGAATCCCGGTATTCTGCTATGAGAGCGCTGCCTATACCGAGGCACGCAGGAATCTGGCCGTATGTCGTGCAGGCGAGTACGAGGGCCTGGCCAAGAGATTCGCCGACGGAGAGAAGCCCGATTTCGGCCCGGCCGTTATCGACGACTTTACCGCACGAACAGGTGCTACAGCAGTGGGCGCCAGGGATTTCCTCGTGGCCATCAACTATAACCTCAACACCACCTCCACCCGCCGTGCCAACTCCGTGGCTTTCGACGTGCGCGAGAAGGGCCGCAAGAAGAGAGAGGGCGACCCTATCACCGGAAAGGTGGTGAAAGATGAGAACGGCAATGTGGTATGGATTCCCGGAACACTGAAGGGCTGCAAGGCTATCGGCTGGTTCATCGAGGAGTACGGTATCGCCCAGGTGTCCATGAATGTGACCAACATCAACGTCACTCCCGTCCATGTGGCCTTCGACGAGGTGTGTGAGAAGGCTCACGCCCGCGGCCTGAGGGTGACCGGCTCGGAGATTGTCGGCCTTATCCCCAAGAAGGTGCTCATCGATGCCGGCAAGCACTATCTGGCCAAGCAGAACCGCTCCTGCGGTATCCCCGAGGAGGACATCATAAAGATCGCCGTGAAGTCCATGGGACTGGACGATCTCAAGCCTTTCAACCCCCGCGAGAAGGTCATCGAGTACATCCTCGAGGACAGTGATAAGGCTCCTAAGCTGGTGGACCTGACCGTCCGCGGCTTTGCGGAGGAGACCTCCCGCGAGTCTCCGGCTCCCGGAGGCGGATCGATATCCGCATACATGGGCTCTCTCGGTGCCGCTCTCGGTGCCATGGTGGCCAACCTGTCCTCACACAAGAGAGGCTGGGACGATCAGTGCCCCAAGTTCTCCGAGTGGGCTGAGAAGGGTCAGGAGCTGATGTATGAGCTTCTGCACCTTGTGGATGAGGACACGGCGGCATTCAACCGTATCATGGATGCCATGTCCCTGCCCAAGAAGACCGATGAGGAGAAGGCCGCACGCGCTGCCGCCATGCAGGAGGCCACACTCTATGCCACCGAGGTGCCTCTCAGGACCATGAAGGCTTCCTTCAAGGTGTTCGAGCTGGTGGAGGCAATGGCCTCGGAGGGTAATCCCAATTCCGTATCCGATGCAGGTGTAGGTGCTCTCGCAGCCCGTTCTGCAGTCCTCGGAGCTCTCCTCAACGTCAAGATCAATGCCGCAGGCCTTAAGGACCGCGAAAAGGCCGATACGCTTGTGGCCGAGGCAGTTGCTATTGGCAAGGAGGCTATTATGCAGGAGGCCAGAATCATAGATATAGTCAATGCTAAGATAGGCTGACAAGTCTTTGAAGTCCCTGCGGCGGAGTGTCGCTGCGGGGACTTTTGAATTTTACAGCAAAATGTATATTTTTGCGCGGTTTTAAAAGAAAGTTAGAAGTATGAGAATTATAGGAACTGGCAGTGCACGTCCCTCCAAGGTCGTGACCAATTCGATGCTGGAGAACTTCCTGGATACCAGCGATGAGTGGATCGTGACCCGTACAGGTATCCACGAGAGGCGTGTCATCTCCTCCGAGAATCTGGAGGATCTGGCCGCGACGGCCGCCCGTAACGCTATGGAGAACGCCGGGATAACATCAGATGACGTTGATTTCATCATCTGCTCCAATGTGGTGAACGAGTATGTCACCCCCGGACTGGGCTGCGTGATACAGGGCATGATCGGCGCCACCTGTCCGACGATGGACATCAACTGCGCCTGCACCGGATTTATTTACGCCCTGGATGTTGCCGAGGCGTATCTGGCGACCAAGAAGGACATGAGGAACATCCTCATAGTCTGCGCAGAGGAGCCTGCCCGCATGATGAACTGGCATGACCGCTCCTCCTGTATCCTTTTCGGAGATGCCGCCGGTGCTGTCGTAGTAACCAAGGGAGATGGCCTGAAGGCCATCCGTGTATCGACCCACTGCAAGGTGGAGGCTCTCTACCAGAAGCGCAAGCTTCAGCCGACTCCCTTCATAACCAAGGAAGAGGTCGATACGGAAGGTGTGGTGATGAACGGTCAGGACGTATTCAAACTCGCAGTATCCTCCTCTATCAAGGATATAGAGAAAGTGCTGACCATGGCCGGCATGACTGCCGACGAGATAGACCTGTATGTGCTGCATCAGGCCAACGTCCGCATCATCGAGTCCATCAGGCATTTTGTCAATCAGGACAAGAGCAAGTTTCCCTTCAACCTCGACAAGTACGGAAACACCTCTTCCGCGTCGATTCCCGCCCTGCTGGACGATCTCAGCAGGGGCAATAAGTTAAAAAATGGAGAAATGTTGCTGCTCAGTGCGTTCGGAGCCGGATTCACTACCGGGGCATGTATTCTCCGCTGGTCAATGTAAAATAAAACGATATGGAAAAAAGAGTAGTAGTGACAGGAATGGGTGTGGTCTCGCCCGTCGGAAATAATGTAGAGACTTTCTGGAAGAACATCGTTAACGGAGTCTGCGGTATAGACTATATCACGCAGTTCCCTACGGACGGACTTTCAGTGAAAATAGCAGGAGAGGTCAAGGACTTCAGACCGGCCGACTATGGCATCGAGCCCAAGGCGGCCAGGAAGTTCGACCGTTTCAGCCTTTTCGCGCTTGCTGCAGCCAATCAGGCTGTGGCCATGAGCGGACTGAAGTCCACCGATGACGAGGAGGATGATACTCCCGGAACAGTAGTGGCGGACCGCTTCGGAGTCTATATCGGTTCCGGTATCGGAGGCATGCACTCCTTTGTCAACGAGACAGCCAAGCTGATCAAGGACGGACCTCAGTGGATATCTCCCCTGTTCATCCCTACGATGATAGCCAATATCGCTGCCGGCAATGTCGCCATCGCACATCATGCCAAGGGCGTGTGTCTGCCTATCGTGACCGCCTGTGCCACCGGCACCCACTCCATCGGCGAGGCTTACAGGGCTATTAAATTCGGCTACGCCGATGCTATCATTGCCGGCGGTACGGAGGCCGCAGTGACACCTCTGGCCATCGGAGGTTTCTCCAACAGCAAGGCCCTCTCTCCTGCAGAGGATCCCATGGCAGCCTCACTGCCGTTCGATGCCCGCCGTCAGGGTTTCGTCATCGCAGAGGGTGCCGGAGTTGTGGTCCTCGAGGAGTATGAGCACGCTGTCGCCCGCGGAGCCAAGATTTACGCCGAGATATGCGGTTACGGCAACACCTGCGATGCATATCACTACACCGCTCCATGCCCTGACGGTTCTACGCCCGCCAAGGCTTTCAGGCAGGCCCTGACGGAGGCCCATTACTCCACTTCCGACCTGCTGCACATCAACACTCACGGTACCGGTACTCCTCTGAACGATAAGTCCGAGACAGCGGCCATCAAGCTCGCTCTCGGAGACTCGGAAGCCCGCCGCGCTATCCTCTGCTCCACCAAATCCATGACCGGACATGCTCTCGGAGCTGCCGGCGGTATCGAGGCGGTAGCGGCAGTAATGGCTCTCCATGACGGAATAGTACCTCCTACGATTCATTACGAGGTCCCCGATCCGGAGTGCGATCTGGATGTCAACCCCAACAGCGCCCGCGAGGCCAGGCTGACCATTGCCCTGTCCTCGTCCCTCGGTTTCGGAGGTCACAACGCTGTTCTCGCATTCAGACGTATCTGACAAGAAAGTACTGACTAAACTAAATGATTATGGATAGAGAAGAAATTAAGAAATTCCTTCGTCACCGCGAGCCCATGCTCCTGGTGGACGAGATGGAGCTTCAGAACGACGGTTCGGAATGCATCGGCAAGTATCATGTAAAGGGGGATGAGTTCTTTCTTCAGGGCCATTTCCCCGGCTATCCGGTAGTGCCCGGAGTTATCCTCTGTGAGATTATGGGACAGTGCAGTTCTCTGCTGATCAAGGACTACCTGGTGGGTCACACCACCCTCTTCACCGGTATCGACAAAACCCGTTTCAAACGTCAGGTCCGTCCCGGTGACACCGTTGAGGTACATGCCCACATCACCAATCACAGGGCCATGCTCTTCTATATCGAGGCAAAAGCCTTCGTAGAGGGCGAACTTGCTGTTGAGGCCAATCTGTCATTCGCAGTCATTCCTAACGATAAAGTAAAATAAACGCTATGTTAGAAGGATTATTAAAAGGGAAAGTGGCCCTGATAACAGGAGCCGCCCGCGGTATCGGCAAGGCTATAGCCATGAAACTGGCTTCTGCAGGAGCCGACATCGCTTTCACGGACCTCAAGGAGGACGACAATTTCAAAAACACTGTTGCAGAGATATCGGCTCTCGGAGTACAGTGCCGGGGCTATGCCTCCAACGCGGCTGATTTCGCCGAGGCCCATGCTACGGTCAGTCAGATCAATGAGGATTTCGGTCATATCGACATCCTGGTAAACAATGCAGGTATTACACGCGACGGCCTGATGATGAGGATGTCCGAGCAGCAGTGGGACAGCGTCATTACAGTCAACCTCAAGAGTGCGTTCAACTTTACTCATGCCCTGACCCCTATCATGGCCCGTCAGAGAGGAGGCAGCATCATCAACATCTCTTCGGTGGTGGGTGTTAACGGCAATGCCGGACAGTGCAATTACTCAGCGTCCAAAGCCGGTCTGATCGGTCTGGCCAAGTCCATTGCCAAGGAGATGGGTTCCCGCGGCATCCGCGCCAATGCCATAGCTCCCGGATTCATCATCACCGACATGACCAATGCCCTGCCTCAGGAAGTACGTGACGAGTGGAACAAGAAGATACCCCTCCGTCGCGGCGGTACTCCCGAGGATATAGCCAACGTGGCTCTGTTCCTCGCTTCCGACCTCTCCTCGTATGTGACGGGTCAGGTGATTGTCTGCGACGGCGGCATGCTTTAGCGGAAATTCCGCAGGGCCTCCTCCATCTTTGTGCGGCCGAGGGCGACGATCTCGTCATACTTGTAGAACTCCATGGTGGAGTAGGCGTTCTTGGCGATGCGCACGAGGATATCCGGAGGGTAGAGCTTGAGGGTCAGGTCCGCGTTGGTCTGAATCATCATGCTCGAAGACTGATTGAGGATGGAGACGATACCCATGTCGTCGTCATCCTCTTTTTCTTTGTCCTTTATCTGGGGTAAGCTGGCTTCTACCTTGTCTTTCAGGACTTTGTCGGAGATGGAGTCCACGATTCTCTCCAGTCTGCCGCGGAGGCGGCTTTTCTTATCCTCCGGCTCTTCTTCCTGTTTCTCGATGTACGGGCCGTTGAGGTCTACAGCCACGAGGATGTCGCCAGGAGTCCGCAGCACCCGGTTGACCGGTACAGGATTGACTACGCCTCCGTCTATCAGCAGCATGTCGCCGATGCGGTTGGGCGTGAAGATGGAGGGCATGGATATGGAGGACCGTATGGCGTCATACAGGCTGCCGCTGTTGAACAGCACTTCCCTGCGGTGACGGATATCGGTGGCGACAGCGGTGAAAGGGACGGGAAGGTCTTCAATAAGTTTGTCCGGGATGATGCTCTTGAGTTCATCGATGACCTTTTCGCCCTTGACGAAGCCGCCGTTCCCTATTGTGAAGTCCATCAGGTTGAATACCTTCATCCTGTCGACTGTCCTCATCCATTCCTTGAATGCGTCCAGACCTCCCGCCGCGTAGATTCCGCCGACGAGAGCGCCCATCGACGCACCGGCGATGGATGTTACCCTGAACCCGTGCTCTTCCAGCACTTCTATTGCGCCGATGTGCGCAAGCCCTCTGGAACCGCCGCTGGCGAGAACCAGTGCTGCATTTTTTGTTATCTCATTCATATAGGGGTTATTGATAGACAAATATAATTTGTTTTGATGTGTTTTCAAAATCGTTTTGTATCTTTGCAGTATGAAAACAGCCAATGTCTTTTTTGATAGATCCTACGGTTATTCCAGGGCGATAATAGCCCTGATAGGCGGTCTTGTCCTGGTTGTCTGGCCGGAGGCCGTCAAGAACTCCATCATGATAATCCTCGGAGCGCTGATTCTTGCCGTAGGTCTGGTGAGCCTGATTCTTTCGTATACCGGCAAGTGGAAGAAGGAGAAGGTCCCTCTGCTGCTGCTCAACTCGATTGTTGATATTGCCTTCGGACTGGTCCTCATTATTTTCCCCAAATTCTTCGCGGAGCTGATAATGTTCGTCTTCGGTCTTGTCCTTCTGGTTTTCGGACTGGGTGAGATCATCAATCTCTTCCGCTCGGCCAAGACCGTGCGCGTGCCGTGGCCTCTGTACATCGGCCCTGCGATAACCCTTATCCTCGGTATAGTAATGTTTTTCTTTCCGGACAGGAGCAGCAATGCGGTGTTCGTGGTATTCGGAGCCACTCTGCTGCTTTACTCAGTGTCGGAGTTCGCATCGACATACACCATCCGGAGGGAAATGAAAAATATAGTAGTGGATACGGAAACTGATGGGAGTGTGAGGCAGATTGAAGAATAGTACCTCCGTGGGGAATCGAACCCCAACCAAGAGAACCGGAATCTCTCATTCTATCCATTAAACTACGGAGGCGTACGGACT
Organism: Candidatus Coprenecus merdigallinarum; assembly: GCA_018712545.1. Classification (GTDB taxonomy): domain Bacteria; phylum Bacteroidota; class Bacteroidia; order Bacteroidales; family UBA932; genus Coprenecus; species Coprenecus merdigallinarum. The sequence continues at coordinate 20,291 of DVGV01000061.1, read as the reverse complement.
GCAAATGTATAAATAAAAACTGAATTTTGAATATGACAGCTTATGTTTTTCCCGGACAGGGAGCACAGTTTACAGGGATGGGCAAGGACCTGTACGATGTCAGCCCTAAAGCTAAAGCACTTATAGACAGCGCTTGCGACATTCTCGGATTCGATATTCGCAATATAATGTTCAACGGTTCGGCCGATGACCTGAAGCAGACAAAGGTTACTCAGCCGGCTGTTTTTATTCATTCCGTGGCAGCCGCCGCAACAATCGAGGACTTCCGTCCGGGAATGACCGCCGGTCACTCCCTGGGAGAGTTCTCTGCGCTGGTGGCAGCCGGCGCCATGTCGTTCGAGGACGGTCTGCGGCTGGTGTATGCCAGGGCTATGGCCATGCAGAAGGCCTGCGAGGCGCATCCGTCTACGATGGCAGCCATCATCGGACTGCCAGACGGGGTGGTCGAGAAGGCCTGTGCCGATATTGACGGTGTGGTCGTTCCCGCAAACTACAACTGCCCGGGACAGCTGGTCATCTCCGGTGAGATCGAGGCAGTGGACAAGGCTTGTGCCGTGCTTAAGGACGCCGGTGCAAAAAGAGCACTCCGCCTTGCCGTAGGCGGCGCTTTTCATTCCCCTCTGATGGAGCCCGCCCGCGTGGAGCTTGCAGAGGCCATAAGCCGGACCGATATCAGGACTCCTGTGTGCCCGGTGTATCAGAATGTAGACGCTCTGCCGTCGACCGATCCTGCAGTCATCAAGGAGAAGCTTCTCAAGCAGCTCACATCTCCGGTAAGATGGACCCAGACTGTTCTTAACATGCATCGTGACGGAGCTGACGAGTTCGTAGAGCTCGGCCCCGGAGCCGTCCTGCAGGGACTTATCAGGAAATGCCTTCCTGCGGAAAAGTAATTCAACCATATAACAATAACTACTAAATTGTCTTAGTAATGGCAAAAGAAAAAACATTCATTACCTGTGACGGTAACTACGCCGCTGCGCACGTGGCGTATATGTTCAGCGAGCATGCCGCCATCTATCCCATCACTCCTTCCTCGACCATGGCCGAGTACGTGGACGAGTGGGCTGCTTTCGGAAAGAAGAACCTTTTCGGTGAGACCGTGAAGGTCACCGAGATGCAGAGTGAGGGCGGTGCTGCCGGAGCCGTTCACGGCTCGCTTCAGGCCGGTGCCCTGACCACCACATTCACTGCATCACAGGGCCTGTTGCTGATGATCCCCAACATGTACAAGATTGCCGGCGAGCTGTTGCCCACGGTGTTCCATGTATCGGCCCGCGCTCTTGCCACCCAGGCTCTCTCGATTTTCGGAGACCATCAGGACGTGATGGCCTGCCGTCAGACCGGTTTCGCCATGTTGGCCTCTTCAAGCGTGCAGGAAGCCATGGATCTCGGCGCTGTGGCGCATCTTTCGACAATCAAGTCCAGCGTCCCCTTTATCCACTTCTTCGACGGATTCCGTACTTCCCACGAGATTCAGAAGATTGAGGTTCTCGACTCTGATGCCCTCAAGGGCATGATCAGCGAGAAGGCTCTCGCCGCTTTCCGCAAGAAGGCTCTTAACCCCAACAAGCCTGTGACCCGTGGTACCGCGCAGAATCCCGATGTATATTTCCAGGCCCGTGAAGCCTGCAATACCTACTACAACGCCGTGCCCGATATCGTTGCCCGCTATATGGGCGAGATCGGTGAGCTGACAGGACGCCATTACCTGCCTTTCGACTATTACGGTGATCCCGAAGCCAGGGATATAATCATAGCCATGGGCTCCGTCTGCGAGACTATACGCGAGGTGGTGGATGCCCTTATGGCCAAAGGCGAGAAGGTCGGTGTGATAACCGTCCGTCTCTACAGGCCTTTCTCCTCCAAGTACTTCTTCAGGGTGCTGCCCAAGAGCGTGAAGAGGATTGCCGTCCTCGACCGCTGCAAGGAGCCCGGAAGCGTGGGCGAGCCTCTGTATCTGGACATCAAGTCCACGCTTGCCGAGTTGGGCGGAGACGCTCCCTACGTCATCGGAGGACGCTACGGACTCTCCTCCAAGGATACCAGCCCCGCTCAGATTTTCGCGGTGTTCAAGAATCTCAAGCAGAAGGAGCCCAAGACCGACTTCACTATCGGTATCACCGACGATGTGACTTACAAGTCCCTTCCCGTGGGCGAGGAGATTTCCCTTGCCCGGAAAGGTACCTACGAGTGCAAGTTCTACGGTCTTGGCTCAGACGGTACAGTGGGTGCGAACAAGAATACAATCAAGATTATAGGCGACCACACCCCCAAATACTGCCAGGGATATTTTGACTACGATTCCAAGAAGTCAGGCGGTTACACCTGCTCGCACCTGCGTTTCGGTGACAGCCCGATTACTTCTCCCTACCTCGTGTCGACTCCCGATTTCGTGGCCTGTCACGTGCCTTCATATCTCTACAAGTATGATGTGCTCAAAGGCATCAAGCAGAACGGCACCTTCCTGCTCAATAGCCTCTGGTCGATGGAAGAGACCATCAAGAGGATACCTGATCATGTAAAGCAGGTCATCGCGGAGAAGAACCTCAAGGTGTTCGTAATCAATGCAACTAAGATTGCAGAGGAGATCGGTCTGGGCAATCGCACCAATACCATTCTCCAGTCGGCGTTCTTCAAGATCACCGGCATCATCCCCTATGACCAGGCAGTGGCCTTTATGAAGAAAGCCATCGACAAGAGTTATGGCAAGAAGGGCGAAAAGGTGGTCAGCATGAACTATGCTGCAGTAGACCGCGGCGCCGAGTACGAGGAGCTTGTCGTTCCTGCTGACTGGAAGAACGTGGTTTCCCGTTTCCGTCCCGCCAATTTCGACCGTCTGGCCCCTGAGTGGGTGCGCAATGTGGCCGATGTGGTCAACGCTCAGAACGGTTATGATGTGCCTGTGAGCGCATTTACCGGCGAGTATGCCGACGGTACCATTCCTGCCGGCACAGCCGCTTACGAGAAACGCGGTATAGCTGTGAGCGTTCCCGAGTGGAATCCTGAGAAATGTATCCAGTGCAACCAGTGCGCGTACGTCTGCCCTCACGCCGCTATCCGTCCTTTCCTTACCACTGAGGAGGAACTGGCCAAGGCTCCCAAGGCTGCCAAGAGCACCCAGGGTATCGCCGCTTTCAAGGCTTACCGCTTCACCATGCAGGTGTCTCCTATGGACTGCACCGGCTGCGGCAACTGCGTGGACGTATGTCCTGCCAAGGAGAAGGCTCTCGAGATGAAGCACCTTGCTACGCAGATGGACCAGCAGCCTGTATTTGACTACATGCATGCCAACGTGGGCTATAAGGATACTGTCGCTCCCAAGACTCAGAACCTCAAGAATTCCCAGTTCTCACAGCCTCTGTTTGAGTTCTCCGGTGCCTGCGCCGGCTGCGGTGAGACTCCTTATATCAAGACCATCACTCAGCTCTTCGGCGACCATATGATGGTGGCCAACGCTACCGGCTGCTCTTCTATCTACAGCGGCTCGTTCCCTTCGTCTCCTTACTGCACAGACCACAATGGACGCGGACCCGCATGGGACAACTCCCTGTTCGAGGACAACGCCGAGTTCGGTCTCGGTATGAGACTCGGAACAGAGCGTCTGCGCAATACTGTGGCAGAACTGATGAAGAAAGGTCTGGAGTGCCCCAAGTGTTCTTCAGAGATCAAGGCTCTCTTCGAACAGTGGCTCTCTGAGAGAGGCAACGCCACCGCAACCCGCGAGATCTGCGACAAGCTCGTGCCGATGCTCGAGGAAAGCGACTGCGAGGCATGCCGCGAGCTTCTCGGGTACAAGGACTATATCCCTGCACGCAGCCAGTGGATCTTCGGCGGTGACGGCTGGGCATACGATATCGGATACGGCGGACTGGACCATGTCCTGGCTTCCGGCGAGAATGTCAATGTCCTCGTCCTCGACACCGAGGTGTACTCCAATACCGGCGGACAGTCGTCCAAGTCCACCCCCGCAGGTGCCGTGGCCAAGTTCGCGACCTCCGGCAAGAGGGTACGCAAGAAAGACCTCGGCATGATGGCCATGAGCTACGGTTACGTATACGTGGCACAGGTGGCTATGGGCGCCAGCCCCGCTCAGTACTTCAACGTCTTGAAGGAGGCAGAGGCCTACAACGGACCTTCCCTGATCATCGCCTATGCTCCCTGCATCAACCACGGTCTGCGCAACGGCATGGGCAGGAGCCAGCACGAAGAGAAACTCGCCGTCGAGTGCGGTTACTGGCATCTGTATCACTTCAATCCCGCGCTGGCCGAAGAAGGCAAGAATCCTTTCAGCCTCGACAGCAAGGAGCCCGACTGGAGCAAGTTCCAGGAGTTCATCAAGGGTGAGGTGCGCTACAGCTCGCTGATGAAGAGCTTCCCCGACATCGCCCAGGAACTCTTCGACAAGACCCAGCACTTCGCACAGATCCGCTACGAGTCCTACAAGCGTCTCGCAGGCAAGGAATAAGCTGAGTGCCTGATGCAAAAAGAGGCCGTGCCCGACTGGACACGGCCTCTTCTGTTTCAGTGGCCAGGCAGTTTACTCGATGAAGCAGAGTACCTGGTTGATCTCCACGTTCTCGTTGTGCCTAACCTCCACCTGGATGAGTTTGCCGGTAATGGGAGCATAGACAGGCTCCACTCCGTAGTAGGTCTGGATGTAGCAGATCGGGGTGAGCTCCTGGAACTTGGTGCCGATGGCGGGGGCAGTGCTGTCATCGGAGACATTGTACCTCCAGATGAGCTTGCCCTTGGCAACGGCCTGAACGGGCATGGCCTTGGGATGCTCCGCCATGACCTTCTCCACGTCGAATGCGGGTACCTCGACCACCTTGCGGGTGACTATCTTCGGGGCTCCGGCCTTCTCGCGGGCAGCCTCCAGCTCCTTGTTGAATCGGTCCTTGGCCACTCCGCTCTTGTAGTCCCGGTACTGGCGCTCGTGCATTGCGAACTCGAAGAGCTCCTCGTCGTCCTGACCGCGGTCCCAGCCTTCCTTCTTCATCTCCTCGATGAAGTGAGGCAGCTCGTCGGGGAAGGCGTCCTGAGGATTGCCGGTGTAGAACTCCAGGCCTTTCTCCTTGACGATGTCGAGAATCTCTGGAGCCAGAGGGCCGGGCAGGGTTCCGGTCTTGCCGAGGATCATGTTCATGGTGTCCTTGTCGATGGTCTTCCATCTGGGCTCGCCCTTGAGGGTGTGCATGAGGTTCATCAGGGCGGTGTTCTTCACGTACTGGCTGAATGGAGTTACGAGAGGGGGATAGCCGAGCTTGGGCCATACGTACTCTACCTCCTGGAAGAGCATCACCATCAGTTCGTTGAGGGAAACTTCCTTCTTGCCCTGGTTGCGCAGGGACATGTTGATCGCGCTCTGGAAGCCCTTGAGGTCGGCCATCATGGAACCCATCATGCCGCCGGGCAGACCGCAGCCTACCAGGAGGGAGGAACTGATGTAGTTGTTCGGCTCGATGAACATGCCCAGGAAGTCGTCGATGAAGGTCTGGGTCAGACGGCGGGCCTCCATGTAGGCGTCCATGTTGATGTCCTTTACCAGGAAACCCGCGTCCTTGAGCATGGCCTGGATGGTGATTACGTCGGGATGGATCTTACCCCAGGACAGGGGCTCCATGGCCACGTCCAGATAGTCGGCGCCGGCACGGGCCACTTCCAGCATGGAGGCAGTCGAGAAGCCGGGGCCCGAGTGGCCGTGATACTGCACGATGATGTGGGGATATTTGTCCTTGATACTCTTGGTCAGACGGCCCAGGAAGGCGGGACGTCCGATGCCGGCCATGTCCTTGAGACAGATCTCGTCGCAGCCGTATTCCACCACCTTGTCCACGATGTCCATGTAGTACTCTACGGTGTGGATGGGGGAGTAGGTGATGCTGAGGGCCACCTGGGAGATCATGCCGCCCTCCTTGGCGAGGATGACGGAGTCCTTGAGGTTGCGGTGGTCGTTGAGGCCGCAGAACGAGCGGGAGATATTGGTGCCCTGCTTTGCCTTTACCTTATACATGAGGCCCCTGACATCCCTCGGAACGGGATTCATACGGAGGGCGTTGAGACCTCTTTCGAGCATGTGTGTCTGTATGCCGACTTTGTTGAAGGGTGCGGTCCAGGCTCTTACGGCCTTGTTGGGGTTCTCTCCGAAGAGAAGGTTCACCTGCTCGAACGCTCCTCCGTTGGTCTCGACCCTGTCGAAGCAGCCCATGTCGATGATGACGGGAGCGATCTGAACAAGCTGGTCAACCCTCGGGACGTATTTGCCCGAAGACTGCCACATATCCCTGTAAACAAGGGAGAATTTGATTTCACGTGCCATACGGTAATAGTGTTTTGTTAAAAATTTGTCTTCAAATATAGAAAATTTGTGTGAATAAGAAAAGTATTCTTATATTTGCACTCCCTTTCGGGGGATAAAATTAAATGGTGGATGTAGCTCAGTTGGTTAGAGCATTGGTTTGTGGCACCAAGGGTCGTGGGTTCGAGTCCCATCTTCCACCCGGTTCAGCCGTCTCAGTCTCTGGGACGGTTTTTTTATGACAAATGCAATCGGGTTGCCGGATGCGGGGAATAATTTTGCAGCTGTGATTGTAAAATATACTGTATATGCAGAAAAAAGAGATATTTCCGGTTACGGGCCTGGGCTGTGCGGCATGCGCGGCCAGGGTAAACAAGGTGCTCAACTCATGCGAGGGGGTGGAGGAGGCCAATGTGAACTATGCCTCGGCCACAGCCCTGGTGAGCTACGATGACAGCAAGTGCTCTCCCGAAGCTCTGAGAAAGGCCGTCGAGGAGGCCGGTTACGGTCTGATAACGGACGTGGAGAATGAGGAGGAGGCAGCGGAGGCGGAGCGTCTCAGGCAGTACCGCGCTCTCAGGCGTCAGACCGCAGGCGCGGTCATAGGAGCCCTGCCCGTCTTTGTCCTCAGTATGTTCTTCATGGACCTGCGCTGGGGACAGTGGGTGACTTTCGTACTGGCCACGGTGGTGGTATTCGTCTTCGGCCGCCGCTTCTTCGTCAACACGGTCAGGCAGCTGCGGCACGGGGCCGTCAACATGGATACCCTCGTGGCCAGCAGTACCGGAGTGGCGTGGCTGTTCAGTACGTTCAATCTGCTTTTCCCCGAGTTCTGGCTCTCCCGCGGCATCGAGCCGCATCTGTACTTCGAGGCGGCCAGTGTCATCATCGCCTTCATACTCATCGGGCGCCTGCTGGAGGCCCGCGCCAAGCAGAAGACTACCGGAGCCATTCGCGGCCTCATGGGACTTCAGCCCAAGACGGTGACAGTGCTCGCGGAGGATGGCAGCGGGAAGGAGGTGCCCATACAGTGGGCCCGCCCCGGCGACACCATCATAGTCAGGCCCGGCGAACGGGTGGCGGTGGATGGAACGGTGCTCAGCGGCGAGTCCTACGTGGACGAGAGCATGCTCAGCGGTGAGCCGGTGCCGGTGCTGAAGCAGCCGGAGTCCAAGGTCTACGCCGGCACCATCAACCAGAAAGGCTCCTTCCGCTTCAGGGCTGACAAGACCGGCAGCGATACCATGCTCTCGCAGATTATCCGCATGGTGCAGGACGCCCAGGGCAGCAAGGCCCCGGTACAGAATCTCGTGGACCGGGTGGCAGCAGTCTTCGTACCTATTATAATAAGCATCGCCGTACTCGTCTTCGCCGCCTGGTGGATATTCGCGCCTCAGGACGGCTTCATCCACGGTCTACTGTGCATGGTGACCGTGCTGATCATCGCCTGTCCCTGCGCCCTCGGCCTGGCAACGCCTACAGCCATCATCGTGGGTATAGGCAAGGGAGCCAGGAACGGCATCCTGATCAAGGACGCCGCCAGCCTCGAGGTGGCCCGCAGGGTGGATACAGTGGTGATGGACAAGACCGGCACTCTTACGGAGGGCCGTCCGGAGGTGGTGGACCAGTACTGGGCTCCGGGGGCCGAAGCCATGCGTCCGGTACTTTCCGCCCTTGAGTCCCTCTCGGAGCATCCTCTGGCCGAGGCTGTGGTCAATGCATTGAAATCAGGGGACAATACCGCCCCGCCGGAGATATCCTCCTTCGAGAATATCCCCGGCAGCGGAGTCCGCGGAGAATACAATGGCTCGGTCTATATGGCCGGCAATCTGGAATTGCTTAAGAACAATGGTATAGCACCCTCTGGGCAGATGCTTTCCCTCTCCGGGGACTGGCTCCGGGAGGCCCGCACGGTGATCTGGTTCGCGGGGCCGGACGGAGTGCTGGCGGTACTGGCCCTCGCCGACCGTATCAAGCCCACCTCCGCAGAGGCCGTGGCCCGTCTGCACCGGATGGGCATCCGTACCGTCATGCTGACCGGGGACAATGAGGCGTCGGCGGCGGCTCTGGCCCGGGAGGCCGGCATCGACGACTTCCGAGCCGGGCTCCTGCCTCAGGACAAGGCCGGTTACATCAGGCAGCTGCAGGCAGAAGGGCACAAGGTAGCAATGACAGGGGACGGCATCAACGACAGCGCTGCCCTCGCTCAGGCTGACCTGAGCATAGCGATGGGCCGCGGCAGCGACATCGCGATGGATACTGCAATGGTGACCATCCTCTCCTCCGACCTGCTCCGCATCCCCGAGGCTATCCGTCTTTCTCAGCAGACCATCCGCACCATCCGTGAGAACCTTTTCTGGGCATTTATCTACAACATCATAGCAGTACCGGTGGCAGCAGGAGTGCTTTACCTTGTTAACGGCTTCCTCCTCAATCCCATGATAGGCGGAGCCGCCATGGCCCTGAGCAGCGTGAGCGTGGTCACCAACAGTCTGCGGCTGAGAGGTAAGAAATTGAATTAAAGCTATAAAATATGGATATCGATTTGGTTTATCTGTGGGTGGACGGAAGCGACCCCGAATGGCAGACTCGACGCAGTGCTTTCACCGGACAGAAACTGGACAATACAGAGGCCAACTGCAAGGGACGTTATTCGGACAACGGAGAACTCAGATACAATCTTCGCGCAGTGGAAAAGTACGCGCCCTGGATACGCAGAATTTTCATAGTCACCGATGACCAGACACCTGACTGGCTGGATACCTCCAATCCGAGGATAGTGATGGTCCGCCATAGGGATATTTTGCCTGAAATCAGCCAGCCGTGTTTCAACTCATCGCTTATAGAGCATTTTCTCTATAAGATTCCGGAACTTTCGGAGCACTTCCTCTATGCCAATGACGACACTTTCATCAATAAACCTGTGACACCGGAGATGTTTTTTGCTCCGGACGGTCTGCCTATAGTCCGCTTGATTCGTACCCGTCTCCGGGACTGGTACCTGACTTTCAGAAAGAATGTCCTGGGAGTGCCGTACAAGTATTATATCCGGACCCTGCGGAATTCAGCGGAACTGGTGGAGAAGAAATACGGCGTCTATTACAGCGGAAAGCCGCATCATAACATAGACGCCTATCTCAAGAGCAGCTGCCGGCACACCGGAGAAGTCTTCGGACAGGAGATATCGGAAGTCCTGACCAATCATATACGTAGGGACAATGACATTCAGCGGGTGATATATTCCTACACGCCTCTGGCGGAAAAACGCGGGCATCTGCAGTATGTGACGCAGAGAACATCGTTCAGATTCCATATACAGAAGAAAAGCCATTATGCCAAGCTCAGGAGATATGATCCTTTGTTCTTCTGCATGAATGACTCGGAGTATGCGGCGGACAGCGACAGAAAGAGGGTTACAGAATTTCTTGCCGGGCGTTTCCCGGACAAGTCCCGTTTTGAGAAACAGCCGGGGAACACTCCGTGCTAGAGCTCGAAACTGGATTTTTCCGGCAGTATATGGCTGAAGGCATTCCTGATATTTTCCATTACCATGGCATAGTTGCGGATGTGGATGTTGTCATTGAGGCAGACCAGTGAGTATGCCTGGTTGTAAATTGCCTTGACAGCCTGGCCGGAACGGATCAGCAGGGGAAACATTCTGGTGTCGCGGTAGGTGTTGTAGGGCTCGAAATTTCCCCGGCAGATCTGCCAAGTGCGGAACAGCTCGGGGGTGTAGTCGCTGGAGGTCCTGAACCTGTTGGCGGACGCTTCTGTAAGTTCTTTGCCTGCGGCGGACCATACCTCGTAGAAAGTGCTTTTAAGATATGGCTGGGCGTTGTGAGGAGTCCTCAGCGTGATGAACTTTCCGTATGGTTTCAGCAGATAGTTCCACCGGGCTTTGGAACCATAGGAGGGCGCGAACCATTTGTCATGGTCCCTTGCAAACACTTCCTTCTTGTCAAAATGACGGTTGATAATCTCAATGTTGTTGCTCAGGGTCCTGTACCACTGTGACCAGGAGGGGTTGTATAGAAAGGCGGCGATGTCGCACGGCAGGCCGTTTTTGAAAAACCGTCCGGGACCGATGTTGTTGATGATGAAAAAGTCATCATTAAAATATACGAAGTGCTCTGCGAGGCCGGGAATCCTATGCATGTAGTATTCTATGACCACCGAATTGAATGTGGGCAGGAACTGATCGGGAATATAGTCCTTGTGGTTCACCAGAGAGAGTCTGGGATTGTCAGTGTTGAGCCACTCGGGTTTCTGACCGCAGGTTACGAAATGAACTTTGCGGACCCACGGAGCGAATTTCTCTACTCCTCGGAACCAGTATCTCAGGAAACCGTAATCACGGAAACGGGCATCGGACACACTGTTTTTAACGGTGTCCCCTCTTGATGAGTACTTTGCGAAATCCTCCCGCCACTTGGGGTCGTCCATATCCACCCATGTGATTACAAAATCGATATCCATACCTGTTGAAAAATATGTGGTAAAATCTGTTTTTCAGCTGACAAAGTTAAACATTTCCCGAAAAGCAGTATGAACTTTCGCGTATATTTTGAATTACTCCCTGCAGCGGGAGCGTGCTATGCCCAGTTCGAGGCCCCTGAGTTCCGCCAGTCCCCTGAGCCTGCCGATGGCAGAATATCCGGGGTTGGTCTTTTTCCTGAGGTCGTCCAGCATCCGGTGGCCGTGGTCCGGACGGTAGGGGATGGACTCGTGCCGCCGCTCCATTACCTCAAGGAATGAGCGCATCACTCTGTACATATCCACGTCTCCTTCCAGGTGGTTCGCCTCGTAAAAGTTTCCCTGTCCGTCCCGCCTGGTGGACCTGAAATGTGCGAAGTAGACTCTGTCTCCGAGCCTGGTCATCATTCCGGCCAGGTCATTGTCGCCACGGACTCCGAATGAACCGGTGCAGAGGCACAGACCGTTGGCCGGGCTGGGAACGGCTTCGGTCAGGGCCCGGAAGTCGGCCTCGGTGCTGAGAATCCTGGGCAGTCCAAGTATGGGGAAGGGCGGGTCGTCGGCGTGTATGGCCAGCCGGACACCGCAGCGTTCCGCAGTGGGTGTGATGTCTTTTAGGAATTCTGTCAGGTTGTGCCTCAGCCGTGCCGCATCGATGTTGCGGTAACGGTCCAGCTGGCTCTGGAACTCCTCGAGGGTGAAGCTCTCCTCGGCGCCTGGCAGACCGGCCAGGATGTTGCGTACCAGGGTCTGCCTGTCCTCGTCCGTCATTCCGGCCAGGCGTTTGCGGGCAATCTCCTTCTCGCTGTCGGAGTAGTCGGCTTCAGCTCCCGGACGCCGAAGCAGGTACAGGTCGAAGGCTGCGAGGGCGGCCCGTTCGAAACGGAGGGCCTTGGAGCCGTCCGGCATGGTGTAGTCGAGGTCTGTCCTGGTCCAGTCCAGAACCGGCATGAAATTGTATGTAACCGTGCGGATACCGCAGCGGGAGAGGTTGACAAGGCTTTCCTTGTAGTTTTCGGTGTATTCCCGGAAGCTGCCTTCACGGGTCTTGATGTGCTCGTGGACCGGGACGCTCTCCACTACCGACCATTTCAGTCCGGCTTCCTCTATTATTCTCTTCCTCTTCTCAATTTCCTCTACTGTCCATACTTCTCCGTTGGGAATGTGATGCAGGGCAGTGACTATTCCGGTGGCCCCGGCCTGACGTATGTCCTGGAGGGATACAGGGTCATCCGGACCGTACCATCTCCATGTCTGTTCGCCTAAATACATAGAATATAATGTTTGTCTGGAATCTGTTTATATGGAAAATGCGTCGAATCCTCCGTCGACGACTATGACTGTGCCGGTAACGAAGCGGGAGGCATCGCTCACCAGATAGTGCAGGGTGCCCAGAAGTTCCTCCGGTTCGCCGAACCGTCCGAAAGGAGTGTGGGCCAGGATGCTCTCAGCCCTTGCCGAGCGGCTTCCGTCCGGGTTGGTCATCAGGGTACGGTTCTGCTCGGTCAGGAAAAATCCAGGAGCCATGGCATTGACCCTGAAGCAGTCCCCGAATTTCAGGGCGAGCTCCGAGGCAAGGTAGCGCGTGAAATTTGTGACCGCGGCCTTTGCCGCGCCGTATCCGGCGACCCTGGTAAGCGGGCGGAGGGCTGATTCTGAGGACATGTTGACAATGGGGCCGCCTCCGCTGTTCCGCATAGCCCCGGCGAATACCAGAGTCGGGATGACGGTTCCGAACAGGTTGAGGTCTACGACTTCCCTGAAGTCCTCTATGTTCAGGTCGAAAATGGTTTTCTCAGGTGGAACGGTGGCTCCCGGCATATTGCCTCCGGCGCAGTTTATCAGCATATCTATCTTTCCATAGGCGCTGAGAATGTCCCGGCAGTTACGTTCCAGTATCTCCCTGTCGGTTACATCTGTCCTGAGGAACATTGCCTCGCCTCCCTCAGCCCGGATTTCCGAAACGAGGGCATTCCCTTTAGTCTCATTGCGGGCCAGGACTGCGGTCCTGACACCCTGTGCCGCCAGATATCTCGTCATGGCGTTTCCAAGGACGCCGCTTCCGCCTGTGATTACTGCGGTTTTGCCTGATATGTCAAATAAATTTCTCATTGCTCTGAAATAAAACTCAAAATTAATCTTTTCTGTAAAAAATACAGTATATTTCCCCGCGGCGGAGGCTGAGTTCCTGCAGAAACTGTAGCGGGAAGCCGCCTAAGACTTTTGAAATAACATTGTCATCTGATTGTCACGATATTTCAAGGAGGCCCTGATTTTTTGGCACGGGGTTTGTAATAGAATAAGTCGGATAGTTTTTTCATAGGTTAAGTATTAGGTTAAGTAATAAAGGCTGTCGGTTCCCGGCAGCCTTTATTATTTTTATGCATTCAGCTTGAAGATTATCGTCCGGGAATATGTCTCGCCTGGCCGGAGGACGCAGGACGGGAAGTCCGGATGATGGGGTGCGTCGGGGAATCCCTGGCACTCTATCGCCACGCCGTCGTAGTCGCGGTAGGGGCGGCCGGACTTGCTCAGGGGAGAGCCGTCGAGCCAGTTGCCGGTGTAGACCTGGGCTGCCGGCTGGTCGGTCCAGATCTCGAGGCGGCGGCCGGAGACTGCGGAACTGAGCTCTGCGGCCAGTTTCAGCCCCGGGGCACCGTCGAGTACCCAGCAGTTGTCATAGCCTTTTCCGTATTTCAGGGCCGGGAAGTCAGCCTTGATGTCGCGGCCGATGGGCTTTGCGGTGCGGAAGTCCATCGGGGTGCCCTCCACGGGGGAGAGCTCACCGGTGGGGATGAGGGCCTCGGAGGTGGCCAGCCAGCGGGAAGCGTTGAGTTTCAGCACGTGGTCCAGGATAGATCCGCTGTCCTCGCCGTCGAGGTTCCAGTAGGTGTGGTTGGTCAGATTGATGATGGTGGGAGCGTCGGTGGTAGCCTTGATGGAGAGGGTCAGGGAGTTGTCGTCGCTCCAGGTGTAGGTGGCCTCCACGTGCATGTTTCCGGGATAGCCCTGGTCGCCGTCGGGACTGTCGAGGGTTAGGATGACCTCGGTGTCCGATATCCGGGATGCTTTCCACAGCCGGTTGGAGAATCCGTCGGGTCCGCCGTGAAGCTGGTAGCCGGGGTTGTTCTTTACGAGCTGATATTCCTTGCCGTCGAGGGTGAAGCAGCCCCCGTCTATGCGGTTGGCGAATCGGCCGGGTATCTTGCCGGCGCATGGACCGTCGGCGAGGTAGCTTTCCTCGTCACGGTATCCCAGTACCACGTCTCCCATCACGCCGTTGCGGTCGGGAACTACTATCGAAACTATGCCGGCGCCTCTTTCGGTCAGCATTACCGATGCGCCGCTCTTGTTGGTCAGATGTATCATGATTCAGATATTATGGCTGTTATTCAAGTTTACGCGCTCCGTCACTGATTACCACCGGATATATCTTGGGCTCGTGTCCGAACTTAGCCGCATACTCTTTCTTCGCACGTGCGATGAAGGCATCGTAGAGCTCATCCTTGACTAAGTTGATGGTGCAGCCGCCGAAGCCGCCGCCCATGACCCTGGAGCCGGTCACGCCGCATTCGCGGGCTATGTCGTTGAGGAAATCCAGCTCCTCGCAGCTCACTTCATAGAGCTTGCTCATGCCGTGATGTGTCTCGTACATCTTCTGTCCCACGGTCTCGTAGTCATCGCGCTCGAGGGCGTCGCAGACATCGAGCACTCTCTGAATCTCCTCGATTACGTATTCGGCCCTCATGTAGTCCTCATCGGATACCTTGCCCTTTACTTCGGAGAGCATCTGCATGTCCACGTCGCGGAGGAACTCCACCTCTGGATGCCCTGCGGCCTTGAGGGCGGCCACTACATGCTCGCAGGAGGCGCGGCGCTTGTTGTAGGCCGAGGAGGCCAGCTCGTGCTTGACCACTGAGTCGAGCAGAACGAGGCGGTAGCCCTTGGGATGGAACGGATAGTACCTGTGCTCCATCGAGCGGCAGTCCAGGCGCATCAGGCTGCCGGCCTTGCCGAAGATGGAGGCGAACTGGTCCATGATGCCGCAGTTGACCCCGCAGTAGTTGTGCTCGGTGCTCTGGCCGATGCGGGCCAGCTCGAACTTGTCGATGCCGAGACCCAGCATGTCGTTCAGGGCATAGGCAAATGTGCTTTCGAGGGCGGCGGAGGAGGACATGCCGGCTCCGATGGGTACGTCGCCTGCAAAAGCGGCGTCAAAGCCTTTGAGTACATCTCCGCATCTCTTGATGATTTCCCTGCATACGCCGAACACATACCGGGCCCATGATGCAGAGGGGGCATCGGCTTCGGCGAAGCCGAACTCGGCGTAGTCTTCCAGGTCTACCGAGTAGACCCGGACCTTGTCCGTGCCGTTGAGGCGGATTTCCGCCATCATGCCCTTGTCGATGGCTCCGGGGAATACGAAGCCGCCGTTGTAGTCGGTGTGCTCGCCGATAAGGTTGATTCTGCCGGCGGAGGCGTAGAATGTGCCGTTGCCGCCGAAATGCTTTTCGAACTGTGAGTGAATTTTTTCTTTCATACGTCGGTGTGTATTTTAATTATTGTCGTTTTTTACGGATCTGGTCTTCAGGACTCCGTCGCGGAGGCCGTCGGCGGAAGCCTTAAGAGTGATGTGTCCGGCCTTCTCCTTGCTCTGTATGATGACCGTGAGCATGCCGCCGAAGGCGCTCATCCCGGGTTCGTGGAAGAGCTCCAGGCAGGTAGGGTCGCCGTTGGCCACGGCCCTGAACTCACCGGCGCCGGAGACTTCGAAACGCACCTTGCGCGAGTCGAGCGGGCAGAGATTGCCGTCCCGGTCCACTATGCGGACGGTGACGTAGAGCAGGTCCTTGCCGTCGGCGGTGATGCTCTCCCTTGCCGGAATCAGTTCGATTGCCCAGGGCTCAGATGCGGTGCGGACGCTCTTCTGCATTGCCTTATTGCCCTCGGAGTCATAGGCCACTACGGTGAGCTCTCCCGGTTCATAGCGGACATCATTCCACATCAGACGGAAGCGGTGCTGGAGGGTGCTGTCGCATTTTTCCCGGATGCCCAGGCTCCGGCCGTTGAGGAAGAGTTCGGCCCTGGGGTAGGATGTGTAGACAAATACCGGGGTGACCTCTCCCTCGCGGCCCTCCCAGTTCCAGTGCGGCAGGATGTGGATGGTGGGACTGTCCCGGTTCCAGACGCTGCGGTAGAGCCAGTAGCGGTCCTTGGGGATGGAGGCCAGGTCTATGATGCCGAACATCGAGCTGTGGTTGGGCCAGGCGTCGGTGTCGTAGGGCGAGGGCTCGCCGAGGTAGTCGAAGCCGGTCCAGACGAACTGTCCCATGGTCCAGGGGTAGTCCTCGGCCAGGGCGAGGTCATCGTCGGGGACGTTGGACCAGGAGCAGTACTCCAGGTCGTAGGATGAGCTCTGGTGGTCGTCGTAGAGGGCGTCGTACTTCTTCTCCACGGGGAACTTGTACACGCCCCTGGAGCTGACGGTCGAGGAGGTCTCGCTGCCCAGGAGCACTTTCTGGGGCAGGGTCTCATAGCCCTCCAGGTAGCGGTGGGCGCGGTAGTTGAATCCGGGTACGTCCAGCACGGCTCCGAACCCGTTGTGCAGTATCGCGTCTATCTGGTCCATGCCGCAGGTGACGGGGCGGGTGGGGTCCTCGCGGTGGCAGATGTCCTGCAGGAATGTGGCCACCTCATAGCCGCCGGGGGTCCACTGGGTGGGCACCTCGTTGCCAATGCTCCACATCACGACGGAGGGGTTGTTGCGGTAGTGGCGGAGCATATTGACCATGTCGCGCTCGGCCCACTCGTCGAAGTAGCGGTGGTAGCCGTTGAGGCACTTGGCCACGTCCCATTCATCGAAGTTCTCGATCATCACCATGAAGCCCATCTCGTCGCAGAGCTGGATAAGCTCGGGCGCGGGCATATTGTGGGTGGTGCGGATGGCATCGCAGCCCATGTCCTTGAGCATGGTCAGCTGGTGGCGCAGGGCCGAGGTGTTGACGGCGGCGCCCAGGGGACCCAGGTCATGGTGCAGGCACACTCCCCGGAACTTGCGGTTCACTCCGTTGAGATAGAATCCGGTCTCGGGGCGCACCTCTATGCTGCGGATGCCGAAGGTGGTGGTGTAGGTGTCTGAAAGAGTCCGTTCTCCGTTTTTGTCCTGAATGTATACCCTGGAGCAGGCTGTGTACAGCTCGGGCGTCTCGGGGAACCAGAGACGGGGCTGCTCTACGGTGACTTTCTGATTGAGGACCGCAATACCTCCCTCCTCCGCGGCCTGCTCCGCTCCGGTTAGGCTCTCGATGGATGTGACTACCTGCCCGTTGGCGTCACGGATGTCAGTAATCAGGGCTACTGTCTGCTCTGTGGTGATGCCCTCTATCTCGGTGCGGATGTTGACGGAGGCCTCGAGCAGGGACGGATCCAGCTCTGATGTTATGTAGGTGCCCCATACGGGGATATGGACCTTTTCGGTCTCTATCAGCCATACATTGCGGTAGAGTCCCGCTCCGGGATACCAGCGCGAGGACTGGGGACGGTTCTCGAGGCGGACGCGGATCTCGTTATTCTTGCCGTCAGCGGTCAGGAAGGGGGTGATGTCGCAGTGGAAGGAGTTGTAGCCGTAGGGCCAGAATATTACCTCCTCGCCGTTGACATAGACCCTGGCCTCGCTCATGGCTCCGTCGAAAAGCAGGGTCGCCTTCATGCCCGGAGTGACGTCCAGAGTCCTTCTGTACCAGCCGACTCCGACGTAGGGCAGGCCACCCGTGCGTCCGGTCTTGACCGTGGCGGTCTCCTCGCCGTTCTGTACTACTGCGACCGTCTGCAGGTCATTGTCCCTGCTGAAAGGACCGTAGATGGCCCAGTCGTGGGGAATGGTGACATCCTCCCATACTTCGGAGGAGTCGCCCTTGTGGAACTGCCAGCCCTTGTCCAGCAGTACGGTGTTTCTGGCTTCCCTGACCTGACGTGGATCCTTGGGCGCGGGACGCCTGTTGTAGAAAAGGAGGAATGCGATAATCAGGAGGGCCGTAACTGCGACCACCTGCAGGATTACTGTGAGAGTGCGTCTGTTGTCCATTGTCCTGTGATATTGTCAGATGAGTCAGTCCTTGAATGCGTCGAGGGCCCTGGTGGGCTGAAAATTCCCGTCGAAGGCCCCCTTGTCGTAGGAGCTCCAGCCGAGTTCCTTGTAGATGTCCGAGGTCCAGGCCGGGTTGCACTGCGGCTCCCAATAGAAGACGCCGGCGCAGGCCTCTCCGTCTCCGAGAGTCCTGGCCCTGGACAGCAGGTCGGTCAGGAAGGCCAGGCACTCATCCTCCTTGTTCCAGGTCATGCCGGCCTCGCAGATCATCACGGGTGTGCCGTACTTCTGATAGAGGGCAAGTGCGTTGCTGAGGGTAGCGTTGGTGACGCCCGTGTATTCTCCTTCCTTGTATTCGTCCTCGGTCTCGTGGGCGTAGTACTCGGGATAGAGGGACATGCCGATTATATCCCATTTGCCTCCGTTGGCTTTAAGTCCGTCGAATATCCATTCATACAGACCCGGGCGGTCACCGTGATCAAGATGGACGATGACCTTGGCTTCGGGGAATATCTCTTTGACAGCATTGTATCCGGCTGCGGTCATTACGGCATAGTTCGACATGCTGACGCTGGCCTTGCCGGTGTCCCAGAGCATGCCGTCGGAGGTCTCGTTGCCCACCTGGACCCATTCGGGTGTGATGCCTTCGTCCCTGAGGGCTGTGAGTACCCCGCGGGTGTGCTCCTGAATTGCCCTGCAGAGGCTCTCGAAACTGTAGTCTGTCCAGGCTTCCGGAATATCCTGCCTGGACGGGTCTGCCCACCAGTCACTGTAGTGGAAGTCTATCATGATTCTCATGCCCAGGCTTTCCGCCACCTTGGCCTTGGCCACCACATCCTCCCCGGAGCACCAGCCTTCGGGAGGGTTGACCCAGACGCGGTAACGTACGGCATCGAAGCCCAGTTCCTTCATCAGCGCGGTGCACTCGCGTTCCTCTCCGGCAGCGTTCCGGAACTTGATGCCGTCGGCGGCCATTTCGGTGGCCCAGCTGATGTCGGCTCCTTTGGCGAAGGCGGCCGGAACCGGAGTGTCTGGTACGGACGGCTCCTGGCCGGAGTTTTCGTTTCCGTTGTTTCTGTTGCAGGATGCGGCGAGTATGAGGGCGGCCGCCAGGGATGTCAGGATTAGAATCTTCCTCATGGTATCAGTGTCTGTGCTTTATGAATGGAAAAATCATTCAAAGTTACAGACAATATTCGAGAAGTCCTACAATTACTCCGGTGTTTTATAGTCCGTAGATGAGGTATCCCGCCCCTCCGGCGGCAATAATCACCCATATCGGGTTGGCCCTGAAGAAAAAGAGAGCGGCGAAGGCTCCGGTGAAGAGAGCCCAGCTCCACCAGTCGATGAAGTTGTATGGGGTTATCAGGACAATGGCGGCTGCGGCGATCATACCTATGGTCACCGGCCGCATGACTTTCAGAACGGAGGCGAGGTATCGGTTGCTCCTGAATTTCTCGAAGAGGATGCAGATCCACAGCACCAGCAGGTAGGAGGGGAGGACCACTGCGAAAGTGGCCGTGATCGAGCCCAGGACGCTGACGGCGGGGCTGAAGCCCATGGCGTGAGGCACAGAGTAGCCGATGTAGGTGGCGCTGTTGATGCCTATCGGGCCGGGGGACATCTGGGAGATGGCCACAATGTCAGTGAACTCTTCGGGTGTGAGCCACTGGTGGACCGTCACCACCTGATTCTGAATCAGGGAGAGCATGGCGTAGCCTCCGCCGAAGGTGAACGCACCTATAATGAAGAAAGTGATGAACAGCTCTAGAAATATCATTGCTCTGTCTCCTCTTTATAGTTGTTCCTACTGTTGATTTTTCCGTTTCTGTCCTGCCGGCTGTAGGCCAGGATGAGGCCTCCGGTGATGGCGGTGATAATAATCCAGATGGGGGAGATCCTCAGGAATGCGATGAGTACCGTAGTCGCCACTGCGATGCCGCCGGTAATCCAGTTGAGCCGGTTCTGGACGGCCATGCGGAAGACCGGGGCGGCAATCAGGGCGACCACGGCCGGGCGGATGCCCTTGAAGACGGCCTGGACGGTGGGATCGCTCTGGAAAGTGGTGAAGACGGCGGCGACCAGCAGTATTATTATAAAGGGAGGCATCACGCTGCCGAGGGTGGCGACGATGCTTCCTTTTATTCCGGCGAGCCGGTGTCCTACGAAAATCGACACGTTTACGGCTATTAGTCCGGGGGCGGACTGGGCAATGGAGATGATGTCCAGGAAATCCTCAGGGGCTATCCACTTGTTTTTGTGGACTATCTCCCTCTCTATCAAAGGAATCATAGCTACTCCACCTCCTATGGTGAAGGCTCCGATCTTGGCAAATATGACGAACAGTTTCCAATACATGACGCAAAGATTGAAAATTTTTTTAAAAATTTGCAGAAAAATTTGGTGGTTTAAAAAAACGCCCATATATTT
>DVGV01000060.1 GCA_018712545.1 Candidatus Coprenecus merdigallinarum | reverse complement strand
AGTTATGAAGAAATTACTTAATGAGTCCTTGCATGAGAAACTAGTCAAAATGGATAAGTTGACTAACTCGGAGTCCGCCTCATTGTTTGGAGGCGAAACAAAAGATCAGGAAGATATAAAACCGCAATGTTCAATCAATTTGCCGACTGATACTATTACTACTCCACCGAACCCATCGTATAAAATCAAGCCGGGCATAATTGGCATAACTTACAGATTTTAATGAAAAACAGCATCTCGTAACTTAATGAAATTTATTATTTAAAGTTGCCATGTAAAGAGACAGTAACATTAGACACACGTTATTTGCAACATTACGACATGGTAAAAAATACGAAAATCAGTGCTATAATTAGGGACTGTCGTTTAATTCCGTCATTATGAGTCGCCCGGCAGACAGTCCCTGTATTTTCCCGCTTGTTCTGGACCAGTGGAACAGCAGGCATATATACTCACCGTGGCTTGAATATCCCAGCTCGGCATGCAACGAGTGCGCGGTAAGGGACAGGATGTCCATGTCATTCGATTCCGAAGGATACGCTTACAGATGCTGGGAGACCATAGGCAACAGGAAGCACGCCATAGGGAAAATCAAGGAGGACGGCACCATCGGAAACGTGAACACCGCCTTGCTGAACCGGCAGCTGTACGGAGCCGACATATTCGATGACAACAGGTGCAGGGAATGCGTCTACCTGCCTATATGCCACAGAGTATGCCCTATGGAACGAATCGAGAACCGCATGGACGGCAAGCGCAATGATGTCTGCACGTCCCACAAGGGCCACATAGAGGAGTTCATGAAGATTCACATTGACCTGCTCAATAAAAACAGGCTGAAAAAAGAGACCGGAGTCTTACACCGATGAGGAAGTTCCCGACATACCGCCAGCTGGATACGATGGACTGCGGCCCGACCTGCCTGCGTATCATCGCCGCACACTACGGGCGCAGCTGGTCCCTGCAGACCCTGCGGGAGAGATGCCACATCTCCCGCGAGGGTGTCTCGCTGCTGGGCATCAGCGACGCGGCGGAGGCGGTGGGGTTCCGCACCATGGGCGTCAAACTGACGTTCGCACAGCTCTGTGAGGAGGCGGTGCTTCCGTGCATCGTACACTGGAATCAGAACCACTTCGTCGTGGTCTACCACATAGAGCGCCGCAGGGGGAAAACGTGGGTACATGTCTCGGACCCCGCCTCCGGACTGCTCCGCTACACCCGGGAGCAGTTTCTGAAGTCGTGGATATCCATCCGGGAGGACAATGCCGGGGACAGCGATGCCGAAGCCGAGGGCCTGGGCATAGCCCTGCTGCTGGAGCCGACCCCCAGGTTCTACGAGGAGAAGGGCGAGGAGGACAGGCGGCTCGGATTCCGGGGCATGGCGGAGTATCTCCGCCCCTACAGGCAGCTTATCGTCCAGCTCCTGCTGGCCATGCTCACCGGCAGCATCATCAGCCTCATCCTGCCGTTCCTGACCCAGTCCGTGATAGACACCGGCATCGGCACGGGCGACCTCAACTTCATCGTGGTGATACTAGTCGCGCAGGTGGTGCTCGTCCTGGGCCAGACGGCCAACGAGCTGATACGCAGCTGGCTGATGCTGCACATGACCACCCGCGTGAGCATCTCCCTCATCTCCGACTTCCTGGCCAAGCTCATGCGCCTGCCCATCTCGTTCTTCGACTCCAGGATGACCGGAGACATCATGCAGCGCATCGGGGACCACAGCCGCATCCAGACATTCCTGACGGGCTCTCTGCTGAGCATCGTCATGGCGGCCGTGACGTTCGTGGTCTACTCCGCCGTCATGGGTGGCTACGACCTGAGGATCCTCGGCATCTTCATCCTCGGCAGCGTCCTCTACATAGGCTGGGTGCTGCTCTTCCTCAGGCGCAGACGCAAGCTGGACTACATGCGCTTCCAGGAGGCCGCAGCCAACCAGAGCAGCATCGTGCAGCTCATCGCGGGGATGCAGGACATCAAGCTCAACGGCTGCGGGAAGCAGAAGCGCTGGGAGTGGGAGCGCATACAGGCCCGCCTCTTCAACGTCAGCGTGAAGGGCCTCGCCCTCGGGCAGACCCAGCAGGTGGGCGGCACCTTCATAGACCAGATCAAGAACGTGCTGATATCGTTCCTGGCCGCCAAGGCGGTCATCGACGGGGACATGACCCTCGGTATGATGACCGCCATGCAGTACATCATCGGCCAGCTCAACGCCCCCATATCGCAGTTCATCAGCTTCGTGCAGGAGGCGCAGGACGCGAAGATATCGCTGGAGCGTCTGGGCGAGATACAGGAGCGCGGGGACGAGGAGAGCGCGGAGAAGGACTACATCCGGGAGATACCCCGGGGTGCGGACATCGAGTTCAGGGATGTGGATTTTCAGTACAACGGCCCGCACTCGGAGAAGGTGCTGGACGGGGTGAGCGTGACCATACCGCACGACAGGGTCACGGCCATCGTCGGGGCCTCGGGCAGCGGCAAGACCACCATGGTGAAGATGATGCTGGGCTTCTACGAGCCGGTCTCCGGAGAGGTGCTGCTGGGCGGACGCCGCATCGGGGACTACAGCCCCACGGCGTGGAGGGAGCAGTGCGGCACCGTGATGCAGGAGGGCTTCATCTTCTCCGACACGATAGCCGACAACATAGGGGTGTCGGACGAGAGTCCGGACATGGAGCGGGTGCGCCAGGCCGTGGAGACGGCCAACATAGGGGACTTCATAGACGGACTGCCCCTGAGGTACAACACGAAGATAGGGGCCGAGGGCAACGGGGTCAGCACCGGGCAGAAGCAGCGGCTGCTCATAGCCAGGGCCGCATACCGCGACGCCCGCTACCTCTTCCTGGACGAGGCCACCAACTCCCTTGACGCCAACAACGAGAAGGTCATCATGGAGAGGCTCGACACCCTGTTCCGCGGCAGGACAGTGGTCATCGTGGCCCACCGCCTGAGCACGGTCAGGAACGCCGACAACATCATAGTGCTGGACAGGGGCCGCGTGGTGGAGCAGGGCACCCACAGGGAGCTGACGGAAAGGAAAGGATACTATTACAGGCTGGTCAAAAACCAGCTGGAACTCGGAAACTGACAGAGCCATGCCGGACAGCAGAAGACATACAGCGACGGAGCACAGCGAGGAGGCGCAGCAGATACTGGGCCGCGTCCCGTCATGGATCATAAGGTGGGGAGTGACCGTGATATTCGCGGTCTTCGCCCTCATACTCATCGGCTGCTGCATCATCAGGTATCCCGAGAGGGTCACGGCGACCGTCACCATCACCACCGGCAACTCCCCCGTGGACGTGGTGGCCAGAGGCAGCGGCAGCCTGGAGCGGATACCCGTCTCCAGCGGCGACTCCGTCCGTACCGGGGACATCCTCGGGGTCATCCGCTCCAGCGCGGCATGGGAGGACGTGCTGGAGGTGGAACGCCTTCTGAAGGAGACCGCCGGGATGCCGCCGGACTCCCTCGTGATGCAGGAATGGGTGTACGCCGGCCGGGGCATGGGCGACATCCAGAGCGAGTGGTCCGCGTTCTCCGCGGCCTGCCGCCAGCTGCGCGAGTATCTGGAGAGGGACGCCATAGGACGCAGGATGGAGCTGGTGAGGGAGCAGATATCCAAGCAGAGGGAATACTACTCCCGGATGCAGGCCCAGGCGGAGCTGATGGAGGAGGATCTGGCCCTGGAGCTTAAGGACTTCCGCAGGGACTCGCTGCTGTTCATGGAGAAAATAATCCCGTCCGTGGACTACGAGCGGGCCGTGCGCGACCTGCTGTCGGTGCGGCGGGAGCAGGAGTCCTTCCGCTCTCAGATGACCTCCACGGAGCTGGCGGTGCTGCAGCTGGAGCAGCAACTGGCGGAGCTGTCTATCCAGCGCGACGACGAGATACTGTCCATGGAGAGGGAGCTGGACGGCTGCCGCGAGAGGCTGGAAGCGCAGATACGCGCCTGGAGCCTGGCCTGCATCCTGGCCTCGCCCATGGACGGGGCGGTGTCGTTCGTGCGGAAATGGGACGAGGGCCAGTTCATCAGTGCGGGAGAGTCCTTCGTGACCGTCGTCCCCTCCCAGGAGCGGATGCCCGTGGGCATAGTCAAGGTGCCGCAGGCCAGCTTCGGCAAGGTGTGCACGGGACAGAGGGTCAATGTCCGCCTCAGCGGCTACCCGTACATGGAATACGGCCTGCTCGTGGGCGAGATAGGATACCTGTCCTCCGTGCCGGAGGCTGCGGCGGATCCACAGACGGAGCCGCAGTACACGGCTGAGATAGTCTTCCCGGACGGCATGGTGACGACCTACGGCAGGGAGCTGCGCCTGATACAGAAGATGGACGGCACCGCCGAGATAATAACGAAGGACCGCAGGCTCATAATGAGGTTCCTCGACCCCATCGCCGCACTTTTCAAGAACGGAATCTGACCATGAGGAAAATACCGAGAATCACAATCTGTGCATTGGCCCTGCTGCCATATATTCTGATTGCGCAGGAGGCCGACAGCCTGAGACGGTGGACTCTGGATGAGTGCTTAGACCGTGCCCTGGAACACAACATCGAACTCAGGTCCGAGCGTCTGTCAGTGGAGGAACGCGACATATCCCTGTCCGACAGCCGGTGGGCATTCGCTCCGAGCCTCTCGGCATCGGCCGGATACAACCTGTCCACAGGCCGCGTCCTTGACGAGACCACGTATGATTTCGTCACGAACGAGACTGTCGGAAGCTCAAGCGCGTCCGTGTCCGGGAGCGTACTGCTCTTCAACGGCCTGCGCAACCTCCGACAGCTGCAGTACTCCAGGATTGACCGCGAGGCCGCCATCCTGCAGGTGGAGAAAGCCGCAGATGACCTGCGGCTCAACGTCACGGCCTACTTTCTTGAGGCGATCTGCGCGTGGGAGAACATACGTGACTGCGAGGCAGTGGTCGCCTCGCTGAGAAAGCAGGAGGAGCATACGTCGGAGAAAGTCAGGGCGGGCAAAGTGACCCGCGCCGACCTTCTGCAGATACAGTCGCAGCTGTCCGAGGCGGAGAACAGCCTCATCGTCGCGGAGCACTCATACGGGATGTCCAGGCTCAATCTGTGCCAGCTCCTGGAGATAGAGGATTACAGCTCGTTCATTCCGTACTTCGACAGCGGGGACAGCCTTGAATATGCCCTCAAGGACTACAGCGCCATACTAGACGGGGCGGAGCGTCTGCCTGAAGTGGGACTTGCCCGGAAGGAGGTGGAACTTGCCAGAAAAAACATCCAGCTGGCCCGCTCGTCCTACTATCCGTCCCTGTCCCTCAGTGCCGGATACGGCAGCAGCTACTCCAATGTCAGGCAGAAAGTACTTCTTAACAATGACGGCTCATACACCTATGCACCGTATCCGTTCATCGAGCAGTACAGGGACAATGCCAGCGCGTATGTGTCCTTCGGCCTGAGCATCCCGATACTTAACGGCATGACTACACGCAACAGCGTAAGGAGGGCCAAGGTGCAGCTGCAGCGCAGCGAGCTGGAACTGGAGACAGTCAGGAAGATCGTGAGAAAGGAGATACTGCAGGCTGTAATGGACACCGAGGCCGCCTGGAAGAAATATACTGGTTCCGTCAACTACCTCAGCTCCGCCCGGGAGGCGGCTCGGCAGATAGGCGTCAAATACGAGGCCGGCGCGGCCACTGTCGTGGAGTACAACACGGTCATGTCCACACTGGTCGAGGCGCAGACCCAGCACCTGTCGGCCAAGTACGAGTATCTGTTCAAGCTCAAGGTGCTTGAGTTCTACGAGAACAGAGATTAATTATAATATCTGCAATCAGCCTATACTGAACCTTATCTTGAACATAACCGACACGGGTCTGAGAAGATAGTTGTACTGGTAGTTGGTGATGTCGGACCAGATGCGCTGGTTGTACGTACCTGTGTTCAACAGGTTGCGTCCCTCCAGAATATATTCTATCCTCTTGGCCTTATATGAGATGTGCGCATCAAGGAAGAAGATATTCCGGCTTCCGGAGGTAATTGCATCGTTAAGATAATGCTCTCCGCTGATATTGAGGGAAAGGCGCTTGAAGAAGACGAAATTGAACCCGAGTCTTTGGTGCAGGGCGTTTATCGGGGAGAAAGCCTCGTCCTGCGTACTGCTGGAGGAGCGGACATAGCGGATGTAGTATTCGAGGAATATCTTGGGAGCCAGGCGGGAGGAAAGCTCCAGGCCTACGGGCAGGCTCCATGTGGACACGGGCATGATCTCGCCCTGACGCAGGACATCCATCCAGTTGCGGGTGAATCCTACCGGAATGCCTACGGTGGTGGATATGGCGTCGAAGCGTTTCTCTATCTTTCCGTCTATACTCCATCCCTGCGAGACGTTGTCGATGCTGTAAGTCTGTATGCGGCTGAGGGAACCGATGTACTCGGTGCCGTACATGAGGCTGGAGCGGCTGCGGGTGTAGGAGGCCTGGACTGAACCGAAGAGGGAGAGCAGGGCGTCGGCGTAGCGGAGTTCGGCACTGTACCTCTGGTAGAGGCCCCGGGCGATGTCTCCGTCGCGGCTGCCGATGACGCGGTAGTCGGTCATGATGTATCCGCTGTAGATGCTGGAGGGGGCTCCGAGGGTGTTGATGACGGCGCCGGAGGCAAGGAACTTGAGGTTCGGAGTAATCTCCACATCCATGCTGATGCTGGGGTTGACGAAGAATTTGCCGAGGCTGCGGCTGCTGTTCCGGATATTGTCCCGGATGAAGATGTCGTTGTAGCTCAATGCGGCTCCTGCACCTATGTGGAATGAACGGTAGCGGTAGCTCAGGCCGATGCTGGCCCTGGCGGCGAGGCTGCGGTAGTCCATGTCGTTGCTCAGTGAGTCGGGTGCCGTGTCGGTGCCGGAAGGTGCCAGGGAACTGGTCATGCCCTGGAAGTCGGCGTCGGCTCCGGCGGCGAAATTGATCCCGAAGCCTCCGTGAAATTCCTTGCTGAGGAATATTGTGTTGACGGTGTTGATCTTGCGGTTGTTCATGAGCTGGACGGCATCATGTGCGTTCTGGTCATAGCCGAAGATTTCCGGGTAGAGCAGAGGAGTAATCCGGAGCGTGGAGGGGAGGGAGGAGGCGAAGATGCGGGAGTTGAAACTCAGGCGGATGTTATTGTCCAGGACCTTGACGAAGCGCAGGTCGTTCTGGAGGCGGAGTTGCGGGGTTACGGTCATGGCCTGCTCCACCGGGGTGCCGTCACTGAGGACGCTGCCGCTGTTGCGGTTCCATTCGGCTCCGAAGGCTATCTGCTCGTTGAGGTATATCTTCTCGTTGTTGAGATTGTAGCGCAGCTTGAGCTCCGCCCCGTCCGAAAGCTCGGTGGCGGAGGTGGTCTCGTCTATCTCCAGGGGAGGCTGTCCGTCCGGGAGATAGTAGGTGGTCAGGGACGAGGAGTTGTACCGCTGGCGGTCGTGGAGGTAGATGGCGTTGATGTTTAGGGTGTTGTCGTTGTCCGTACTGTCGCCGAGGCGGACTATGTTGTTGATGGAGACGGCATGGGTGAGGTTGTCCATATACCGTTCGCGGTCGGTGTCCGGGGTTGCGGGGGTGTGTATTCCCAGCTGTGAGTATTCCTTGGCGAATGCGTCGTAGAATGAGGTGAGTTCGGTGGTGACGTCGTCCCCGGAGTTGTTGGACTTGACGGTGGTCATCATCTGGTAGTTGCCGGTGAAGAGCATCAGTGCCAGCTCTCCGTTCCACATCCAGGGTTTGTAGCCGCCTCCGAGGGAGAGGGTGGCGATGAGGCTTCCCTTCGCACCGTCCTTCAGGCGCAGGTTGATGGCCGCGTCGGGGGAGAACTCCACGTCCTTGAGGGCCTTGATGGGCTGGTGGTTTTCGAGGACTTCCACGCGGGAGATGTCGCGGGCCCGGACGTTGTTGACGGCTACACCGTAGCGTCCGCCCATGAGGTCCAGCCCCTCGATGTAGAACTTGTTGATGGGGCGGTTGTTGTACCTTATCTGCCCGGATTCGGAGACATCGATGCCGGGCATCTTGCGGAGCACGTCCCCGATGGCCCTGTCGGTGAGGGTGTCGATGTATGAGTCGACAAGGTAGCTGAGGGTGTCGCCGCGGCGTCTTATCGGCTCGGCGGTGACGGTCACCTCGTTGAGCTTAAGGCTCTCATATTCGGCCTGAAAGTCGGCTGTGACGGAGGCGGCCAGTGGAACGTTCCTCCAGGCCTTGCGGATATTGAACCCCGTAATCATCACCCTGACGGAATCGGCCCTGAGGCTGTACTCGAAACGGTACCGGCCGTCACTGTCCGTGGTCGTGAAGCCGTAAAGCGCCCTGCCGTCAGCTGTCTGCAGCATCACATTCGCCCCCGGGACAGGCTCGTCGGTGTCGGAGTCCGTCACGCGCCCTGTCACGACGGCATGAACCAATGACTGTCGTACAGTGTCCCTTTGAGCATGCAATGGCAGTGCGAAGGTCTCAGCAACGCTGATGCAGGCCAGCACTGCGGTTACGGTGAGTATTGCGAAGGTTTTTAATTTCATAGTCATTATTCGAGCTCGAGGACGGGGATTTCAGGAAGGGCGTATTTCTCGCGGTTGGAGGCAGAAACTTTCTCATCGGAGACTATTTCTCCATTTGCAGTGACTCTCGTAACCTGAACATTGATTCCGCTGGAGATAATCATGCCAAAGGGGTCAGACCACCTGCGACGCTCCAGGTCAAGGGCCTGTTTGCGGGTGATGCGGCGTATCTTCATGAGCGGTACTCCGCAGGAGACGTGGTTGGTGATGCAGTCGTATTTCGGGTCGAACAGGTGGATGTCCCCGGTATCGGAGCTGATGCCGACGGCTTCCCAGGAGAATATACCGGAGCTTTCCTCTACGGCCAGGATGAGACCGGGCAGACCGGAAAATTTCCATGGACCTGCACTGATGGGTATTTCGGGGGCGAACCACACGGTGTACTGCCGTCCTCTGAACGTGGTGCCGGTTGCCATGCACTGATATCCGCAGACAATCCGGGGTGGGATATTCAGGAACTGCCACGTCATCTGCGGAACGGGCTCAGTGTATTCGAATTCTTCCCTGACCATGCCTATACGGACGGTCAGTTCCCCTGCCTCCGGCCAGTTGAGGTAAGTGTCCTCGTACAATGCGAATCTTTCCGCCGGCTTCCAGCCATCTAGGTCCACTCCACCGCGGTGGCCGGCATCGGTCCTCGCCCTGTACATGATGGAGTCCCGTCTGTCAGCGGTGGTGCTGTAGTATCGGGAAAGTCCGTCTGAACTGATCTCCAAGCGCATGAAGTCGTAGTCGGAGATATAGTTGCCTGCCGTGTCGAAGGCGTTCATGTCCACTTCGTACCGGTATGTGACGGTGTAGCTGTAGGTGCCTATGGGTTTCTTGCTGGTGACATCGCGGCAGTTCACCGGGCATGAAGTTTTCAGACTTTGGCCGTACATTGATACAGACTGGCTTAAAGCCGGCCGGAATGCCGCCAGCAGCAGAATAATTGTAATAGGGACAAAATGTTTCATTGTACTATAAGAATCTGTTTAAATTTATTTATAATTAGTTGTAAATCAGTAGGTTAATTGGAATATTTTTCATAACTTTATGATTATCAAAACATTAAAGTTATGCATAAGTACCCAACCAACCTGACTGATAAAC
>DVGV01000059.1 GCA_018712545.1 Candidatus Coprenecus merdigallinarum | reverse complement strand
CCGAGGATGGTGTCGCGGCGGGTAGCGTAGTTCTTGTCCCTCTTGTCGGACACGGCCTTGATCTCGGACTGGATGAATCCGGCCTTGAACTGAGCGATATAACCGCCGGCGGCCTCTACCTTGCGGAAGAGATCCCAAGCGGCCCCGGCGATCTTGTCGGTAAGCATCTCCACATAGTAGGAACCGGCTGCAGGGTCAACGACCTTGTCGAAGCGGGACTCCTCCTTGAGGATGTTCTGCACGTTGCGCGCGATACGGCGGGAGAAGTCGGTGGGTACTCTGAACGCGAAGTCGTAGGGCAGAACCTCGAGGTAGTCCACGCCTGCGATGGCGGCGCTCATGGCCTCGGTGGTGCCGCGGAGCATGTTCACGTATGAATCGTAAACTGTGAGGTTGTACTCGGAGGTGGTGGCGAAGATCTGCATCATCTCGGGGCAGCCCTTGGTGCAGCCGTAGTCCTCAACTACATTGGCCCAGAGCATGCGGGCAGCGCGGAACTTGGCGATCTCCATGAAGTAGGAGCTGCCTACCGCAAACTCGAAGAAGGTCTTGCGGGCGATGGTCTCCACGTCGATACCCATCTCGCTCAGGCGGGAGAGGTACTCGCTGCCCTGGCTGAGGGCAAATGCGAGCTCCTGGGTGGAGGAGGCGCCGCAGCTGTTGTAGATAACGGCGTCCACGGCGATGACACGTACATTCTTATAGGAAGCGGCAGCCTTCACGCACTCGGCCAGAGCGGCGAAAGCCTTGTCCTCGCAGAAGGATCCCTTCTTGTTCAGAGGCCTCAGGGGCGAGAAGTCGAAGGTAGCGCGTACGGCGTCCTTGTCAATGCCGAGAGAGTCCACATACTTCAGGAAATTCTTCAGGCCGTCCACATTCTTGGGGCAGCAGCCGCGGAAGTTCACGGGCACCTTCTCGAGGGAAATACCCTTCAGGAGAGCGGTGTAGTCGGCCACTTCCATCACCTTGCCCTCGGGGAGGTGGAAGGTGAAGGACTCGACACCCTTGGTCAGGAGGGTGAGGGCCTGGCTGTTGGCGGCGGCGATATCAGCGCAGCATACGCTCTCGTTGATGAACCACTTGTTGTTCTGACGGGTTCCTCTTACGAAGGGGAACTCACCGGGATTCTTCCCTATGTACTTCAGACCCTGAAGGTCCTCAGCGCGGTAGTAGGGGCGAACCGTGAATCCGTCGAGAGTCCTCCACACGAGTTTCTTCTCGTAGTCGGCACCCTTGAGGTCCTTGGTAATCACCTCTTCCCATGCTGACGTAGGGACAGGAGGAAATTCGGTAAATAATTTTTCTGCCATATTTCAAAAATTTGAAAGTTATTTTAATAGTTGCAAATATGTTCGGTTAATGTCCTACAGGAGCTTGTCGTCCACCAGGTAGGGAATCGTCACCTTGAGCTCGGGGGTGCGCTCCATCTCCCTCTGAATGGCGAACATCGCGCCCTTGTTGCGGGCCCAGCTGCGGCGGGCGATGCCGTTGTTGACATCCCAGTGCAGCATGTTGCGGATCTTGCGGTCGGAGTCCTCGCTGCCGTCGATGACCATGCCGAAACCGCCGTTGATGACCTCGCCCCAGCCTACTCCGCCGCCGTTGTGCAGGGATACCCAGGTGGCGCCGCGGAAGGAGTCGCCGATGACGTTCTGCACGGCCATGTCAGCCGTGAACTGGGAGCCGTCGTAGATGTTGGAGGTCTCGCGGTAAGGCGAGTCGGTGCCGGACACGTCGTGGTGGTCGCGGCCCAGGACGATGGGCGCGGAGATGCGGCCCTCGCGGATGGCGCGGTTCATCTCCAGGGCTATCTTGGTGCGGCCCTCTGCGTCGGCGTAGAGGATACGGGCCTGTGAGCCTACCACCAGCCTGTTGCGGCCGGCCTCGCGGATCCAGTGTATGTTGTCGGCGAGCTGGTTCCTGATCTCGTCGGGAGCTGTCCTGTAGATCTCCTCGAGCACCTCCGCAGCGATACGGTCGGTCTCGGCCAGGTCCTCCGGCTTGGAGGAAGTACATACCCAGCGGTAAGGGCCGAAGCCGTAGTCGAAGAAGAGAGGGCCCATGATATCCTGCACGTATGAGGGATAGCGGAATGCTCCGCCCACACCCATGATGTCGGCCTTTGCGCGGGAGGCCTCGAGCAGGAAGGCATTGCCGTAGTCGAAGAAGTACATGCCGCGCTCGGTGAGCTTGTTGATGGCGGCCACCTGACGGCGGAGGGACTTCTGCACCTCCCTCTTGAACTTGTCGGGTTCGTTGGCCATCATCTCGTTGGACTCCTCGAAGGTGAAGCCTGCGGGATAGTAGCCGCCTGCCCAGGGATTGTGCAGCGAGGTCTGGTCGGAACCCAGGTCCACGTCCACTCCCCTCTTGGCCAGTCTCTCCCAGAGGTCCACGATATTGCCCTGATATGCCAGAGCCACTGCTTCCTTATTCTCGCGTGCCTGGAGCGCCCTGTCGATCAGCGGGTCAAGCTCGGTGTACACCTCGTCCACCCAGCCCTGCGAGTAGCGGGTACGGATGGCCTTGGGATTGATCTCCGCGATGATGCCG
This sequence comes from Candidatus Coprenecus merdigallinarum, assembly GCA_018712545.1. Lineage (GTDB taxonomy): Bacteria > Bacteroidota > Bacteroidia > Bacteroidales > UBA932 > Coprenecus > Coprenecus merdigallinarum. The sequence continues at coordinate 848 of DVGV01000059.1, read as the reverse complement.
ACCACACCGGCTATCACCGAAGCCTTGCCCTGAGCTCCCGACATACCGCCGAGACCGGAGCTGACGAAGAGCTTGCCGCGGTTCTCGGAGCCGGGGATGGAGTGCATCCTGGCGGCGTTCATCACGGTGATGGTGGTGCCGTGCACGATGCCCTGAGGGCCGATATACATGAAAGAGCCCGCAGTCATCTGCCCGTACTGGGAGACGCCGAGGGCGTTGAACTTCTCCCAATGGTCCTTGGAAGAGTAGTTGGGTATCACCATACCGTTGGTAATGACTAAGCGGGGTGCGTCCTTATGCGAGGGGAACAGTCCGAGGGGATGTCCCGAATACAGCACCAGGGTCTGCTCGTCCGTCATCTGCGAGAGGTACTGCATGGTCAGACGGTACTGCGCCCAGTTCTGGAAGGCGGCGCCGTTGCCTCCGTAGACGATCAGCTCGTGGGGATGCTGGGCGACGGCCATGTCCAGGTTGTTGGAGATCATAAGCATTATGGCCGCTGCCTGACGGCTCTTATGGGGGAAGTCGTCGATGCTGCGGGCGTAGATCTTATAGTCGGGACGGAGCCGGTACATGTAGATACGTCCGTAGGTCTCGAGCTCTTCCTTGAACTCGGGAATCAGAGTCGCATGATGTTTCGGGGGAAAATAACGCAGGGCATTTCTCAGCGCGAGCTTCTTCTCGTCGGCTGTCAGAATCTGTTTCCGGTGGGGAGCATGGTTGACCGTGGGGTCGAAGGGCTTGGGAGCCGGCAGCTCGTCCGGAATACCTTCAATAATCGATTTCTGAAAATCAGTCATATAGTCAGTGTTCTTTTATTTTTGACATTAATTTAAAATGTCCACAAT
>DVGV01000058.1 GCA_018712545.1 Candidatus Coprenecus merdigallinarum | reverse complement strand
GAATGACCTCTTCGAGAAGAAGAGCTACCCGTTCTATAAATTCGGAGATACTATTTATCTGTCAAAGATAGGAACCCGAGATTGGATAGATTATATTTGCCAACGTTTTGATACTACCGGCAAACATATTTCAGAAGATTTGGCTAAGAAGATTTGCCTGAGAGCAGATAATCATTCTTCGTATGTACAACAGTTGGCCTGGCTGGTGTGGATCCATACGGAGGAGACTGCGACAGAACAGGATTTAGAGGCTGCTTATCAGGATATTATAGACCAGAATACCCCTTTGTTTGAGAAACAGACAGAGAGTTTGAGTACCTATCAAATGAATTTTCTGAGAGCTGTTACTGATGGTATCCACAGCGAATTTTCTTCTCAGGAAATTATACAGAAATACCAGCTGGGTTCGTCAGCCAATGTAAGCATTGTAAAACGGGCCTTGATAAAGAAGGAACTTATAGAAATTGAAAAACGGGAAGTGGTGATTCCCGATCCGATAATGGAAGTGTGGCTGAAAAAAGAATTAGGTGGAAAACGTTAAATTATACAGGATATGTTGTATTTCGAATGTGATTATATGGAAGGGGCTCATCCCGAGGTGCTGCGCAGACTCGTGGAGACCAATATGGAAAAGACCCTCGGTTATGGTACGGATGCGTATTGTGAAGAGGCCAGGGAAAAGATACGGGCGGCCTGTGGTGCTCCCGAGGCGGATGTGTATTTTCTGGCAGGAGGAACCCAGACCAATGCCCTGGTGGCGTACTCCTTCCTGAAGCCCTGTCAGGGAATGATTTCTCCCGTCACCGGTCATGTCAACCACCATGAATCCGGGGCAGTGGAAGCCACCGGACATAAGGTCATCGCTCTGCCTGCTTCGGAGGGGAAGCTGAGCGTGGCTGCGGTCAGGGAGTACATCGAATCCTACTGGGCAGACGAGAACTATCAGCATATCGTGGAGCCCGGCATGGTCTACCTTACCCATCCGACGGAGTTGGGGACATTGTACACCCTGCCGGAATTGACCGAATTCTCGGAACTCTGCCGCAAGTACCGGATTCCTCTTTATGTGGATGGGGCTCGGCTTGGGTATGCCCTGGCTTCGGATGCCAACGACATTTCGCTGCTGGATTTGGCACGCCTCTGCGATGCCTTCTACATCGGCGGCACCAAATGCGGGGCAATGTTTGGGGAGGCTCTGGTGGTGACAAACCGGAATTTTGTGGGAGACCTTTTCTCTATCATCAAACAGCGCGGAGCCATGACAGCCAAAGGAAGGCTCCTTGGAGTGCAGTTTTCCACCCTGTTTACTGACGGACTCTATGCCGGTATCTGCCGCAATGCCATCGAAACGGCATCCATGCTTGTGGACATCCTCAGGTCGAAGGGTTACGGCTTTCTTGCCTACCCGGTAACCAACCAATTGTTTGTAATCATGGAGGACAGTAAGGTAGATTCTTTGCGCAAGTCTGTGTCCTTCTCCCTTTGGGAAAGGCTCGGGGACGGTCGCAGCGTAGTCCGTTTCGTGACCAACTGGGCCACTATCCGTGAAGATGTCGCCCGTCTCGGCGAGCTGCTGTAGCTAAACTTTCTGGTCATCGTTGCCAGCCGATCGGGTCTGGTATTCTTTTTTGTAGTTTTTTTGGAAGGGCTGCGTCTAACAAGTGAAAATTAGTTGAAAAGATGAAACCGTTGGAGAAAGAATTCATACAGGTGGTGCAGGAGCATAAGAGCACAATATATTCTGTATGCTACATGTTTTCAAAGGACAAGGATGAGGTGGAGGACCTTTTCCAGGAGACTCTGGTCAATATGTGGAAGGGGTTCGGAAATTTTCGGGGAGACAGCAGTGCCGGGACTTGGGTCTGGAGGGTCTGCCTGAACACCTGCATCTCGTCTGAACGGAAGAAAAGCAGGAGGAAGGACACTGTCCCCCTCTCAATGAATATTGACCTTTTTGCGGATACTGATGAAGATACCAAGCAGATCCGTCTGCTGAGAAAGCGTATAGGCAAGCTCGGTCCATTTGACAGGGCTATTGTCCTGCTATGGCTGGAAAATCTCAGCTACGACGAAATAGGCGCCATCGTCGGAATTACGACCAAGAATGTATCGGTGCGTCTGTACCGCATCAAGGAACAGCTCAAATCAATGTCTGACCAATAAAAACGCAGAACAATGGAAAAGAATAAAGACAATATAGAACTGGAGGAAATGAAAGCTCAGTTCAGTCTCCTCGGCGAGAAATTGAAGGACCAGAAGATTGTCAACGACAGTCTCTTGAAGCAGAGCATGAAGAATAAATTGTCGGAAATAAACAGAAAGGTCATAACTTCAATTGTGGCGGCTATTTTTGTACTCCCATTTGGCTCAGTAGCTTTTATCAGTTATGGATTATCAGTGGAATTTGTGATAGCAACCGATGTCTTTGTCGCTTTTTGTGTGGCAGCGACCATATATATGCATAGAAAGTTGAGGGCGGATAGCCTCTTTGACTCCGACCTGGTTTCGGCAAGCCGGGAAATCCAGCTTCTGAAGCGAAACTATATCCGGTGGCTTCCTATAGGGCTTACTTTAGTCATACTCTGGTTTGTCTGGCTCGTTATAGAGGGCCTTTCGATTGGAGGAGAAGAGATGTATGCCTTTATGATAGGTGGATCTGTCGGATTTGTCATAGGAGGTTTCTTTGGTCTCCGACAGCACAGGAAGGTACTGCGCAGGGCCGACGAGATTCTCAAGGAAATCGACATCCTTCAGCGTGGGGAATGAAAGTAGATCTGCGACTCATGGGCAGTGACATCTGTCTTCTCAGTTTCAGTGCGTGGAATGGGATAGGATAGGTTAGGTTAGAGGTTATCCCTACCTTCTCTCGGATGTCCAGCCCCGGCTCTCCAAGTTCAGTGTGGAGAAAGGGAGAGGTTACAGTATCTTTCTCATCCGGTAGTTGGTGAGGTATAACCGGTTGGCTCTCGCTTTCTGCTCCAGCTCCACCACGTACCCCTTACCTTCGAAGAACGGCCTGGCAGTTATGCTGACCTCCGAGTGTATTTCCTTGGCCCCATGTTCCATGGCGTGTTCCTCTGCCTGCCTCAGAAGAGCTGTGCCGATGCCCTCTCCCTGCCGGTCCTTATGGACGAACAGGGAATGCAGATAACCGTCAGAACGAATGGAGGCGAATCCGAGAGTACTCCCGTCCTCCTCCCCGTAAGCCACTATGAAGTGCAGCTCTTCGAACAATTCTTCCATGCGCCCGGGTCTACCTCCGCACGAAGCCCAGTCCTCCACTTCCTCCTGGCTGTAATCCCTGACATTTACATTCAAAACGGTTTCTCGGAAAAGCTTCCGCAACTCCGGAATCTCATCCCGTGTACCGACACGTAGTCTTATTTTCTTACTGGTCTCGCTGTCGTTCATACGTTCATTGGCTTTTTTAACTGGCACAAAGTTATCAATATTTCAGAGCCTCTGGAATCTGTTATGCGCGGACGGGTGAGTCTGTAAGTGATGTCTGGAGGTAACGTGCAGTGTGAGTTGCAGCAATGAGATGAAAACAGATTCACCAGGGGGTTGCGGAGATGTGGGAAAAACAGACTCCCGTGGATGCGCGCAGTTCCAGTTTTATGCGGCGGCTTTGGTTCTTTTTAGCAGGAAGCGGCTGATGTAGATCAGGAGTATGACATTCATCATCAGGGCGTAGATGATGGCGGGTATGGCTATTTCCCCGTCATTGAAAATGAAGGGAGAGGTGGCTATGGCAATGGCTTGCGCTGCATTCTGCATACCTATTTCTATGACAATGGTCCTGCGGGTGGCGGCATCTCCTCCTGCGGCAACGGTAAGCAGTGCTCCGGCTCCCATCGAGCAGAGAATCAGGGCTGTCACCCCCGTCCCGAGGACAGGGAAGTTCTCTGCAATCTCCCGGGGGTACTGCAGGAAAAAGACGGCAGCAAGTACCATAAGGGCGGGGAAGGCAGCTTTTTCCAGGACCTTCCGTACTTTTTCTGCGGCAACGGGTTTCCAATGTTTGAACAGGCTTCCTGCCAACATCGGGGCGAAGAGCAGGACGAGGTTCTGCACCAGCAATTTCCCTACGGGAAGCTTTATCGCTGTATCGGAATGCAGGGCAACGAAGTTCGTGGTGAATCCCATTATGAGCGGAATGGTGAAAAGTGTGATGACGCTGCTGAGTGCCGTCAACGTGACGGAGAGGGCGACATTGCATTTGGCAAGCATTGAAAAAACATTGGAGGAACTCCCTCCGGGACAACATGCTATCAGCACCAGCCCTATGAAGTAGGGTGCGGGGAGTTTGAATGCCCAGGCTATGAAGAAGGCCAGCAGCGGCAGGACCACGAGCTGTCCCGTCATCCCTGCCAATACCGCCTTGGGGTACTTTGCCACTCTTTTGAAAGCCTCCAAATCGAGCCCGATTCCCAGCAGGAACATCAGCAGGATCAGAATCGGCATCACAATCCATATCGTCTGCATAGCTTGTAACTTCTAAAACGGGTGAAATCTAAGAAGCTGTTTTAATTTTCTCAAATTTGACTGTATGAAAATAGTGGGTATCTTTGTAGGAAACAGATAAAAAACGGAGATTATGACGATATTTTTGGTTACGACGGCAGTGCTGGTCCTTCTGGCGTTCTTCATCAAGGGGAATCCGGACCTGATAATCAAATCCTATATGTCAGAAGAAGAAAGGGCTGGACTGGACATGAAAGGTCTTGGTAGGCTATGGTTTTACGGACTGATATTGGTGGCGGTCATTTCCGGCGGGGGCGGTCTGGCGCTCTACTTGGCGAAACTGCATACATTTTCGAAGGTATTCCTGTTCGCAGTGATAGTCTGCGGTATATTCGTGCTGTATCTAAAGACCCGGAAGTATTGCCCTCCATCCATGTCCAGGCGGTTTAATGTGGGGATAGGTATCTTCGGAGCAGTCATTGTAGGGGCTGTCTTCTTCATGGTGGTTTCGGCGGGAGGCTCTATCATCACGCTGAATCGCAGCGGGACTTGATGCGAAGCTCCGTGATAACTTGCCGCACTCAACAGAGCCACATAGTATTTGCGTCCCAGGTGGTGCACCATGTCATCCAAGTAAAATGACTGCGGCACAGCCCCGCGCAGCACATACTCATCCGGCACTATGACATAGAAGCCGCGCAGGGGCGACATAATCCGTCCCTTGCTCACCACCCTGGTCAGCGCCCGTGCAATGCTGCCGGCACTCATGTCTGGGAATGCCTGCGCAACCTCATCGTGTGTGAAGGTGTAATTGCCTCTAAGCGGCTTATCATATATCCAGCTTGCTATGCTCGCCATTATCTCAATATTTTGTTTGCAAAGATGGACATTTTTTGTCTAACTACGCAAATATATAACAAAAAACACAACCCCGAAAGGAGTTGTGTCCCGAGTGGAGCATACCGGAGTCGAACCGGTTACCTCGACACTGCCAGTGTCGCGCTCTAGCCAAATGAGCTAATGCCCCTCCACTATTATGAAAAAGTGCCGCAAAGATACGGTAATTTTTCTATTTACAAAATTATTTTTCTACAGCCAGCCGAAAATCATGATGACGGCTATCACCAGCGGGGCCACATAGCGCACGAGGTAGAAGATGGCGTTGTACAGCCGCTTGTTGGGCAGGGTACCGCCGTTGGAGAGCTCGTCCACAAAATCCTTCCGGCCGAGTTTCCAGCCGACGAATATCACAATGAAGAGTCCGCACAGGGGCATCAGCAGATTGGCCGATATCATGTCGAAGAAGTCGAAGAAGGTCTTGCCGAGGATGTGCACGTCGGAGAGCACGCCGCCGGAGAGGGCGCACAGGGTGCAGAGCACCAGGCAGACGGCGCTGGAGAGCAGCACGGCCATGCGGCGCTTCATCCTGCAGGCCTCTATCAGATAGGTCACGGACACCTCCAGCAGGGAGATGGACGAGGTGATGGCCGCGATGAAGAGCACGAAGAAGAAGAGTATCGCGATGACTCCGCCGGCGGCTATCTGATCGAAGATGTCGGGCAGCACCACGAAGAGCAGGCCGGGACCCTCGCTGGGGGAGATGCCGAAGGCGAAGACGGCGGGCATGATGGCCAGTCCGGCCAGGATGGCGAAGAAGGTGTCGGAGATGGCGGTCAGCGAGGAGAGCTTGACGATCTTCTCCTGCTTCTTGACATACGAGCCGTAGGTCAGAATCGTCGCACAGCCGATACTCAGGGAGAAGAAGGCCTGGCCGAGGGCGTTGAGGAAGGTGCTTCCGGTAACCTTGGAGAAATCGGGCTTGAAGAGGAACTCCAGACCGGCTCCGGCCCCGGGCAGGGTCACCGAGCGGATGGCGATGATGATGATGGTCAGGAAGAGCAGCGGCATCATGACCTTGGTATAGCGCTCGATGCCGTCCTTGATGCCGGCCAGCAGCACCAGGGATGTCAGAGCCAGGAAGATATAGGTGTAGAGTATCGTCCTCCAGGGAGTGGATACGGCCGCGGCGAAGAAGCCCTCCGACGAGCCCTGCTCGGGCAGGGTGAACGACACGGCATGCACGAGGTAGTCTATCGTCCAGCCTCCCACCACGCAGTAGAAGGATATCAGAGCCACGGATGCCAGCACGCCGAGCACGCCGACCAGTCCCCAGTGTCCCTTGGGTGACAGCACCTTGAAGGCCTTCACAGCATTGACCTGACTGCGGCGTCCGACCACGAACTCCGACATCATGATGGGCAGGCACAGCAGGAATACCAGCACGAGGTAGATGATGATGAACGCCGCGCCGCCGTTGGTACCCATCAGGTAGGGGAAGCGCCAGAGGTTGCCCAGTCCGATAGCCGAGCCGGCCATGGCTACGAGCACGCCGAAGGAGGATTTGAAGTTGTCTCTCATTTTCTGGTCAGTATTAGGAATGAATAATAAAATCCGGTCTTTTCATCTAAATAACGCTCGGAACGGCTCTCCACCTCCCACAGCGCGGGATCCACATCCGGGAAAAATACCTCCGCATCTCCGATGACCGTCTCCACCTCGGTGATATACAGGCGGCCGGCAAGGGGCATGGCGGCACGGTAGAGCTGTCCGCCTCCTATGACGAACACCTCCTTCGAAGCGTCCGAAACATCCGGGACACCGGCAGCGGCGACGGCAGCCTCCAAGGACGGCAGGAACTCCGCCCCGCAGTCAGGAGCCGCACTGTGCGAGCGGCTTACCACGATGTTGCGCCGTCCGGGAAGGGGACGCCCGCCGAGCGAGAGCCAGGTATTGTAGCCCATGATGACGGGATGGCCGGTGGTCACCCGCTTGAAGTACTTCAGGTCGCCGGAGATGTGCCAGGGCATCCGGTTGCCCTTTCCGATGGCGCCGTTGGCGGCTTTGGCGACGATTAGCGATATCATAGGCTCGATTCTGATAAGTTGAAATGAAGTTCAAAATTAAGGAAAATTTTCGGGAAATTGTGCTACTTTTGTAAGGTTATGATACTGATAATCGACGACGACGACGCCATAAGAGCATCCCTGACCTTCCTCCTGAAGCGCTCGGGCCTGACCGCCAAGGCCGTCCCCGGTCCGAAGGAGGCCCTGGACGAGGTGCGGCTGCAGGAACCGGAGCTGATCCTGATGGACATGAACTACTCCCTGTCCACTACCGGGGAGGAGGGGCTGGAGCTGCTGCGCAAGATCAAGATATTCGCCCCGGCGGCTCCCGTCATCCTCATGACGGCCTGGGGCAGCATCAGCCTCGCTGTGGAGGGCATGCGCCTCGGAGCCTTCGACTTCATCACCAAGCCCTGGGACAATATGGCCCTGATGGACCGCATCCGCACCGCCCTGCATCTGAACTCGGACCGGCAGGAGGAAGAGGGCATCACCGGCAGGGGCTTCGACAAGATCATCGGCAACAGCCCCCAGATCAAGGAGGTGCTGGACGCAGTGACCCGCGTGGCACCCACCGGCGCCTCGGTGCTCATCACAGGCGAGAGCGGCACGGGCAAGGAGCTCATCGCGGAGGCCATCCACCTCAACTCTCCCCGCAGTGACGGCCCCTTCGTCAAGGTCAATCTCGGAGGCCTGAGCTCCAGCCTCTTCGACAGCGAGATGTTCGGGCACAAGAAGGGCGCCTTCACCGACGCCTGGACCGACCGCAAGGGCCGGTTCGAGCTGGCCGACAAGGGCACTATCTTCCTCGACGAGATAGGCGAGTTGGAGCCCGTCTGTCAGGTCAAGCTCCTGCGCGTGCTCCAGGACCGCACCTACGAGCCGCTGGGCGAGAGCATCCCCCGCCGCACTGACGTCCGGGTGGTATCGGCTACCAACCGCGACCTGCAGGAGATGGTCCGTCAGGGCCTCTTCCGCGAGGACCTGTTCTACAGGCTCAACCTCATCCCGATTCACCTGCCGCCGCTGAGGGAAAGGAGGGAGGACATCCCCCTGCTGGTGCAGTATTTTACCCGCATTGCCGGCAGCCGCGCCGCATTCTCCCCGGTGGCGATGGAATACCTCAGCCGCCTCCCCTATCCGGGCAATATCCGCGAGCTCAAGAACATCGTCGAGCGTGCCCTCATCCTCGGCGGCAGCGGGACCATCTCCCGCGATGACGTGGTCCGCTGCACCGGCGCCCCCGATGAGCACGGCGCTGCCTCCGGAACAGCCGCCAAGGACTCCGACACCCCGGCCCAGACCCTCGAGGAGATGGAGAGGGACCGCATCCTCCGCACCCTGAGCGACTGCAACGGCAATGTCTCCCGCGCCGCCGCAGCCTTAGGCCTCACCCGGGCCTCCCTCTACCGCCGCATCGAAAAATTCAAAATCAACCTTTAGGACCATGGGATCAAGAGGATACTTCCGGCTCATAGCGGTGCTGCTCGTGGCGGTCGTGGCGGCCTCCATAGGATTTGCCCTCAAGATGGCGGACGAGGGGACGGGCAGCTGGATATACGTCGCGGCGCAGGTGCTGCTGATAGCTGCCGTTGTCCTCTTAGTGATATTGTACCAAAAGACCATAAAGCCGCTGAACACCCTCTCCGGAGGCATCGACCTGATCAAGGAGCAGGACTTCTCCACCCGTCTGAGACCCGTGGGGCAGAAGGACGCCGACCGCATCATAGAGCTGTTCAACCGCATGAGTGACCGCCTGCACAACGAGGAGCTGCGGATTCAGGAGCAGAACCACTTCCTCGACCAGCTCATCGCCGCCTCTCCGGCCGGGGTGCTGATCATGGACATCGGCCACCGCATCGACTCGTCAAACCCGGCATTGGACCGGATGCTCGGAGTCCGGAGCATTGAGCCTTACCGCGGACAGCTCCTGCAGGACAGCCCCCTGCCCCTGCTCAGACTGCTCGCCGGACTGCAGCCGGACGAGGGCCGCATCCTCCAGACCGACCCTCTGCACATCTACCGCTGCACCCTCTCGTCCTTCATGGACCGGGGCTTCCCCCACCCTTTCTACATGGTCGAGCCTCTGACCGAAGAACTGTACGAGGCCGAGAAGAGGGGTTACAAGAAGGTCATCCGCGTCATCTCCCACGAGGTCAACAACACCATGGCCGGCATCACCTCGGCCCTCTACGCCATACAGCAGACCTCCACTGACTCCGGGGACGGGGACACCGCCGCGATGCTGTCGATACTGCTCTCGCGGATAGACCGGATGAGCCGCTTCATCACCGACTACGCCTCGATGGCCAGGATTCCCGACCCAGTGTGCAGGCCGGTGGACGCCTGCGCCTTCCTACGCCGCGTGCTGCCCTTCCTGGAGAGCCTCAGGGGTCAGAAACAGATAGCGTTCGTAACCGAGATAGATGAGAAGGCCGGAGAAGTGCCGATAGACCAGGTGCTGATGGAGCAGGTGCTGACCAACATCGTCAAGAACGCGGTGGAGGCCTTCCCGGACGGTTCGCCCGACGCCCGCATCACCGTCACCGCCCGCCTCGGCTACTGGTGCGTGGCCGACAACGGAGCCCCCATCCCCGAGGAGACCGCCCGCCACCTCTTCACCCCCTTCTTCTCCACCAAGCCGGACGGCAAGGGCATAGGCCTGATAGTCATCCACGAGATCCTGACCCGCTCAGGCATCCGTTTCAGCCTCGGCACCGGGGAGGACGGCGTCACCCGTTTCGAAATGTTCTTCAGCTAAACGGCTACAGGGGCCTTTATGGCGGGCCAGGGGTCATAGCCCTCGAGTTTAAAGTCCTCGTAATCGAAATCGAATACCGAGTGAATCTCGGGATTTAGTACCATGCGCGGCAGAGGACGCGGAGTCCTGGAGAGCTGTTCGTGTACCTGGTCGAAATGGTTGAGGTAGATGTGGACATCCCCGAAGGTGTGCACGAAGTCCCCGGGGACATAGCCGCACTCCTGGGCCACCATCATGGTAAGCAGGGCATACGAGGCGATATTGAACGGCACTCCGAGAAAGACGTCCGCACTGCGCTGGTATAGCTGGCAGGAGAGCCGCCCGTCGGCCACATAGAACTGGAAGAGGGTGTGGCAGGGAGGCAGGGCCATCCGGTCCACCTCGGCGGGATTCCAGGCCGAGACTATGTGCCGCCGCGAGTCGGGGCTGCGCTTGAGCGAGTCCAGCACCTGGGAGAGCTGGTCGATGGTCCGTCCGTCGGGAGCGGGCCAGGACCGCCACTGATGCCCGTAGACCGGCCCGAGGTCCCCGTTCTCATCGGCCCATTCGTCCCATATCGAGACCTTGTGGTCGTGCAGATACTTGATGTTGGTATCGCCCTTGATGAACCACAGCAGCTCGTAAATGATCGAGCGCAGATGCAGCTTCTTGGTCGTCAGCAGGGGAAATCCCTCCGAGAGGTCGAATCTCATCTGATAACCGAACACCGACTTGGTCCCCGTCCCCGTCCGGTCCGACTTGATCGTCCCGTGGTCCAGGATATGCTGCAAAAGATCCAGATACTGCTTCATGGCTGCTTAAATTTTACGTCCGCCAAAGGTAATGAATTTCCTTAAAGAACGTCTTTTTTACGCCAAGTGCCATATCAAAAATCCGCCAAATGCCATATCAAAAATCCGCCAAACGCCATATCATATATCGATAATATTTTGATTTTTAATTTACTATCTTTATTTTTGTCTCAAAAAATATCATAAATATGAATGACTATAAACATAGAGTTGCTGAAAGTCACTTAGCAGACCTTCTTGAAGCCATGGGCGCAGTCCTGATAGAGGGCCCTAAATACTGCGGCAAAACCACCTTAGCCAAACAGCACGCAGACAGCATTCTATACATGGCAGATCCGGATACAAAAGAGCAAAATCTGTCAATGGCCCAGACCAACATCAGCCGGCTGCTTCAAGGGCAGACGCCACGGCTCATCGATGAGTGGCAGATAGCTCCGCAGCTGTGGGACGCTGTAAGAAATGAAGTGGACAAGAGGAATGAGGACGGACAGTTCATCCTTACCGGCTCAGCAGTACCGCCCAGGACCGATGATATCTTCCATACCGGTACAGGTAGAATGGCATGGCTGAGACTCAGGACAATGACCCTGTGGGAATCCATGGAATCCAGCGGCGACATAAGCCTCGGCTCCCTGTTCAAGTCTACTGACCGCATAGACGGAGCCAGTAGTCTGGATATAGACCAGCTGGCATACATCACATGCCGCGGCGGCTGGCCCAGAGCTGTACTGAAAAAAAGCCGCAAAGCCGCCCTTATCCAGGCTGAGGAATACTTTGAGGCTGTAACACGGTACGACATATCCAGGGTAGACGATGTGGAACGCGACCCTGAGATTGCGCGGCGTCTTATGCGCTCCTACGCACGCAATCAGGGCAGTCAGGCCAGTGCCGGCACCATATTGGCCGATATGAAAGCCAACGAAGGGGACACCATAAACGAGAATACCGTCTATTCATACATCAAGGCACTGAAGAAAATCTTCGTCATAGAAGACTCCCTGGCATGGAATCCAAACCTCCGCAGCAGAACAGCCGTAAGGACATCGGATACCCGTTACTTTACCGACCCGTCAATTGCCACAGCCGCACTCGGCCTCGGCCCGGAAGATCTTCTCAATGACCTGAAGACTTTCGGACTGCTGTTCGAGACACTGTGCGTAAGAGACCTAAGAGTCTACGCAGAAGCCATCGGCGGAAAAGTCTACCACTACCGCGATAAGAGCAATCTGGAGTGCGATGCTGTCATCCACCTCAAAAACGGCAGATACGGACTCGTAGAGATCAAGCTCGGAGGCAACAGCCTTATAGAAGAAGGAGCAGCCACTCTTAAAAGCCTGGCTGATAAAATAGGGACTGTCGTTTAATTCCGTCATTATGAGTCAATCGGCAGACTGTCCCTGTAATTTTTCCGATCGAACCCATCTTTTTATATCTTCGGCTCCGTTTCGGAGCCCCTTTTTTCATTTTTGGACCCAACT
>DVGV01000057.1 GCA_018712545.1 Candidatus Coprenecus merdigallinarum | reverse complement strand
AAATGAGACAATATGCCAGTATATAAAACTAAAAAGCCTTAAAATTGTTGACTTGAATTTTCTTTGAGGCACATGGTAAACATGTATTCCGTTAAATATACTTTTTTTGAATAAGCCCCAGCAACCCCACTTTAATTGTTGCTTTTCAGAAAGTTCTTTTATTCTATTGAAATGAGGTGTCGTTGATAATACAACAACATCATAGCCATTATTTTTTAGAGCAATGGCTATATCATTGTACAGGTATGCGGTAGAAACACCGTCTGGACTGAAAACAAGAGAATGGATTAGTATTTTTCTCTTTCTGCTTTCCATATTACGATTTTCTCCAAACCATTTTGTTCACCACCCCAGTATAGCTCTGGATAATCTTCACGACTTTCGTCGACACATTCTCATCCGTGTAGTCCGGAACAGGTATGCCCCAGTCTCCGTTACGGTTCATCTCCACAGCCGTGTCCACAGCCTGAAGAAGAGACTTCCCGTCTATGCCCGCCAGGATGAAGCATCCCTTGTCCAGCGCCTCCGGCCGCTCCGTGCTCGTCCTGATGCACACCGCAGGGAACGGATGTCCGATGCTCGTGAAGTAGCTGCTCTCCTCGGGCAGTGTCCCCGAGTCGGACACCACCGCGAAGGCGTTCATCTGAAGGCAGTTGTAGTCGTGGAATCCGAGGGGCTCGTGCCTGATGACCCTTCTGTCAAGCTCGAAGCCGCTCGACTCCAGCCTCTTCCTCGACCTAGGATGGCAGCTGTACAGCACCGGCATGTCGTATTTCCCGGCCATGGCGTTTATCGCGCTGAACAGGCTCGTGAAGTTCCGCTCCGTGTCGATGTTCTCCTCCCTGTGAGCCGAGAGGAGGATGTACTTCCCTTTCTCCAGGCCCAGCCTCCTGTGGATGTCCGAGGCCTCTATCTCCCTCAGGTTGCTGTGCAGTACCTCCGCCATCGGGGAGCCGGTCACGTAGGTACGCTCCTTCGGCAGGCCGCACTCGATGAGGTATCTGCGTGCGTGCTCAGAGTAGCACAGGTTAACGTCGGAGATGATGTCCACTATCCTCCGGTTGGTCTCCTCCGGAAGGCACTCGTCCTTGCACCGGTTCCCCGCCTCCATGTGGAAGATCGGGATGTGGAGCCTCTTGGCACCTATCACGCTCAGGCAGCTGTTCGTGTCGCCAAGAACCAGCACAGCGTCTGGACTGGTCTGAACCATCAGCCTGTAGCTGCAGGCGATGATGTTCCCAACGGTGCTGCCGAGGTCGTCGCCCACGGCGTCCATGTAGACATCGGGATCTTTGAGCTTCAGGTCCTTGAAGAATATCCCGTTGAGGTTGTAGTCGTAGTTCTGCCCCGTATGGGCAAGCAGGCAGTCGAAGTACTCCCTGCACTTGGTTATAACGGCCGCAAGGCGGATGATCTCGGGCCGTGTGCCCACGATGATCAGCAGCTTCAGCCTGCCGTCGTCCTTGAATCTTATGTCTGAGTAGTCTGTTCTGGTTTCCATATTATTCCACTGGTAAGAAGTATGTGTCAGGTCTGTCCGGATCGAAGGCCTCGTTGGCCCACATGAGAGTCACGAGGTCGTCCGTGTCCGAGAGGTTGATGATGTTGTGGGTGTAGCCGGGAAGCATGTGGACGGCCTCTATCCTCTCGCCGCTCACCTCGAAGCTGAGGACCTCGTCCGAGCCGACGCGCCGCTGCTGTATAAGGGCCCTGCCGCTCACCACGATGAACAGTTCCCACTTGCTGTTGTGCCAGTGCTGACCCTTGGTTATTCCCGGTTTCGAGATGTTGACGCTGAACTGGCCGCACTTCGCGGTCTTCAGCAGCTCCGTGAACGAGCCGCGCTGGTCTGTGTTCATCTTCAGGGGAAATATCGCCTTCTCCTTCGGCAGGTAGCTCAGATAAGTGGAGTAGAGTTTCTTGGCGAAGGAGCCGTCCGGTATCTCCGGCATGACAAGAGTCGAGGGCTGCTGCCTGAACGTCTCAAGCAGGTCCACTATCTCTCCGAGCCGCACGCGGTGCGCCACCGGGCAGAAGCAGTACATGCCCTTCTCATCAGGTACAGCGTCAATGCCGTCATAGCGGCACCTGTGCTCTTTGCCGGCAAGAGCGCCTATCATCTCGTCCACAAGGTCGTCGATGTACAGCAGCTCCAGCTCCACCGAAGGGTCGTTGACCTGGATCGGAAGGCCGTTGGCCAGGTTGTGGCAGAAGGTGGCTACCGCAGAGTTGTAGTTCGGACGGCACCACTTGCCGAAGAGGTTCGGGAACCGGTAGACCAGCACCCTCGCCCCGGTTGAGGCGGAGTACATGAAGAACAGGTCCTCGCCCGCCTTCTTGCTCCGCCCGTACTCGCTGTCCCCGAAGCGGCCCGAGAGGGAGGCCTGGACCGAGGAGGACAGCATCACGGGGCAGGTGTTGCCGTACTTTCTGAGTGTGTCGAGGAGGGTGGACGCGAAGCCGCAGTTGCCCTTCATGAACTCCCCGTTGTCCTTCGGACGGTTCACGCCCGCAAGGTTGAACACGAAGTCGCAGTCGCGGCACCATGCATCCAGCTGCTCAGGAGTCGAGTCGAGGTCGTATTCATATACTTCGCTGATTTTGAGTTCACCGTAGCACCTGGCCTTGCCCTCCCGGATATTGTTGAGCTGGGCGCAGAGGTTCCTGCCGACGAATCCCCTTGCGCCGGTGACAAGTATTTTCATTATTTATGCTCTGATTTTGTTCTAGTGTGTCGCGGATTTCAGAATGATATCCGCAGAAGAATTTTTGTGCGCCGTCTGTTGTTTCCGCACGGCGGCCGGTGCGGATGGTATTTCGACTTACTCCGACCGGATGTCGCGGGCTTTCGCCCTGGGTATCAGACCGAGGTCCTCCTGGATGAAGCGCAGGCGCATAAGCTGCTCCTTCATGCCCTCTACATCCAGCCTGCGCGTGTTGTGGCTGTGGTAGTCCTCGATGCGCGAGATGTCCTCGCTGCCCTCCTTGAAGAACTTGTCGTAGTTCAGGTCGCGCGTGTCGCAGGGAATGCGGTAGTAGTTCCCCATGTCTATCGCACGGGCCATCTCCTCCCTGGTCACCAGCGTCTCGTAGAGCTTCTCGCCGTGACGGGTACCTATGACCCTGACTTCGGTCTTGCCGTATTTGGGGTTCACTTCCGCGTATATCTCCTTCAGGGCCTGCGCAAGGGTGGCAAGCGTGGCCGCGGGAGCCTTCTGCACGAACAGGTCGCCGTTGTGGCCGTGCTCGAAGGCGTATATCACCAGGTCCACCGCGTCGTCAAGGGTCATCATGAAGCGCGTCATGTTCGGGTCCGTGATGGTAATGGGCTGGCCCTCCATCATCTGCTCCACCCACAGGGGAATGACGCTGCCGCGGCTGGCCATCACGTTGCCGTAGCGCGTGCAGCAGATGGTCGTGGCGGCGCCCTCGCCCAGCTCGCGGCCCTTGGCTATCGCAACCTTCTCCATCAGGGCCTTTGAGATGCCCATTGCGTTGATGGGGTATGCGGCCTTGTCGGTGGAGAGTACTACGACGTTCTTGACTCCGTGCTCAATGGCCGAGAGAAGCACGTTCTCCGTGCCCTCGACGTTGGTGCGCGTGGCTTCCATAGGGAAGAACTCGCACGAGGGAACCTGCTTGAGCGCCGCTGCGGAAAACACGTAATCCACGCCGCGCATAGCGATGTCCACGGACTGCTTGTCGCGCACATTACCGATGTAGAACTTCACCTTGCCGGACTGTTCCGGATGTTGTGCCTGCAGGCTGTGCCGCATGTCGTCCTGCTTCTTCTCGTCGCGGGAGAAGATGCGGATCTCACTGATGTCGCTGTCCAGGAAGCGACGGAGGACGGCGTTACCGAAACTGCCCGTACCGCCGGTTATTAAGAGAACTTTATCTTTAAATATACTACTCATTAGTGTATGTCATTTATTTTTACATAATAATCTAAAAACAGTGAGATACTTATTTTTTATATCAGTCATATTGATTTTTTCTTCAATATATCGTCTTGTATCATATCTCATTATATTATATTTCTCATCAGGCATATCTACTAAATCTTGAATCGCATCAGAAAAAGCCTGTAACCTCAGCGGTAATGTCCATCCC
>DVGV01000056.1 GCA_018712545.1 Candidatus Coprenecus merdigallinarum | reverse complement strand
TTCAGTCCTTTGCTCTACCAACTGAGCTATGGCACCATGTCTGTCCGTAACCTTTGTTTGGTTTGGGAGCGCAAAAGTAAGAGTTATTTCGGAAATTCCAAAATTTTCTGTGAAAAAATGGCGGAAAATATGCGATGTCTTTGGGAGGTCAGCGTCCGGCACGGTATGAGCGGCCTTTGGAGACGATGAACCTGAATATGTTGAGGGCAGTGGTATCGCCGCCGGCGGTCAGGCCTTCGGGATGGAACTGCACTCCCCATATCGGACGGCCGTCGATGCACTCGATGGCCTCCACGATGGAGTCGGCGGGGGACCAGGCGGCCACTCTGAAGCCCGGGGCTATGTCCTTGGCGGACTGGTGGTGGGTGGAGTTGACCATATATGCTCCGGTACCGGCTATGTCAGCGAGCCACGTGCCTTCTACAGGGTGGATGGAGTGGATGGGCCTGAGGTTGGTGAAGGACTGGTAGTGTTCGGTCTCAGACGGTTTCTGGGTGGGGATGTCCTGGTAGAGGGTGCCGCCGAAGGCTATGTTGATCAGCTGCTCGCCCCTGCATATGCCGAGGACAGGTATGCCGCGGGCGGCAGCAGTCCGGACGAGGTAGAGGTCGTAGCTGTCGCGCAGAGTGTCGACAGTCCCTAATTCAGGATGAGGCTCTTCGCCGTAGATGGCGGGATTGAGGTCCTCGCCTCCGGTGAGGACGAGGGCGTCGATGCCGTCCAGCATGCCGGAGAGGGCAGCAGTGTCCTCGGTAACCGGCAGAAGGTAGGGGATGCCTCCGGCCTTGATGACGGCCTCGCTGTATTTGCGGCCTATGCGGGAGTTGTTGTCGGTCACGGCGCAGGAGATGCCGATGACGGTATTCTCAGAACTGATTTCTGAGGTGCTGTCCGATGCGCAGGAGCAGATGAGTGCCGCCGAGATGATGAATGCTGTGGTCAGGATGATGGTTTTCATACTGCAAATATAGTATTTCCCGGCATAGGTGCAATAGAAAAGGCCCCAGGCGCTTATTGAACGCCGGAGGCCTTTCGGGGGTGATCTGCTTGGGGCTCGAACCCAAGACCCCAACATTAAAAGTGTTGTGCTCTACCAACTGAGCTAGCAGATCGTTCCGTCCCTGATATCTGAAACGGGCGGCAAAAGTAGTGAAAAAGATTGAAAATTCAAAAAAAATCTCTGTTTTTGAATATTTTTGCGTCATGATAATCTTTGAACAGGAGCTGGGTGCATTTATCTCTGAGTGCGGGGTGCCGCACCGTGCTGAGTGTGTCTCCGGACTGCAGGTCTTTCTGTGCCGCGATGGGGCTTTCGCTCTGGTAGCGGTGCCCATGGACTATTTCCCGTCGGGAGGGACAGTGGAGGGGCTGGAGCGTGCGGGCAGGAGTGTCTGCGCCGGAGAGACGGTATTTCTATATGAGGACAGATGGCTTGGCTCCGGTCCTCTGGTGCGCTCTATGCTGCGGGTCAGGCTGGGGCAGGGCAGGAGGGTCTATGCACGGAACTGTGAGGTCCGTCCTGTGAGCGCGGAGACCGCAGCGGCTTTTCTGGAACGCAATCACATATACGGCTCAGCACGTGCCGGAACCCGCCTGGGACTTTTCCGCCTCCGCTCGACCGGTGCCGGAGAGGCTGCGATGGACAGCACTCCGCAGCTGGTGGAAGTCGCCGCATTTTCGAAGGGAAGGCGCATGGAAAACGGCCTGATGTCCTATGAGTGGGTACGCTGCGCCTCTGAACGGGGAGTGCGGGTCGCGGGGGGGATGGGACGGCTGCTGAATGCTTTCGCCGGGATTGCGGGCAGGAATGGGATGCCGTTCGAGGTGATGACCTACAGCGACCGGGAGTGGTATGACGGCCGTTCCTACGCAGCTATGGGCTTTGAGGAGGCGGGGCTGAGGCCTCCGGTGGCGTTTCTCTGCGCTCCCGACGGCAGCCGCAGGGTGCATGAAGGCAAATTCTTGACTGACCGCCGTTACCGTAAGGAGGCGGATTCATGCGGGGGGATGGTCCGGATCCTCAATCTTGGCAGCTGCCGCTATGTTCGCCGTTTCGGTCAGGAGTCTGGCCGGCGGACTCCTTGATGCGTCTTTTTCTGCCCTTGCTGACGGTCAGGGCGGTATGGTCGCCGTTGACATCGACGGAAATAAGCGTTCCCTGCTGAATGCCTGTGACTATGTGCCCGGCAATCAGGTCTTCGAGATATCTGCGGACTGTCCGTTTCAGCGGCCTGGCTCCGTTCGCCGGGTCATAGCTGCGGGCGCAGAGGAATTCTATGGCGGCAGAACTCAGGCGCAGGATGTAGCCGGCGTCGCGGACACGGGCGTGGAGGGTCTTGAGCTCTATGTCGAGGATGGCTGCGATGTCGGTGCGGGTGAGGCTGCGGAAGTACACCGTCTCGTCGAGACGGTTGAGGAACTCGGGGGTGAAGACTCGCCCGAGAGCTTTGTCTATGAGGCTCTTCTGGTGCTGCGGCGTAATCTCTCCGGATAAGCCGTAGCCGAGGCCTCGGCCGAAGTCCTTGATGTCCCGGCTGCCGATGTTGGAAGTGAGGATGATGACCGTGTTGCGGAAGTCGACGGTGCGGCCGTTGCTGTCGGTGAGGCGGCCTTCGTCCAGAATCTGCAGCAGGAGGTTGAAAATATCAGGATGGGCCTTCTCTATCTCGTCGAGCAGCACTACCGAATAAGGCTTCTGGCGTACTCTCTCGCTGAGCTGCCCTCCCTCGTCATAGCCGACATATCCCGGAGGTGCTCCTATGAGGCGGCTGACCGATATCTTCTCCATGTATTCGCTCATGTCCAGCCGTATTATGGCCTCTTCGGAGTCGAACAGCTGCTCGGCCAGCACCTTCGCCAGGTGGGTCTTGCCCACTCCGGTCGGTCCCAGGAAGAGGAAGGTCCCGACGGGTCGGGAAGGGTCCTTGAGGCCGACGCCGTTGCGGGTGATGGCCCTTACGACCTTGTCGACAGCCTCGTCCTGGCCTATTATCCTTTTGTTGAGGACTGTCCGGAGACCGGACAGCCTTGCGCCCGCGGATGCCGACATCTTGCCGGCCGGGATTCCGGTCATGACCGAGACGGTCCGGATTATGTCGGCGGCAGTGACGGGAACGGTCTTGCCGACGGACCTGTCCATCATCTTTGCCGTTGCCTCGTCCAGGTCATGCTGCTGCCTGTGCTCCAGTTTCATCAGGCGGGCTCCGTTCTCGAAGTCATTGTCCTTTAGGCTTGTACGCTTGAGATTGCGCAGCTCCTTCAGCCTCCCGGACATCTCTTTCATCTTCTCGTCCGGCATACTGCCGGCCATGTGCGCCGCAGCTCCTGCCTCGTCCATCACGTCGATGGCCTTGTCGGGCAGGTTGCGGTCGGTGATATATCTGGAGGACAGGGTTATGCATGCCTTCAGTGCCTCTGGGGTATAGACCACCCCGTGGTAATGCTCATAGTACTGCTTCAGCTCATTGAGCATCTCCATGGTCATCTCCGGGGAGGCCGGATCTACCGTCACCTTCTGGAACCTGCGGGCAAGTGCTCCGTCCTTCTCGATGATTTTCCTGTACTCGTCGGAGGTGGTGGTGCCGATGCACTGGAACTCGCCCCTGGACAGGGCCGGCTTCATGATGGCCGCCGCGTCCATGGCCCCGCCCGCCGCACCTGCGCCCACGATGTTGTGGATCTCGTCGATAAACAGGATGATGTCCGGGTTGGTGCTGGCCGCCTCCAGGATTTTCCGGAGTCTTTCCTCGAAGTCGCCGCGGTATTTGGTGCCGGCCACGAGTGCTCCCATATCCAGGGAGATTATCCTCTTGTTGAGCAGTGTGATGGGAACATTGCGGCCGGCTATGCGCATGGCGACGCCTTCGGCCAGGGCGGTCTTGCCTACCCCGGGGCCTCCGACGATCATCGGGTTGTTCTTCTTCCTGCGGCACAGGATGCCGATGGTCCTGTCTATCTCCCTGTCCCTTCCGGTTACCGGGTCGAGCTGGTCTTCCGCAGCGGCTTTGGTCAGGTCTGTCCCGAATCTTTCCAGTGTCTCCTCAGGAGTCTCCCTGTCTCCTCTGCGCGGCTCGTCGTAGTCCATGGAGGCGTCATCGTAGAATCCGTCGTCGAACCCGTCGTCGGACGGAATCTCTCCGGCAAAGCGGTAATTGAAGTCGAGACCCAGGTGCACGATGATGTCGGAAACGATGGTGCTGTCCTCCTTGAGGATGATGCTAAGGTACACCATTGTGGCGGGGAGCTGCCTTGATTTGGGAAAGCGTCCGAGGTCGGCCGCATCGTCCGCCAGGTGTTTCAGTCCGGAGCTGAGGCGTATGCCGGAGGCATCTTTGTACGGGACGGCGTAACCGTGGTCTATCTCGTCGAGTATCATGGACTTGAGAGTCTCTAGGTCAATGCCGTTCTCGATCAGGAAATGGCAGGCCTCGTTGTCTCCGTGGCGTATCAGGCCCAGCATGAAATGCTCTGTGGTGACGCTCATCCATCCGGTCTTCACGGCCTCTTCCCGGGCGTATTCGAATACTTTGTCAATTATATCGAGTTCTCGCATAAGTTCTTGCACTTTGAGGCCCCTAAAATAATCATAATTTGAATAAGTTTACTGCTTGCAGTTACAAAAATTTGAGTATTTTAGCGTTTTGTTTTGGATATAAGTGATATGATAGAAAATGAAGAAGTAAACCACGGCAGGATAGTGCAGGTCGATATCGAGACGGAGATGAAGACAGCGTATATCGATTATTCGATGTCCGTTATCGTGGCGCGCGCCCTGCCCGACGTAAGAGACGGTCTTAAGCCTGTTCACCGAAGAGTGCTTTACGGCATGAACGGACTGGGACTGACCTCAGGAGGTCAGCACAAGAAGTCAGCCCGTATAGTCGGAGAGGTGATGGGTAAGTATCATCCCCACGGAGATTCGAGTATATATGACGCCATGGTCCGCATGGCCCAGGAATGGAGTATGAGATACATGCTCGTAGACGGACAGGGTAACTTCGGTTCGGTCGACGGTGATCCGCCAGCCGCACAGCGTTATACCGAGGCAAGGTTCCGCCGTCTGGCAGAGGAGTGCCTGGAGGACCTGGACAAGGATACGGTGGATTTCATTCCCAATTTTGACGAGACACTCAAGGAACCGGTAGTACTGCCCTCCAAGGCGCCTCTGCTGCTGCTCAACGGCTCGTCGGGCATTGCGGTCGGAATGGCCACCAACATGGCTCCCCACAACCTGGGGGAGGTGGCCGATGCCATCTGCGCCTATATCGACAACAACGACATCACGGTCGATGAGCTCATGCATTATATTAAAGGTCCCGATTTTCCGACGGGCGGCATAATTCAGGGTATATCCGGCATACGGGACGCCTTTGAGACCGGCCGCGGCCGTATCGTGGTCCGCTCCAAGACCGAGATAGAGGTGCAGCCTTCCGGCAGGGAGGTGATAGTGGTCACCGAGATTCCCTATATGGTCAATAAGAAGGAGATGATTGAATACATCGCCAGGCTGGTGGAGGAGAAGAAGATAGACGGCATAGCCTACATTAACGATGAGAGCGACCACAAGGGTATGCGCGTGGTCATCAAGCTCAAGATGGGAGCGGTGGCCAACGTGGTGCTCAATACGCTGTTCAAGCTCACTCCGCTCCAGTCCAGCTTCTCGGTCAACAACGTGGTGCTGGTGGACGGACGTCCGCGTCTGCTCAATCTCAGGCAGCTGATCAAATACTTCGTCCGTCACCGTCACAATGTGGTCGTGCGCCGTGCCCAGTTCAATCTCAACGAGGCGCGCAGGAAGGAGCATATCCTTGCCGGTCTGCTCAAGGCCATAGACATCATAGACGAGGTGATAGCCCTGATCAGGGCTTCCCGCAGCCGTCAGGACGCCCGTGACGGACTCTGCTCGCAGTTCGGATTCACTGAGATACAGGCAGGAGCCATCGTGGAGATGAGACTCGGCCAGCTCACAGGCATGGACCGGGAGAAGCTGCGTGCGGACTATGATGCGGTCGTAGCACTCATCGAGGAGCTCACCGCTTTCCTGGCTGACGAGAGCCTTCAGTATGCGCTTATCAAGCAGGAGACCATGGAACTCAAGGAAAAATACGGAGATCCGAGGAGGACCGAGATAGTACCTTCCGCCGACGAGTTCAATCCAGAGGATTTCTATGCCGACGAGGATGTGGTCATCACCATCTCCCATTCGGGCTACATCAAGCGGACTCCCCTGACCGAGTACCGTCTCCAGAACCGCGGAGGTGTCGGCTCCAAGGGCAGTACGACTAAGGACGAGGACTTCATAGAGCACATCTACGTGGCCAATACACACAGTACCATGCTCTTCTTCACCGACAAGGGCAAGTGTTACTGGCTCAAGGTCTACGAGATACCCGAAGGCACGAAGGCATCTAAGGGACGCGCGGTCCAGAATGTCATCAGCATAGAGGCGGACGACAGCATCTGCGCCTACCTCAATGTGGGCAACCTCAACGACGAGGACTTCATCAACAGCCACTACATAGTCCTGGTAACCAAGCGGGGCACCATCAAGAAGACATTGCTGGAAGCCTATTCGCGTCCCCGTCAGAAGGGAGTGAACGCAATTACCGTCAAGGACGGCGACAGACTGCTCGAAGCCGTGCTGACCGACGGGGACAACGATATCCTCATTGCAGCCCGCAAGGGCAAGTGCGTCCGCTTCCACGAGTCGGATGCCCGTTCGATAGGCCGTACGGCCTCGGGTGTGAGGGGTATCAGCATAGAGGACGATGACGAGGTCATCGGCATGGTATGCACACACAATACTCCTGATGCAGGCAATATCTTGGTAGTCAGTGAGAACGGTTACGGCAAGCGCTCGCTCCTGGAGGATTACCGTATCACCAGCCGTGGGGCTAAGGGCGTCAAGACCATCAGTATCACGGAGAAGACCGGAGAACTGATAGCTGTCAAGGTAGTCACTGACGAGAATGACCTGATGATAATCAACAAGTCCGGTATTACCATACGTGTACCTGTTTCGGACATCCGTGTCGCCGGACGCGCCACCCAGGGCGTGAAGCTCATCAATATCCGCGAGGGAGATACCATAGCGGCGGTATGCGTGGTGAACAAGAGCGAGGAAAAGCTCCAGGAGAACGGAGAGGAATTATAATTTGCAATAAAAGACAATAACCAACTCAAATTACACAAACACAAACTTTAAAAGTCATGAAACAGTTTTTATTGACAGTTGCTATGCTGGCTGTAGCCCTCACAGCCGGAGCGCAGAACAAAGATCAGCTGCTTTCCAACATCAGTAAGGCAGAATCCGCAACTCTGAATGCTAAGAAGGCAACCAATCCCAATACTTGGATTAAGTATGGCGATGCGTTTATGGATGCTTACAACGCACTCTTCGGAGACCAGTGGATCGGTATTTCCAAGACTGAGGCCATGCTTCTCGGAGGCGGCAAGCCGGTGTCCCAGGAGCAGGTGGAGCTCAACGGAATGGTCTATACACTCGAGCACTATGACGTCAGGGACCTCTACTACAATCCCAACGGTGTCCTGGATGTAGTAATCATCACCACCCCTCTTTATGAGGACAAGGATCTTCTCGTAGAGGCCCGCGAAGCATATCTCAAGGCAGCAGAGGTGGATGCCAAGGGTTCCAAGACCAAAGTCATCGCCGAGACACTCAGCAGCCTCCGCGACAAGTTCGTCAATGACGCCATGAGCTACTACACTCTCGGCGACATGAGCAAGGCCGCCTACTATTTCGAGCAGGCCCTGCCCTGCTATGACAACCCTGTCGTGAACAAGGTGGACAGCATGATCGTCTATTATACCGGAGTCGCCTACAATGCTGCAGGCAACAACGACAAGGCAAGGGAGTACTTCGAGAAATGCATCTCCATCGGTTACGACCAGAACGGTGACGTCGCCTCTATCCTTGCCGACATCTGCATGAAAAACGGTGAGACAGAGCTCGCCAAGAAGTATCTCAACGATGCATTCGCAAAGTATCCTTCGAGCCAGTCCGTACTCGTTTCCCTGATCAACATCTATATGGAGACCAAGGATGATCCCCAGAAGATTCTCGACCTGATTCATTCAGCTCAGAAGAACGAGCCCGACAACGCCTCGCTGGTATATGCCGAGGGCAACGTTTACTTCAACCTCGGAGACGTTGACAATGCCGTTAAATGCTACTACAGGTCAGTCGAGATCGACCCGAACTACGTCTTCGGAGTGTACGCGGTGGGCAACACCTATTATGAGCAGGCCGTAAAGATCTCAGAGGAGATAAATGCTCTCGATATCAACGATATCGAAGGATATGAGAGACTGATGGGCGAGTTGGAGAAATACCTCGAGCTTGCCATCGATCCTTTCGAGAAGGCCTTCGCCATGACAGAAGACAGGGAAATCAAGATAGCTGCGGCCAGCTATCTGAAGGAAATCTACTTCCGCTTCCGTACCAAGGATACCAAGTACGCCGAGGCATATGAGAAGTACAACAACTATCTTTCAGAGAACGGCGCTGCAGAATAATTGTCGGTAATTGAAGAAAAAAAGGTTCCGGCGGAGGCCCTCTGTGGGTTCCGCCGGAATTTTATTTTATGTTCCGTGTAAGCCTCTGCACGAACTTTGACTGGGAGAGGAACTCGCTCGCGATAACTCTCAGCACTGTGTAGAGGGGAACGGCGATGAGGATGCCGAAGACTCCGCCGATCTGTCCGGCAATGAGGATGATCAGGAAAATCTCCAGGGGATGGGCCTTCACGCTGTTGGAGTAAATCAGGGGCTGGAACACATAGTTGTCTATGAACTGGGTCACGATGAAGATGGCCAGGACGATTATCAGGAACAGCAGCAGCGGCATTTCCACAGAGTTGTTGATATGATACAGCAGGGCCATCACCACTGCCAGCAGGTCGCCGATAAATGGACCCAGGTACGGGATGATATTGAGTATTCCGGATGCGAAACCCACTACCAGGGCCAGCTGCGGGTCCATCTTGACGATGAAGATAAGTCCCAGACTGTTGAGTGTGGCTACAAAGAGGGATTCCAGGAAGATGCCGATGAAGTAGCGGGACAGTAGGGAGCTGATGGACTTAACCGCCCTGCGCATATTGTCCTCGAGCCGGTCCGGTACGATGCTGGTCAGGACATTGGTAACCAGGCCGTTTTCCATGAGCATGAAGAATGCTATGAACACGATGGAGAATACGGCTATGCCGAAGTCCGTGATGAAGGATGCGAGGGAGACTATGATGTTGGAGAAGGTGTTGAGGCTGATAAACTCCTTGATATAGTTGAACAGGTATACCTCTATCCTGAAGTCCGGACCTACGGAGGGGATGGATTTGGAGATGAATTCATTGATCTTTTCCAGCGGCTCATACATCCTGGTTGTCAGGGTACTCGGGCTCATGTTGCTTACCAGCTGCACGAATTCTCCGATCATGGGTGCCAGCAGCAGGAAGAGGGACAGGCAGACACAGATGATCAGGGTCAGGGTGAGTATGGCGGCCAGCCATCTTGGAAGATGAAAGTTCTTGATGTGGATGCCGGTCAGGAATTTGACAATGGGCTTTCCCACAAGGGATACGACAATGGCGATGGCCAGGTACAGCAGGATGGTCCGGAAATACCAGCCCAGCAGCAGAACCAGGGCGGTGGCCCCTGCGATAATGATGTATTTTGCAAGTTTGTCCATGAATGAAACACGCTTTAATTGTGACAAATATACGCAGAATATACAAAAAAACGCCGCAGATTTGCGGCGTTTTTAATCAAAAAGGTGTGGATTACTCGACAGGTTCTTCCTTAGGTTGAGGCTTGTCATTGCCGACGGCTACAGTAATTGTACGCCCCATGTATTCGGTTCCGTTAAGGGCATCAATGGCTTTCATGCCTTCTTCCTCTGACATTTCTACGAATCCGTAGCCTCTAGACCTTCTGGTCTCCTTATTGACAATGATTCTGGCGGAGCTGACTTCGCCAAAAGGAGTGAATAATGCTGTGAGATCCTCCTTTCTTACCCGATAGTTCAGGTTTGATACAAAGATGTTCATGCCTGCAGTTTGTTGTATTTCCCGCAAAGGTATAAAAATTAATCCATACCTTAAAAGAAAATAAACAAAAATGTTTTCTGCAAGCCGTCGTGAGGCTCTATTTCTGGCCGTAGCTGCTGCCGTCAAAGCAGTGCGTACATATCATTTCCTTGGGCAGACCGATGGCTGAAATCAGGTTTTCCAAGGAGTTGAACTTGAGCGATGCCACATTTACTTCCTTGCGGATATATTCCACCATTTCAGCGTATTCGGCTGTGTCGTTGCGTACGTATCTGCCGAGATTACGGTCGTGTGCTCCCTCTTTCTGCTGGATGAACCTGCGGCAGACGAGCTCCAGCGGGGTGCGGGACTCGGAGAAGTTGATGAACTCGCAGGGATACACTAGGGGAGGGCAGCTGATGCGCACGTGTACCTCCTTGGCTCCGTACTCGTAGAGATTGCGGACATTGTTGCGCAGCTGGGTGCCGCGGACTATGGAGTCATCGCAGAAGACAGGACGGTGGTTGTGCAGGATGGCGCCGTTGGGGATGAGCTTCATCTTGGCCACCAGGTTTCTTCTGTCCTGACTGGTCGGAGTGAAGCTGCGCGGCCATGTCGGGGTGTACTTGACATAACCCTGGCGGAAGGGCACGCCCTTGCCGTCTGAGTAGCCTATGGCCATGCATGTGCCGGAGTCGGGGATGGCGCAGACTGTATCCATGTCGGAGTCGTCATCCTTTGCCAGCTTGTAGCCGAGCTTGTAGCGTACCTCGTCCACATTGATGCCTTCATAGGAGCTGGCGGGGTATCCGTAGTAAACCCAGAGGAATGAGCAGATCTGCATCTTTTTGCCGGGCTTGACCATCTGCTCTATGGTCTCCGCGGTTATCCTTACGGCCTCGCCGGGACCGAGGACATATTCGTCCTTGTAGCCCAGGTTGGGGAGGCTGCAGCTCTCGGATGCCACTGCGTGTGCGGTTACTCTCTCTCCGTCATCCTCCACCAGGTCTTTCTTGCCGATGACCAGTGGTGTCCTGCCGTAGAGGTCCCTGCACGCGATGAGGCAGTTCTCCGTGAGGATTACGAAGGTGCACGAGCCCTTGACCTTCTGCTGGACCGACTTGATGCCTTCCTCGAAGGAGGGGAAGCAGGTGATAATCTGGGCGATGAGCTCGGTAGGGTTGGTCTTGCCGGAGCTGAGCTCGGTGAAGTTCTTGTTCTGGGAAAGCATCTCCTTCTCCAGGTCGGCGATGTTGCATATCTTGCCGACTGTCACGATGGCGAAGCGTCCCAGGTGGGAATTGACGACTATGGGCTGCGCGTCAGTATCACTGATCACCCCGATGCCGAGGTTGCCGGTGTACTTGTACAGGTCGTCCTCAAACTTGACTCTGAAATAGGAATTCTCGAGAGAGTGGATATCCCTTGCGAAGATACCGTCACCGTTGTAGACAGCCATGCCGCCCCTGCGTGTTCCCAGGTGAGAATGGTAGTCTACTCCGTAGAAGAGGTCATTTCTGCATTGCTTGGTGGAGATGACTCCAAAAATTCCTCCCATAAAAGTAGTATTAGTTAATCCGGCCGCAAATATACATCCGTTTTCCGAACTTTTTACAAGAAAAATTTACCCTTTTTCGTCAAAAGCCTATAAGTGGCTGATAACGTCATTTATATCGATGAAAATTTTTATTACCGCACTCAGTACTCCGGCGGCGGCAGCGGCGGCTCCTTCTCCCAGCCATGGCGCGGCGAGGGCGGCTGGGATCAGGGCCATGGCGATGCTCACGAGAGGGGTGCACAGCAGGTTGGCCAGCAGGGAGAAGAAGGCGAATGTCCCGAAGTGCAGGTATATTATAGGTGCGGTGGTGATCTGGCAGGCAACGGTCATGGCGCAGACGTCCACAATGTTTCCGAGGACCTTCCCGCGGGTGGGGACAATGGCCCTTAGATGCGGGTATATCAGGAAAATGGCGGTCATGGCCGCATACGAGAGCTGAAAGCTCAGTCCCGAGGGCGCGTCCGGGTCCGCGACGGTGATGATTATGGCGCTCAGGGCCATGGAGTCTACTCCGCTGCGGGCCCGGCCCAGGAGTGCTCCCGCCTCATAGATGCTGAACATCACCGCAGCCCTGAGGATGGAGACTCCGCAGCCGGTGAAGATGGTGAAGGCCCAGAGCACCAGGATGATGAGAACCGAGCGGGTCCTGCGCACGGCCGGGGAGTTGCCGGCAAATGCCAGCAGGTGCGTCAGCACCCCGTAGAGCAGGCCCAGGTGCATGCCGGAGAGGGCCAGCAGGTGGATGGCGCCGCTCTGCCGGAAGGTCTCCTCCGTCTCCGACGGGATCTCGTCCTGATACCCGTAAGCCAGGGCCTTGACCACTGCCCGGGTCTCAGCCATCTCCTCCGAGGGCATGGCCCTGTCCACCGCCGAGGAGAACCTTTCCCTCATTCTTGCCGGGAGAAAGCGGAGGGGAGGGGAGGTACAGGACCGGATGTCGAGGCTGGAATTGTACCTGAAAAAGCAGGTATAGAATACCCCCTGCCTCTCCATCCACCGGCGGTAGTCGAAGTCCGGGGTAAAATTCTCCACCCTCGAGCATCCCACGCCGGCGGCCAGGACGGTGTCGCCCGGCATCCATTGTACCTCAGGGGGAATATTGTATATGATGGTGCTCTCTCCCTCCAGCTCCACCTCCAGGAACGGCCGTCCGGAGGAAGAGAGGCCGCCGTCGGAAATGACGCCCTCGACGGTCATGCTGCGGCTTGCGCTCAGGGACGAGGTGCCGGGGCCGAGCCGGAAGAACTCGTGCGCGGCGGCTCCGGAGGCTCCCAGGAATGGGAAGGCGGTCAGGACTATCCAGGGTATTCTTCTTTTTATCAGGAAAATGAGGGCGATGTCGGCAATGCAGGTCAGGAAGATGAGGGCTGCGGCGTTCCGGATGCTGCCCGCGGTGCAGGAAAGGATGTATCCGGCTGTCAGATTGCCGGATACGAAGAGCAGCGCGGCTGCAAGAAGATATAGCTCCCTCCTCATGCCTTCCTCACGTTTATGGATTTGATCCGCAAGGTAATAATTGTTTACGACTTTTCCTATTTTTTGTTTAACTTTGCAAGATTGATGGAATAAATTTTAACAAAATAAAAAGACTATGATCGTACTGGTAATCAACTGCGGAAGCTCATCGCTGAAGTATCAGGTCCTCGACATGCAGGACGCCAACAACTATTCCCTTCTGGCCAAGGGACTTGTGGAACGAATCGGACTCGAGATGGGGGAGGTGACCCACCGTCCCTCGGGCAAGGATAAAGTTGTAATCGACAAGCCCGTGCCCGACCATACCGAGGGCATCAAGTCCGTGCTCGAGCTGCTTACAGACCCTAAGTGCGGTGTGCTCAAGTCCCTGAACGAGATTCAGGCCGTAGGTCACCGCGTGGCTCACGGCGGCGAGCTCTTCCCCGAGTCCTGCCTGATAGACGACAAGGTGATTGAGGGCATCGAGAGCCTCTGCGAGCTGGCTCCCCTGCACAACCCCGCCAACCTTCTCGGTATCCGTGCCGTCAAGACCCTCCTGCCCGCAGTGCCCCAGGTCGCAGTCTTCGACACATCCTTCCATCAGACCATGCCTGACTATGCGTACATGTACGCCATCCCCTACGAATGCTATGAGAACTACCGCATCCGCCGCTACGGATTCCACGGTACCAGCCACAAGTTCGTGGCCCAGAAAGCCTGCGAGTTCCTCGGAATGGACATCAATAATTCCAAGATCGTGACCTGCCACCTCGGCAACGGCGGCTCCGTGACAGCGGTGCTCAACGGCAAGTCGGTGGACACCTCCATGGGATTCACCCCCGTAGAGGGCGTGGTGATGGGTACCCGCTGCGGCAACATCGACGCCGGCGTGGTGACCTATATCCAGGAGAAGGAGCATCTGGACGTCAGCGGCATTACCAGTTTCCTGAATAAGAAGAGCGGCTTCCTCGGCGTCTCCGGCGTCTCCTCCGACTGCCGCGACATCGTCAATGCCCGTGACGGAGGCAACTACCGTGCGGGTCTGGCCCTGAATATGTTCTTCCACAGCGTGCGCAAGTATATCGGTGCCTACAGCGCCGTGATGGGCGGTCTGGACGTGATAGTATTCACCGGCGGTATCGGCGAGAACGACGCAGAGGCCCGCGAGGAGATCTGCAGGACCCTCGGCTACCTCGGAGTGGAGTTCGACTCCGCAGCCAACGACGGAGTGCGCGGAGAGGACAAGCTGCTGTCCAAGCCCACATCCAAGGTCAAGGTGCTGACCCTCACCACCAACGAGGAACTGGTCATCGCCCGCGACACCATGCACCTGGTACGCGGATAAATATTCTGAAATAATAACACTAACAGTATAATTTTTAAAATCAAAGACATGATTACAAGTTTCGAACAGATCTATGAGATTCTCCGCTCAAAGACCCGTAAACGTCTGATCGCGGCATGGGCCGTGGACGACCACACTATCACCGCAGCCTACAAGGCCGTGGAGCTCGGTATCGTGGACGCTACCCTCGTGGGTGACGTCAATATGATCAAGAAGGTCTGCGAGGCCGAGAAGATCGACCCCTCGGTATTCACCATCATCAACAACGAGAATGAGCTGGCCTCCATCGCGCAGGCCGTCCTCATGGTACGCGAGGGACAGGGCGACATCCTGATGAAGGGTCTCTGCTCCACCGACAAGTACATGAGAGGCATCCTGAACAAGGAGAAGGGTCTCCTTCCTCCCAAGGCCGTCCTCAGCCACGTATGCGTGCTGGACAACCCCAACTACCACAAGCTCATCGTTCTCGGTGACATGGCCGTCATCCCTCTTCCTGACCTCAATCAGAAGATCGCCATCGTGAAGTATCTGGTCAACACCGCCAAGGCTCTCCAGATCGAGAAGCCCAAGGTGGCCCTGCTCGCCGCTACTGAGCAGATGCTGCCCGCCATGCAGGCCTGCGTGGACGCCGCCATCATCTCCAAGATGATCGACCGCGGTCAGATTCCCGGCTGCCTGGGCGACGGTCCTCTGGCCCTCGACGTGGCCATCTCGAAGGAAGCCGTACAGATCAAAAAGCTCGTCAGCCCCGTAGCCGGCGACGCTGACTGTCTCCTCTTCCCCAACATCGAGTCCGCCAACACCTTCTATAAGGTCAACTCCCAGCTCTGCCAGGGTGTCAAGCAGGCTGCCATCGTAGCCGGAGCCATGGCTCCCTGCGTGCTCTCCAGCCGTGCCGACAGTATCGAGACCAAGTTGAACTCAATAGCACTCGCAGCACTCACAGCAAAATAGAACCGAGGAATCATGGCATATATACTGGCAATAAACCCCGGTTCCACATCTACCAAGATAGCTCTTTTCGAGGGGGAAAAAGAAGTATTTACAAAGACACTCAGACATTCGTCCGAGGAGATCTCGCAGTACGAGAGGGTCATCGACCAGCTCGAGTTCCGCGAGAAGACCATCCTTGCGGCACTGGAAGAGAATGGTGTCAGGCTTTCCGACATCGCGGTCATCGTAGGCCGCGGCGGTCTGCTCCGCCCCATATCCTCCGGTGTATATGAAGTCAATGACGCTATGACCGCGGACCTGGCCTCTGCCTGCTACGGCGAGCACGCCAGCAACCTCGGCGGTATCCTGGCCAAGAGGATTGCAGCTTCGACAGCGGGCTGCAGGGCCTTTATTGCCGATCCCGTCGTAGTGGACGAGCTCACGGACATAGCCCGCGTCAGCGGTCATCCGCTCTTCCCGAAGATTTCGATATTCCATGCCCTGAACCACAAGGCCATCGCCAAGCTCTATGCCCGCGAGACCGGCCGCGCCTACGCTGATCTCAACCTCATCGTCGCCCACCTCGGCGGCGGAGTCTCCGTAGGAGCCCACAGCGGCGGCAGGGTAGTGGACGTCAACAACGCACTCTTCGGAGAGGGCCCGTTCAGCCCCGAACGCACCGGCGGTCTGTCCGCCATGCAGGTGGCCGACGCATGCTTCAGCGGCAAGTACACCCACGCTGAGATCAAGAAGATGATTTCCGGCAAGGGCGGTATCGTGGCCCATCTCGGCACCAACTCCTTCAAGGAGGTGGAGGACCGTGTGGCTGCCGGCGACGCCAAGGCCAGGCTCATCTCCGACGCATTTGCCTACAACGTGACCAAGGCCATCGGCGGCATGGCGGCTGCGCTCTCCGGCAAGGTGGACGCCATCCTGCTCACCGGCGGCATCGCCTACGGCAAGGAACTGATGCAGCAGATAGCCGACATGGTGTCCTTCATCGCTCCCGTGAAGGTATATCCGGGAGAGGATGAGATGGGCGCCCTCGCAGGCAATGCCCTTGCGGTGCTCGAAGGACGCGAGGAGGTCAGGAAATACTGATTTTTTCCGAATCAATCTTTATAGGAAGCTGAGGGGATCTGTCCTCTCAGCTTTTTTGTTTTTATCACGAAGAATGTGAACAGGCCCAGGGCTGCGGTGACTCCTGTGATGTAGCTTACGGTAGAGGACAGGGAGAGTCCTCCTACATTGTAAGGAGCAATCATGAAATAGCATACGCAGATGAAGGTCAGGAAGGTGGCGGGCAGGGACATCATCAGGTGGCTGCGGCCGTTGCGGACGAGGTAGGCCGCTGCGGTCCATGTCACTACGGTCGCCAGCACCTGGTTGCCGATACCCACGTATTTCCAGATAGTGGAGAAGTCCACCTTGCAGAGGATAAATGCCACTACGAATATAGGCACTGCTATGATAAGGCGGTTGCGTATGGGCTTCTGGTTGAATTTCAGGGCGTCGCCTATCGTGAGACGGAGGCTGCGGAAGGCTGTGTCGCCGGAGGTGATGGGGCAGACCACCACTCCGAGAATCGCTATCACCGCTCCGACCTGACCCAGCCACGACTGGCAGATCTCGTCGACCATGATGGCGGGTGTCTTGCCGGCGTCGGCTGCGGCGTTGAGGCCTTCCGGACCGCCGAA
The DNA here is from genome assembly GCA_018712545.1 of Candidatus Coprenecus merdigallinarum. Classification (GTDB taxonomy): domain Bacteria; phylum Bacteroidota; class Bacteroidia; order Bacteroidales; family UBA932; genus Coprenecus; species Coprenecus merdigallinarum. The sequence goes on along the minus strand of DVGV01000056.1, from coordinate 23,885 downwards.
GTAGGCTATGGCGGCTGTGGCCCAGATCATGGCCACTATGCCCTCGGCTATCATGGCTCCGTAAAATATGGGACGGCCGTACTTCTCATCGCTCAGGCAGCGGGCCATGATGGGGCTCTGAGTGGAGTGGAATCCGGAGATGGCTCCGCAGGAGATGACTACGAAGAGCATGGGAATGAGGATGTTGCTCTCGGGGTTGGAGTGGAAGTTGCGGATGCTGCCGGCGGTCAGCTCTGTGAGGTGTATGTCTCCGGAGAAGCCCTTTACGAGCATTGCTCCGGCTATGGCTACGGCCATGAAGAGCAGGACGGCGCCGAATATAGGGTAGAGCTTGCCGATGATCTTGTCCACCGGGAGCAGGGTCGCTATGATGTAGTAAGCAAATACGATGTAGAGCCAGATGCGCTTGTCCCAGCCCGTGAGGGTGTGCAGCAGGTCGGCAGGGCCGGTGACGAAGGAGACACCCACTGCTATCAGGATGAAGGCAGAGAAGAAGACGAGGAACTTCTTGACCCCGCTTCCGAGGTATTTTCCCACCATGTCCGGCAGGCTCATGCCGTCGTTGCGCACCGAGAGCATGCCTGAGAAGAAGTCGTGGGCCGCTCCCATGAAGATGCAGCCGAGGACTATCCAGACGTATGCCACCGGGCCGTAGGCAGCGCCGAGGATGGCTCCGAAGATGGGGCCGAGGCCGGCTATATTGAGGAACTGGATGATGAATATCCTCCAGGGCTTCATCTCCTGGTAGTCCACGCCGTCGGCCAGGCGCTTGGCAGGGGTGGGGCGGTCGGATGAGACCCCGAAGAAGCGTTCTACGAATTTTCCGTAAGTGAAGTAGCCGAGTACGAGGGCTGCGAGACAGGCGATAAATGTAATCATCGGTTCGAGGTTTTGCGGGTTAAAAATCGAGGTGCAAATTTATGACTTTCTTCCGGAAAATGTTAGCAGGATTTGTGTAATTTTGCGGCATGAATGCAAGAGTTCCTACCGAACTGGGGACTGAGAGAATCCCCAAACTGCTGAAACAGTATGCTATACCGGCGATCATCGCCATGACCGCCTCTTCGCTCTACAATATGGTGGATGCCATCTTCATCGGCCACGGAGTAGGGCCTTATGCCATTTCCGGACTGGCCCTTACCTTCCCTTTCATGAACCTGGCCGCCGCCTTCGGCACACTCGTCGGAGTCGGAGCCTCGACCATGGCCTCGATGCTGCTGGGCCAGAAGAACTACGACATCGCCAAGAAGGTGCTTGGCAACGTGGTGGTCCTCAATTTTATAATAGGTCTGCTCTTTACTATAGTGGCCATGGCCTTCCTCGACCCGATACTCTATTTCTTCGGGGCGAGCGAGAACACCATAACCTATGCCCGCGAGTACATGGAGATAATCCTTGCAGGCAACGTGATCACCCACATCTATTTCGGACTCAACTCCCTGCTCCGCTCCGCCGGCCATCCCAAGAAGGCCATGTCGGCGACCATCATGACGGTGCTGCTCAACGCTGCCCTCGACCCCCTGTTCATCTTTACCTTCGACATGGGCATCCGAGGCGCGGCCGTGGCCACCATCCTGGCCCAGATAGTAGCGCTGATACTGGTGGTCTACTGGTTCTGCGACAAGCGGGAGCTGATACACTTCGAGAGAGGTATCTTCAGGCTGGACCGCAGGATCGTCAAGGATTCGATAGTCATCGGCCTGGCTCCCTTCCTGATGAACTTCGTGGCCTGCTTCGTGGTCATCATCATCAACATGAGGCTAAAGACCTACGGAGGAGACCTGGCCATCGGAGCCTACGGTATAGTCAACCGTATCTCCTTCGTCTTCATTATGATAGTCTCCGGACTGACCCAGGGCATGCAGCCTATCGCCGGCTACAACTACGGTGCGCGGCAGATGTCCCGCGTCTACGAGGTGCTGAAGAAGACCCTGCTGTACGGTACGGTGGTGCTGACAGCCGGCTTCCTGATCGGCGAGCTCTGCCCCGGACTGGTGGTCTCCATCTTTACCGACGACCCGGAGCTGAAGGAGAAGTCGATAAAGGGTATGCGCCTGGTGGTCGGCATGTTCCCGCTGGTGTCCCTGTCGATGGTCATCGGCAACTTCTTCCAGAGTATCGGCAAGCCCCGTCAGGCCATCTTCCTCTCCCTGTCCCGCCAGCTTATCTTCCTGATACCCTGTCTGTGGATACTTCCCCTGTTCTTCGACATCGCCGGAGTGTGGGTCAGCTTTATGGTGTCTGACTTCCTGGCCAGTGTCGTAGGTGTCGCATTATTGTTGAACTTCATTAAGAAAAACCGTGCTCATGAACAGCTACAGTCATAATTTCGCCGTCTGTATAGGACGTCAGCTCGGCAGCGGCGGCCGCAACGTGGCGCTGGCCATCTCCAGGAAGATGGGGATAGCGTTCTACGATAAGGAGATAATCAACCAGGCAGCAAAGGACAGCGGACTGGATCCCGAATATTTCGAGAAGGTGGACGAGAAGCCCACCGTCCCCATTCTCGGCGGCTTCGCCGGGATGCATATCCCGTTCTTCTCGGGCGGATATCTCGATACCGAGAGTTATCTGGGCAACAACAATCTTTTCAAGATTCAGAGCCGGACCATAGAGATGCTGGCCGACAAGGGCCCCGGTGTCTTCGTGGGCCGCTGCGCCGACTACATTCTGCGCGACCGTCCGCGGGTGCTGTCAGTGTTCATCACGGCCACGCTGGAAGACCGCATAGAGCGTCTCTCGAAGCTGCTGTCCGTCACTTCTGAGGAGGCCGAGGCCCGGATCAGGGAGTGCGACCGCAAGCGTGCCGAGTACTACAACTACTTCACCTTCAAGAAGTGGGGAGACTCCGCCTCATACGACCTGTGCCTGAGCACCTCCCTCTTCGGTGAGGAGGAGACCGCCGACCGCATCGTCGCCATCGTCCGCGACAAGATCCTTCCGCAACGCTGACTCCCCGACTAATCCTCTTAACTAAATATTGTCGGGGAGATAACTATGCTGTTAATCGTCTGATTGGTAGAATGTTGCGTTTTTGAAGCTCTGCCGTAAGGCTTTTCAAATGGCTTATGGCAGAGCTTCAAAATCAGAATGCATTTATAATGAGTGACTTAGAAGTGCACCCATCAGCCCTGCAAAATATAGTTGCCGGATGTGGTGAACCGAATGAACGTAATTGGAGCGAGGCGACTTAAGCCTCCCTCAGGTAATCAGTCAAGCACCTGTGCGAAGAACGGATTGCCGGCGGCGATGGCCTCGAAATTCCAGGGATTGGGATTGGAGGGGTCGTATTTGGGCAGGCAGTCGGGGCACCAGTGGCCGCCGCGGAGGACGGTGTTGGGAGACATCCCGAACTCGTGGCCGAACTGGCAGCGCCACCGCAGGGGGGTGAAGAGATCGCCCGGGGTCATGGTCTCCGAGAGACATTCTCCGCCGCGGAATCCGGCGGCAGCCCGCATATCCTCGATATTCAGTTCCGAAAGCGGCTTGGTCTCGTCGTAGCCGTGGTCCAGGACGACAGCGTCCTCGGGGCGGTCGGAAGGACGGCTCAGGTCCATTTCCTTCCATGAGGGGATGGCCTTCCATTCTTCGATAGAGCCGAAGTGGGCCTTGATGCGCCCGGTGTCCCCGTGCTTGATCCAGTAGAGGGTGCCTAAGGGGTTGCTGACGGCCACATGCCGCATGAACGCCTTGATAGCGAAGGCCGGAGCTATGGGGGCGAGGGAGAAATACCAGGGCAGCTGCCGTTTCATCTGCCGGAAATATTCTTCCGCCGTGATACCTTCCCTGAAATGCAGGTATTCTTCCAGCCGGTCGGCATCGAGATACCATTCGCCGTGAAAGTTCTTTGTGGCAAACCAGTTGACACCGAAGACCTTCTCTACGGGAGGGCAGCCCATGCCCCGCAGGAGCATCGACTCGAACTCGTAGTTGGTCAGACGGAACGGGGCTCCGCTGCTGAGGTTGTAGAAGCCTCTCCAGAACTCTTCCGGGACACCGTCCTCGCAGACATTGGCGCAGACCCGGCCGGAGTCCTCGAGGGTGCTCCATTCCAGCACTCCGCGCAGGGGAACGTGGCAGGCTATCGGGTCGTTGGCCTTCTTGAGCAGGTCAGGGTAGAGCATGCCGGTCTGGCGGATGGATGCCCAGCGCTTCAGTCCCGATTCGGCGAAGACCAGCTCTGCCAGGCATTTGGACACGGAGTACCAGTCGTAGACGCTGGTGTAGATGGGATCGCCGCAGCGGCCCCAGTGCCGGGGCGGCAGGTGATTGCCCACCTGGGCCACCGAACCGATGTACACCGCTCCTATTTCATCCGGGCGGGGCTGGGCCTTGATGGCCCGGACGACGTTCTGCGCGCCCTGGACATTGACCTTAAGGGTACGCTCCGGATACATGTCCGCAGCCGGTGATACCATACCGCCGATGTGCAGGACGTAGTCCGCTCCCGTGACACCCTTGAGCACCGCCTCATAGTCCGTGAGGTCGCCCCAGATGATGCGGACGGAGGGATTGTCCTGATATTGTCTTAGCTTCTTGATATTCTTCTTGCCGGGCCTTGCCAGAAGGACTATGTCGAACCTGTCGGAGCGCTGCAGCAGCTCCCGGAATGCGGCGCCTCCCATATTGCCGGTGGCGCCGGTGATAAAGACTGTCTTTTTATTCATCCTCCTCTTCATCGGCTTCAATCCATAGCTCGAAGCACAGTGGCACGAATCCCGGTACGTTGCCGCTTCCGTCATCCCCGTATCCCAGTCCGGAGTAGAAGACAGTGACTGCGTGCTCTTCGTAGTTCATGGAGTAGAGAGCCTTGTTGAATCCCGGTACGAACTTGTTTTCGGTCATGGCCTTGGAACTGTCATCGAGAAATTTGTAGGCCAGGGTAGTATAGCTGCCGCCGCTGGAGTAGATGCGGTATTTTTTGGCGGAGTCCTCTATGTTGGTGTCGAAGACGGTGCCGTTGAGGTATCTTCCGATGTAGCGTACCTGCATGCTCTCGTTGTTCTTGACAGTGTCGAGCAGGTTGGTGTTGTACTTGTGGAAGTAGAATCCGTATGTGGTGGAATCCGTGATGTCAGGATATCTGGCCGCGACGAAATCCTCTATCTGGTCGAACTGGTACTGATTGATGTTGTCGATGACTTCCACCAGCCTTATCTCATAGATCTTCGACGAGCCGTCGCCTTCGGTAATCTCCGTGCCGCTCTCCTCGTCCAGCAGGGTGGCGGGGACTATTGCCTTGACCGATCCGCCTTCGCGCATGCCTGTGAGCAGCTCGATGACACCGGGTGTGTTGTCGCGGAGGGACCATACGCGCGGGTCATAGTATCCGGAGTAGGTGAAGGTTCCGAGCTGCTTGGCCACGCTGTCGGAAGTGTAGGAGTTGTATGTGCCGTTGAGGTAGGTGATGGTGTAGTCCACCAGTACGTAGGATGTGTCCTGCGGGGTGCGTCCTGTGCCCGGTATGCTGTCTATTATGTACATTCCCGAAGGTTTCCTGACGGCATCGGGGTAATACTTCTTGACGAAGGCTTTGAGGATGCGCTCCTGGACGGATTCGGGAGATTCTTCCTTCTCCACCGCGCATGAGGCAGCGGCAGCCGCTGCCGAGGCCAGCAGTAAAATCTTGAACAGTGTCTTCATTTTGTAAAATTCTCTTTTTTGATGACTCTCTCTACCCATATCTCGAAGGCCAGCGCAGAGAGTTTCGGTATGTTGTAGACGCGGTCGTCGTAAAATCCGTGTTTGGCCGAGAACAGCACGATGCAGTGCTCTCCCTGACGCACTCCGTAGAGCCCGTTGACCAGTCCGCTGATCATGCAGTCCTCCGTGAAGAGAGTCTTTCTTACGGAGAAGTCCGGGTCAGAGACATTGTATCCGCTTTCGGCAGCTACCGTCTCATTGTTGGTGCAGAAAAGTCCGGTGGGCGAGGAGGTGAAAATATATCCGGCGTAGTAGAAATGCAGTGAGTCGCCGTATTCCAGGGAGTCCGGCAGGCTCAGGACCGTGGAGTCAATAACGATCCGGTTGGAACCGTTGCGGTGTATCACCCTGCAGTCGCTGAAGTTGCTCGAAATGTAGGACTCTATGGCGGCTTCCTGGTCCGCGACTGTGAGCTCCTTGCTTTCCTTGGAGCAGGAGCAGGCCATTGCCGCGGCGGCAAGCAGTGTCATATATAATATGGTTTGTCTCATTTTCCGGTTTCCGGCTCAGTATTCCGGCTGTTGCTCTGCAAGAATTGTTCCAATGACTGCAGGAAATAGTCCCTTACTTCTCCTATTGGCATGAACAGTCTGCCCCCTGCGGCCCTGTCGTGGCCTCCGCCGTTGAAGAAGGAGCGGGCAAGGGCGTTGACTGCGACGCCTCCCTTGGACCGCAGGGATACCCTGATGTAGTCCCTGGTCTCACTGAAGAGGGCCGACACCTCCACGTCCCTGATCATGAGCGGAAGGTTGACGAATCCTTCGGAGTCTCCGTCCGCGAAGCCGTACCGTTCCCTGTCCTCCATGGTGATGATCATCGTCGATGCCTTAAGTCCCGGGTGCAGGGTCATCGAGTCGGCCAGCAGATGCCCCATGAGGCGCATGCGGGACTCGGAATAACGCTTGAAGACGGTGTTGTTGATGCTGTCCAGACTGACCCCTAGACGGAGCATGTCGGATGCGGCGGTGAAGGTGTCGGGGGTGACGGAGTTGCTGAAGTTGTTGGTGTCGGTGATGATGCCGGTGGCTAGGGCGGTGAGGGTGCAGTGGCCCAGGCGCGACGGGTCGGATTCCACGGAGGCGAGGCTCAGGAGGGTACGGTAGAGCAGCTCGCATGTGGACGATGCCGCGGGATCGGAGATGATCAGGCCGAACTGCCCGGTGTCGGGTCCGGGGTGGTGGTCGATGAGTACCTTGAACGCCTTGGCTCCGGCAATCGTATCTGCCAGCCATTCGGTGCGGTCCAGCTTGTTGAAGTCCAGGCAGAATATGACATCGGCATCCGTGATGGCGCGGCGGGCCCTCTCCTTGTCTTCCGTATAGCAGACGGTCTCCTTCGCGGGGTCCAGGAAATCCAGAAACTCGGGAACAGGGGACGGTGTCACGGACGTGGCGTGGATGCCTCTGTCCGACAGGAAAGAACGCAGGGCTGCGGAAGAGCCCACAGCATCGCCGTCAGGATTGAAGTGGCTGATAATAGCGGCTTTCATCCCTTTATTCAACAGTTTTTCCAACTCTTTGGCCTGAGGTACGGATGTCATGCAGGTAAAAATTTGTGGATGCAAAATTAAAAATATATTGCAAGTCCTAATTATTATTTTTACTTTTGTCGTCATATTTTGACGAACTAATATTAATTAACAATACTTACAATGAAAACATTCATCAAGGTTTTGACTTATGTAGTCTTTCCTATTGCAATCATCGTACTTGTGTATCTTAACTACCAAAGTATCATGGAACCTGTCCGCTTCGACAACGAGGTGGAGAGGAGAGAGGCTGTTGCCATTGACAGGCTCGTGAGCATCAGGACTCTTCAGGAAGCTTACAAGACAGAGAACCGTAGATTCCTCTCGACCACCGATTCACTCATTGATTTTTACAAGAACGGCCATATCACCGTTGTCCGCCAGATCGGTTCGATGGATGACTCCGTTGCCGTAGCCGAGGGCCGTGTAACCCGCGACAGTATCGACATCCTGGTAAGGGATACCCTTCTCAAGGGCAAGGGCAGCCTCATCGACTCGATCAGCTTCATTCCCTACTCGGGCGGCAAGCGCATCGATATGAAATCCGTAATCAAGAAGGTGTCCGGTATCGAGATACCTCTCTTCGAGGCCACCATCTCCTATGATGACCTCCTCCGCGGTCTTGACAGGCAGCTTATTGTCAACCTTAAGGCAGAGAAAGAGGATATGAAGCAGTATACCGGTCTGAAGGTCGGCGATATCAATAATCCTAACAATAACGCCGGAAACTGGGAATAGTTCAGATGTCCGGAACACAGAACAGAATAACCATTCAACTAGACTTGAGTGGTTATTCTTTTACAGTATACGGCCGGAACGGAGCGGTGCTCACTCAGGAGAGCCACTCTTGTCCGGTCGATTTGTCTATCCATGAGCTCACCCCCGTGCTCAAGCGGCAGTACGCCTCCGTGTCGGTGTATTACACGACCTGGAAATATACCCTCGTGCCGCTGAGTCTCTTCTCCAAGGGTGTCCCCCGGTCGTATCTCGCCGCCGTGAGGGATATCTCCGAGGATGATGTCGTCCTTTCACTCGACATGCCGTCCCGCAAGGCGGCAATGGTTTTCGCGGTGCCCTCCCATATCTATGAGGGGGTGACCTCGCTGTGCCGCGACGTGAGGTTCTATCCTACAGCCTATGTCCTCATCGACAGGATTGCCTCTGTCCCCGGCAACAACCGCCTTCTCGTATCATTCTCAGAGGGCATGCTTCATGCCGTGGCGGCGGAGCAGGACCGCCTGCTGTTCGCCAACAGCTTCCCTGCCTCGGATATGGCGACCGCGTCCTACTTTATTTTCTCCGTTATCAAGGAAGTGATGTTCAACCCGGAGCACACTGTGCTTCACATTTTCGGCAAGGCGGAAGACGGAGTGGCCGAGGAGCTCGGCAGCTATTTCGCCGGAGTAAAGCAGCTCTCATGAGGATTATAGGAGGTACGCTGAAAGGGCGGACGGTCATGCCGCCACAGGGCTTCAGGGCCCGTCCGACAACGGACTTTGCCAAGGAGGGACTGTTCAATGTCCTGGACAATACCTGCGACCTCTCCTCTGCCAGGGTCCTGGATCTCTTCTCTGGCACCGGGAGTATATCCTATGAGTTCGCCTCCAGGGGAGTGCCGGAGATCTATGCGGTCGAGATGAACCCTCTTCACGCCTCGTTCATCAAGCGTACCGCCGCCTCCTTCCGCATCAGCGGCATGCACGTGGTAAGGCACAATGTCTTCGATTTCCTGGATATCTGCCGCCTGGACTTCGATATAGTCTTCGCGGATCCTCCCTATGCGATAGAGGGGCTGGATACGATTCCGGACAAGGTGTTCAATGCCCCGTGTGTCCCCGGTGGTCTGCTCAGGGAGGGAGGACTTCTCATCCTCGAGCATCCGGCGTCCTATTCCTTTGATAATCACCCTAGATTTGAGAAAGAAAAGAAATACGGCAACGTGCATTTCACATTTTTTCGATAATTTTTTTTAAAAAAGTTTGGAAATAATCAAAAACGCTATATCTTTGCAATCCCTTTCGGAAACGAAGGGACAGTGAAAGAAGAAACGGTGCGGTAGTTCAGCCTGGTTAGAACGCCGGCCTGTCACGCCGGAGGTCGCGGGTTCGAGTCCCGTCCGCACCGCCAAACAATTTGGCAAATGAATGCAAATCCTTGAAGTCCAATCGCTTCAAGGGTTTTTTCGTATATGCCGGTATGGCAAAATACGGCATTCTGGAGCAGTCTGGAGGTGGACTAAAAGGAGGACTTTTTTGAGGGCATTAAAAGTCCTCCTTTTTAGAGTATTTTTCATTGATTTGCAATGTTTTGCGCAAAAGGATTCTGGACGCGGAAACATAATTTTGCAACCAAAAAACAAAGCGTATGAACACCGAGAAATCCAGAAGCACTTTGAATGTGCTGTTTTGCATCAAGAAGCACAAGCTTCTAAAAAGTGGCGAAGCTCCTATCTTTGTCAGAATTACAATTGACGGCAGGCGTCAGGAGATAATGATTAAACGCAGTATTCCTGCCGAACAATGGAATCAGGCAAAAGAATGCTCCAAAGGGAAAGACAGGACCGCAAAGGAACTGAATCATTATCTTGACACAGTACGGGCAAAAATTCTACAGATTCATAGTGACCTTATCAAAGAAGGCAGTCCGGTAACTTCCGAAGCTGTCAGGGACAGGTTTTACGGCAGGAATCCTGAAAAACATACTCTGCTGGGTATATATGCTGAGCACAACAGAAAATGCCGGGAACTCATAGGGCGGGAATATACGGAATCGACAGTTGAAAAATTCGATACCGGTATCAACCGGCTGAAAGAATTTATCACCACCTGCTGCGGCAAGGACAATCTGACATTGGATGAGGTGAGTGGACAATTTATCCGTGATTTCGATTTCTGGCTGAAAACCGAGAAGAAGATGCAGCACAATTCCGCGCTCAAGCATTTGAAAATACTGAAGAAAATAGTGAGAATCGCCCTTGCCAATGGATGGATAAAGAAAGATCCTTTTTTCGGCATCCATCTTAAAAGGTATGAAGTCAATATAGAGTTCCTCTCAAGGGAAGAACTGGAGGTGTTGATTAACAAGACATTCTCCATTCAGAGGCTGGAGCAGGTCCGTGATATATTTGTCTTCTGCTGCTTTACCGGCCTGGCATTCATTGATGTCCTGCAATTGACAAAGGAACATCTGATAAAGGACAATAACGGTGCGTTGTGGATACGCAAGGCCCGTCAGAAGACACATCAGATGAGCAATATCCCCGTACTGACACCTGCAAGAAAAATTATAGAAAAATATGCCGGACATCCTGACTGCGTTGATAAAGGGGTCCTTCTGCCAGTCATAAGCAACCAGAAGATGAACGCCTACCTGAAGGAGATAGCCGACCTTTGCGGAATAAAAAAGCGGCTGACAACGCATGTAGCCCGTCATACGGCGGCCACGGTCGTGTTCCTCGCCAATGAGGTTTCAATGGAAAATGTGGCGAAGATACTCGGCCACGCCAACATAAAAATGACCCAGCATTATGCTAAAGTGCTGGACAGCTCCATCATGAGGGACATGCAGAAAGTAGAGATGAACTTCTCCAAGACATTGTAATTATGGAACGAGGTATAATAAAAATCGAGAACGACGAGATAATCCTTCCCGATACCCCCGTGTGGATGACCATAGGGGAAATGTCCGACCTGTTCATGGTAAGCGCATACGGGATACGTAAGGCGTTAAGGCAGATTTTCAGAAGTGGAATAATGGATGAGCCTGATGCCGTCAGGCTGTTCCCTTATGCGGAGGGCTGCTATGCCGAGGCGTATAATATGGAGGCGGTGGCTGCCGTCGCATTCCGCATCAATGCGGCAGCCTGCCGCAGGTTCCGCGAACTCATGTTGCGGAGGTTTATGGAAAAGAGCCTTGACTTTTATATCTGCATACCGGCAGCGGACTGCAATCATAGAACCGGATATGATGCGGCTCAGGTATGGCAGGAACGGCATAAACTGTCATGAGTGCAATAATTAAAAGCGGAGGGCTTTCAAATCAGAAGGTCCTCCGCTTTTTCATTTCCGGTGCCACTCATTCCATTTCCCTGAAAGCCGGACGGTAGGCATCATCAAGCATCCTCTCCAGATCACTTTCCCGGTACAGGACCTTGCCGCCAAGCATGATATAGGATATGCGGCCGTCATTGCGGTAGTCCTGCAATGTCCTTCTGCTGATTCTCAGCCTCTGGGATACATCCCTGTCCGTCAGATACCTCTCACCTCTGAGCAGCGGCCTGTGCTCCTCGTGGTGTGATTCCAATTTTTTCAGCATAACGGCCATTCGTCCGAAAAGGCCGGCTATTCTCTCGTGATCCTTGTCAATCAACTCATTCATAAATAATAGTTTTAGATATCTTTGTTATTTTTTAGTCCTGAATTTTCCATTTTCTGATACAGAGACAAACCGTAGGATGTCCTCCTCCTTATAGAAAATCTTGTGATTGATCCTGCTGTACGGAAGCGCACCGCTGTCCCGTAAAGTCTGCAAAGTGCGCGGGCAGATATTGAGCATCAGGCATACATCCTGATTGTCGAGCCATCCGGACATGGACTTAGCCTTTCCATTGCCGTATATGGTCTCAATGCTGTCCATGAACATTTCCATCCGGTCCAAAAGATCATCGAAAGTCTTTTTTTCTACATTAACTATCTCCATATTCCAAAATTTTATTGATTCAACACTGTTTTCTGTTCCGGTGACATTCCGGTCCGGCAAAAATATCCTCGGCGGACATCCGTCCGTCCATGCCATAGACACAAGGAAGCGACTGTCTCCTCTTCCGTGCGACACCGGAGCCATACCGCAGGGAAAATCATCCGTGAGTCACCCGTGTGTCCCGTAACGGTCATTCCGTGAATCATGACCTTTGTCCCAGGTAAAAAGGGAAACGATATGGAAATGACATTCAACAAAGAGACATTCACGGCATTCGCATCGGAAGTCCTCGCGAGGCTGGACAGGCAGGAGCGCATGATAGCCTCCCTGCACGGAGACTGGAAACCGACGGACCTTAAGGAAGTGAAACTGCTTGACGGGGAGCGTCTGTTCGACAACCAGGACCTGTGCCTGCTGCTGCAGGTGAGCAAGCGGAGCCTCCAGCGTTACCGCAGTTCCGGTGCGCTCGCATACCACCTGCTCTGGCACAAGACCTATTACAAGGAATCGGACGTGCTGGACTTCATAGCAAGGCACATGAAGCATTTCAAGAAAGAGAACATCGGGCAGTTCAAGGCCCGTATCAATTTATCATTCAAATAATAAAATCTTATGGCAAAGAAAACCGACGAAAAGGACATCCTGCTCGTCCGTGACGAGAAGACGGGCGAACTCGGTGTCGTGGGCGGACTCCGGAGCGACGGGTCGCCCAGAACAGTCCCGGCGAAGCCGGAACATTCAAAGGACTTCATGACATTTGACCGTCACGGAGACCTTATTGACAATTTTTTCAAGAATTTTTTCAGGCAGTGCAAGGATCCATCCCGTTTCGGCTTCTACCGGATTGCGGCAGACCAGGCGGAGAAACTGCTGGAAGTTATGAAGGAGCTTCTGAAAAATCCAGCCGCCAATGCGGAACTGCTCTCCCCTCACAAGGTGGACACTTCCGGTTATGAGAAAACAGTGACAGAAGAAGAAAAAAATTTAAACGGACAACAGGAAACACAAACAGAAAAAGAAATGGAACAGGACAACAGAAAACCCGAAAACGGACAGGATGCACCGTCCGAGAAGAAAGGCTACCAGCCTATTGACGAAAGCAGAATCGACTGGGAAAAATTCGAGGCACAGTACGGATTGACCCGTGAGGACCTTGAGAAATCCAAAAGTCTTGACAAGCTGCTCAACTACCGCAAGTCCGAGCCTCTGACCGTGCGTGTGGAGGTGTTGGGCGAAATACAGGAACTCGGCGCAAGGTTGGAACTGAAGAGGATGCCGGACGGCAGCGTGGACTTCGTTCCGGACTTCGTGCGGAAGGAACCGAGGCTTGACGAGCCGCACAAAGGGTACACATTCACCGATGAGGACAGGAAGGCACTCCGTCAGACAGGCAATCTCGGACGTGTGGTGAATCTCGCAGACAAGGATACCGGGGAGTTGGTCCCGTCGTACATCAGCATCGACCGCTTTACTAACAGGATAGAGGATGTGCCGGTGAACAAGGTGCGCATTGCGGACAGAATCGGCAAGACGGAAATCAACGAGAATGAGCGCAACCTGCTCAGAGCCGGCGGCTATGTCCATAAAGAGATAGAGCTGGCCAACGGACGGAAATTCCAGACCATCCTGCAGGTCAGTGCGTTGGACAGAAGCGTGGAGTTCGTTCCGAGGACAGCCCGGATATGGCAGGGCGAGCAGCAGGGTCAGAGGGAAAACCGCAGGAGAAGCGCCTATCAGGAGAACGGAGGCGAAGTCAGGAAGAACAGCCGCCAGTGGACTGACGAGAACGGCAACATCAAGCCAATAGGAAAATGGAAAGGCGTGGAGCTGACTGAACAGCAGAAAGCAGATTATGTCTCCGGCAAGACCGTCCGTCTGGAGAATGTCCCGGACAAGCAGGGCAATCCCGCCACAATATACATCAAGTTCAACATGGAGAAAGGCCGTCCGTTCCGGTATGACACCGATCCGGACAAGGGCCAGGTCATAGCCCCGTCCAATGAAAGCCGTACCCAGATAGCCGTGAATAACGAAGGAAAGACCAATGAGGCTACCAAGCATATAAAGGAGCCGCTGCAGCAGGGGCAGACTGCGCCTGTAAATGAGGGGCAGCAACGTCAGCAGAGGACCAAAGGCGTAAGAATATGACAAACCACCACTGAATCCGCAATAAAACAAGAAAGAACATGAAGACAATAATCGCAGAAAAACCGAGTGTTGCCCGTGAAATCGCCCGAATCGTCGGAGCGACAAAACTGGAAGAAGGCTATATGTATGGAGGCGGCTACTATGTCACATGGGCGCTGGGGCATCTGGTGCAGCTTTCATTCCCGGAAGGCTACGGCATCAAAGGTTTCCAGAGGGACAATCTTCCCGTCATCCCCGATGAGTTCCTGCTCGTACCCCGTCAGGTGCGCACAGAGAAAGGCTACAAGACCGACAGCGGCGTGATGAAGCAGATAAGGACCATCGCAAAGTTGTTCAATGACAGCGACCGTATAATAGTGGCTACCGATGCAGGCCGTGAGGGAGAGCTGATTTTCCGTTACCTTTACCATCATATAGGCTGTACCGTGCCGTTCGACCGTCTCTGGATCAGTTCGCTTACCGATAAGGCCATCCGCGACGGACTGGACAGTCTGGAGGATGGGACAAAGTACGACAATCTATATCTTGCCGCGAAATCCCGCAGTGAGGCCGACTGGCTCGTAGGCATCAACGGCACACAGGCTCTTACGGTGGCCGCAGGGCGCGGCACTTACTCCGTCGGACGGGTGCAGACCCCGACATTGGCGATGGTGTGTGCCCGTTTCTGGGAGAACAAGAGGTTTGTCCCGCAGGATGTGTTCCAGACCCATTTCTCCACGCAGGGAAAGGATGCGGACAGCGTAGTGAAATTCTCTTCCGCCTTGAAATGGAATGTAAAAAGCGGAGCTGTCGAAGTTTATAATATATTGAGAGAAACAGGAAGGGCTACGGTCCTTTCCGTAGAACGCAAGGAGACAGTGCAGGATACCCCTCTTTTGTATGACCTGACTTCATTGCAGAAGGATGCCAATGCGAGGTTCGGCTTTACTGCGGAGCAGACCCTTGCCATCGCACAGAAACTGTATGAGTCGAAACTCATCACCTATCCGAGGACGGGCAGCCGTTACATCCCCGAAGATGTGTTCGCAGGTATTCCGGCGCTGCTGAAAGGATTGAGGAACAATCCGAAGTGGGACACTGCCGCAGGGAGGATGAGACAGCTTTCGAGGCGCAGCGTGGACGATACGAAAGTGACCGACCATCATGCGCTGCTGCCTACCGGAGTCAAGCCGATGCTGTTCGCCAAGGAGGAGATCCTGATTTACGACATGATCATCAGCCGTATGCTGGAGGCATTCTCCGAGAAGTGCATCAAGGATGTGACGACAGTTAAAGCGGAATGTGGAGGTGCGGAGTTCGTGGCGAAGGGTTATGTGGTCAGGCAGCACGGCTGGCGCTCCGTGAGGAACGAGAAGGAAGAGGGCGAGGAGAACGAAGAGAATACCGTCCTGCCGGAATGGAGCGAGGGCGATATCCTTCCTATAATGGGATGTTCTATGACCGAAGGGAAGACAAAACCCAGGCCGTTCCATACGGAAGCGTCCCTGCTCGCTGCAATGGAGACCGCAGGAAAGGAAGTGGAGGATGAGGAAATGAGGCAGGCGATGAAGGACTGCGGCATCGGCACTCCGGCCACCCGTGCGGCCATTATAGAGACACTGCTAAGGCGGGAGTACATCGTGCGTTCCAAGAAAAGCCTCGTTCCGACAGAAAAAGGACTTGCCCTCTATTCCATTGTCAGAGGAATGGACATCGCCAATGTTGAGATGACGGGACAGTGGGAAGCTGCGCTGGCAAAAATTGAACGGGGCGAACTGCCTTCGGAGGCGTTCATGAGGGACATCGAATCCTATACCCGCCGGATTACGACCGATCTGCTGGCGTGCGACAAGATTTTCGGGCACAAGGATTCCGGCATAAGCTGTCCGAAATGCGGCAGCGGCCGCATGCAGTTCTATGGAAAGGTCGTGCGCTGCGACAATACGGACTGCGGACTTCCTGTTTTCCGCCAGATAGCCGGAAAGACCCTTTCCGACACGGAGATGACGGAACTGCTGAGGAACGGGCAGACAGGACTGCTCAACGGTTTCCGGAGCAAGCAGGGCAAGCCGTTCAGTGCGGTTGTCGCCTTTGACGGTGATTTCAATACGGTTTTCGAGTTCCCTGAAGAAAAGAAGAAGCCGGGAAGAAAGGGCAGAAAAAAGAAATAATTGTGTAATTTCGCCACTGATTCGTAGGATAAACTGTTTCCCCCATCAAATGGCAGAAATCTGTTTTACTGCGGATTTAGTGGTGGCACCCGGAGGGATACCGGGTGCCTTTTTATATTAAACTCATTATATGAGTTGCATTATTGAAATTATCAATCCGTTCCAACGCAACCGAACTACTTTTAGATTTAGATACGAAATAATGTGATGGATAAGCTGTAATAGCATCTTTTATTTTCTGTTTGCTTGTTCCTAAAGTACAGGCGCAGATAGCTACATCGCAATTATATGACTGTAAATGTAACAGATGATTCCTAACAGAACAAGAACCAATTGCATAATCTCCTTGTGTTACAATTCCAATTCTTTTTCCGGGAATTTCAAGAACATCTAAGCAGTCATCGTTGCTTAAATCTTGAAAAGCATTAGCAACTTGTGCATAACCGGCTTGTAAAAGGAGCGAATAAACGATATTCAATGTTTTTGTTTTTCCACTATTTGAAAAACCTTCTAATGCAATCACTTTCATAATAAAACGACTTTGATAAACGAATACAAAATTAACAATAAATCCACAAAATCCGAGTAAAATGAAACATAACAATCAACCTGCGGTACTGTCCTACTACGGACTGTACCTGCGGCAATATCTTAAAGAAAATCACCCTGACAAACCCGTTGATGCGGATTTCATCGCCTTACGTGACAAGGAGGCTTTCGATACTTTCGAGCAGGCCCGTCGGGAAGGCCGTCCGGTGGATGGAGCACAGGAACTGGCGATGCAGACTCTCCTGCAGGGGCTTCATTTCTCCGAATACCGTACTCTCGTAGAAGTACTGGAGAACGAGTTTGCAGATATAGTGCCGCCGGAAAAGGTGTATCCGCTTGCGATGAAACTGCTTCCGGAATTCAAGGAAATCTTCTCCGGTTATCCGCTTTCGGACGATTTCGCCCATTCATCCGAATATACCCGGCTTTATACAGAACTGACCGGAGCGGCAGCCATCCATATCGACGAGTATGGCATTTAACCGCAAGGAGAGACTGAGGGGGAACATCGAGGCCATACGGACGGCGTTTGTGCTGGACAGGGAACACAGGGCGGCTACCCTCGAAGAAAGGGAAATTATCAGCCGCTACTGTGGTTTCGGCGGGTTGAAATGCATCCTCAATCCCGCCTCCTCGCTGGCCGATGCCGTGGATTGGGCGAAATCCGACCTCGAACTGTTCCCGATGACAGTGGAGCTGCACCGTCTCATACGGGAAAACAGCAGGAATGATGCTGAGTACAAACGGTATGTGGACTCTCTGAAGTCATCCGTACTTACCGCTTTCTATACCCCGAAGGAAATAACGGATACCATAGTCTCAGTATTGAAAAAGTATAATGTAACCCCGTCAAAGGTACTTGAGCCGTCGGCCGGGATGGGCGTGTTCATCTCTTCCGTCAAGGAGCATGCTCCCCTTTCCGATGTGATGGCATTTGAAAAGGACCTGCTTACGGGAAAGCTGCTCTCATACCTCTATCCGGATGAGAAGATACGCGTGGAGGGTTTCGAGAAGATAGAGAAGCCTTTCAACGGTTCTTTCGACCTTGCTATATCCAATGTGCCTTTCGGCGAGATGGCGGTCTTTGATCCGGCCTTCGTACTGTCGGACAGCAGAGCCAGGGTTTCCGCCCAGAGGACCATCCATAACTATTTCTTCCTGAAAGGCCTCGATACGGTAAGGGACGGCGGTATCGTGGCGTTTCTTACCTCCCAGGGTTTGATGAACTCTCCCCGCAATGAGGCGGTACGGCACGAAATGCTGAAGGAGGCGCATCTTGTCTCCGCCGTCCGTCTGCCTAACGACCTCTTTACCGAGAATGCCAACACTGAGGTCGGCAGCGACCTCATAATACTGCAAAAGGACATCCGCAAGGAGGGCCTGACTGAAGACGAGACGCTTTTTACCAAGACCGGGACACTGCACGGTGTGGCTTTCAACAGCTATTTCATAAAGCACGAGGAGCAGATGGTATATACCAGTGCCGAACTGGATACCGATCCTTACGGCAAACCTGCGATGGTTTACGGACATGAGGGAGGCGTGAACGGCATAGCGGAGCATCTGAGCAGACTTCTCGACCATAATCTGCACGTCAATCTGTCCATGGAGATGTATTCGGGAAGTATCATTGACAAGCGGTTGCTGAATCAGACGGAAACGGTACGACACGAGCCTAATACGGAGAAAATCAGGATACCTGAAACACCGGAATCATCTGCTACGGAGGAAGAAAAGCCGGAAATTGAGGCTCCGGTAATGACCTTGTTCGACCTTTTCGGGATAACCGCAGAAGAGCAGCGGGAACGAGCGAAGCCCAAACCTGCCAAGAAAAAACAGACCAAAAACGATGAAAATCCGGCAGGCGAGTCCAAGAAAGCCTCAGTCGCCACGACATCTGACTTGTTCCGTCAAAGCGATACGGACCGGGATGCAACTGCTATACCGCCTGATATGGAGGAAATGACAGAGGAAGAAGCCCGTCAGGAAGCCATATATGCCTCTCTTGACTGGGAGACCAATCCTCCGATCAACGGTTTCTACGAGACAATGATGGCTCTCGGAGTGGAGGGTCGGGCAAGGCTGCGCCAGCGTATCAGGGAGCATAAGGCCATGCATCCGGAACTCTTCCAGCAGCAGGAGACTGCTTCACAGGCACAGACACAAGGACGGCAATCGCAGCAGGATACGGGCGAGCAGCCGGTCTATCCTGTGGAGAATGGCTTTGAGACGGAGGCAAGAAAACATCTGGAGGAAGTGGAAAGACAGATGCAGGAAGAGGAAGCAGCACTCTCTCCGGAGGAGATGGAACACAGGTACAAGGAGGAGATGCAGTCCCGCACGTTCGCCGGCATCATGGAGCCGCATCTCAAGGAGGGGTCGCTCGTAAGGGTCGATACCGCCGGAGTGCGCTATCAGATAGGCGTGCTGAAGGATGTCACGCGATATGGCGCCACCTTCCAGCCCCTTGACCTGGATGGCTATCAGAAAGAGAAAGCCGCACTATATATTAAGGTACGGGACTCGTATGAGCGGCTGTATGCCTATGAAGCGGAGCACCGGGAAGAACACAGGCTGTACCGTGAGAATCTGAACACTCATTACGATGAGTTCGTGATGCGCTATGGCAACCTCAATGCAGGACAGAATGCCAAGATGATTCTGATGGATGCCGCAGGACGGGATATCCTCTCGCTGGAGCATGAAGAAAACGGCCTGTTCGTCAAGGCGGATATCTTCGACCGTCCTGTGTCGTTCTCCGATGTGGAAAATGTCAGTGTGGAGACTCCTGATGATGCCCTTACCTCTTCTCTCAACAGGTACGGCGGCGTGAATATGGAGTATATGTGCCGGCTTTGCGGGAGCAGTGAAGCGGAAATGACAGAGTCTCTCAAAGGGCGCATCTACTACAACCCTATGGAAGACTGCTACGAGATAAAGGACCGCTTCATTGCCGGAAATGTTGTCGGCAAGGCGGAAAGAGTCGGCCGATGGATGCAGGAGGTCAGGGACAGCGGCATGCCTCATCCGATGCTGGCGGCGGCCGGAGAGTCGCTTGAGGCCCTGCAGAAAGCCGTACCGTCACCCATCCTGTTCGACGAGCTGGATTTCAACTTCGGGGAAAGGTGGATTCCTACGGGCATATACGAAGCGTATATGTCATACCTCTACGATACTGATATCAAAATCGCATATGTGGACAGTGTGGATGAGTTCACCGTCTCGTGCGACCGCAAGAACATGAAGATATACGAGCAGTTTGCCGTCAAGGGATATTACAAACGGTACGACGGCATGAATCTGCTGAAGCATGCCCTGCACAATACCATACCAGACATATACAAGAGTATCGGCAAGGACGACGAGGGCAACGACATCAAGGTACGTGACAGCGAGGCCATACAGCTCGCCAACGCCAAGATTGACGAGATCCGCTCCGGCTTTACGGAGTGGCTGGAGGCGCAGTCTCCGGAATTCAAGCAGCGGCTTGCGGATATGTATAACCGCAAGTTCAACTGTTATGTGCGGCCTAAGTACGACGGAAGCCACCAGACATTTCCGGACATCGACCTGAAGGCTCTCGGCAAGCGGTACGGGATAAACGAAATTTATCCCAGCCAGAAGGATTGCGTATGGATGCTCAAGCAGAACGGCGGCGGTATCTGCGACCATGAGGTTGGCACTGGCAAGACACTCATCATGTGTATGGCCGCCCATGAGATGAAACGGCTTGGGCTGGCGCATAAGCCTATGATTATCGGACTGAAAGCAAATGTGGCGGAGATAGCCGAGTGCTACCGCACCGCATATCCCAACGCCCGCATACTCTATGCCTCCGAAAAGGATTTTGCGGCAGCCAGCCGTGTGAAGTTCTTCAACAGCATAAAAAACAACGACTACGACTGCGTGATCATGTCGCACGACCAGTTCGGCAAGATTCCCCAGTCTCCTGAGATGCAGCAGAAAATCCTTCAGACTGAACTTGATACGGTGGAGGAGAACCTCGAAGTGTTGAAACAGCAGGGCAAGGACATTTCAAGGGCCATGCTTAAGGGTCTGGAGGTGCGCAAGCACAACCTTGCAGCCAAGTTGCAGGGCATTGCCTACGCAATTGAGCACCGCACGGACGATGTGGTGGACTTCGGGCGGATGGGCATTGACCACATCTTCGTGGACGAGAGCCACCAGTTCAAGAATCTGATGTTCAATACACGCCACAGCCGTGTGGCCGGACTGGGCAATCAGGAAGGAAGTCAAAAGGCACTCAATATGCTCTATGCCATACGCACCATACAGGAGCGGACGGGCAAGGATCTGGGGGCGACATTCTTGTCCGGCACTACTATCAGCAACTCCCTGACGGAGCTGTACCTGCTGTTCAAGTACCTTAGACCCAAAGAGCTTGAACGGCAGGACATCCGTTGTTTCGATGCGTGGGCGGCAATCTTCGCCAAGAAAACCACTGATTTCGAGTTCAATGTAACTAACAACATCGTGCAGAAAGAGCGCTTCCGCTACTTCATCAAAGTGCCGGAGCTGGCTATGTTCTACAATGAGATTACCGATTACCGCACGGCGGAGGATGTGGGAGTGGACAGACCGCAGAAGAACGAGATACTGTACAACATACCTCCTACTCCACAGCAGGAGGAGTTCATCAAGAAACTGATGGAGTTTGCAAAGACCGGAGATGCCACTATTCTCGGCCGGGAGAAACTGTCGGAAAGCGAGGAGAAGGCCAAGATGCTCATCGCCACGGATTACGCCCGTAAAATGGCTCTCGATATGCGTCTGATAAGTCCCGAATATGAGGACCATCCTGACAACAAGGCAAGCCATTGCGCCAGAAAGATTGCGGAGTTTTATTATAGCTTTGACGGGCATAGAGGGTCTCAATTCGTGTTCTCAGATCTGGGAACATACCAGCCGGGACAATGGAGCGTGTATAGTGAAATCAAGCGCAAGCTGATAGAGGACTACGGTATTCCGGCGCACGAAATCCGTTTCATTCAGGAATGCAAGTCGGAGAAAGCCCGTAAGTCTGTCATTGCGGCGATGAACGAGGGTTCAGTGCGTGTACTGTTCGGCTCCACTTCCATGCTCGGCACCGGTGTAAATGCCCAGCAGCGTGCAATCATGGTGCATCATCTGGATACGCCGTGGAGACCGTCGGACCTTCAGCAGAGGGACGGGCGTGCCGTAAGAAAAGGCAACGAGATAGCCAAGCTGTATGCCGACAACAAGGTGGTTGTGATTATCTATGCCGTGGAGAAATCGCTCGACAGCTACAAATTCAATCTGTTGCACTGCAAACAGACATTCATCAACCAGCTCAAGAGCGGAGCGATGGGCGCAAGGACTATTGACGAGGGTGCTATGGACGAGAAGAACGGAATGAACTTTTCGGAATACATGGCAATACTTTCAGGAAATACCGACCTTTTGGATAAGGCCAAACTGGAGAAAAAGATTGCTGCGTTGGAGGGGGAACGGAAGTCGTTCGCAAAAGCGAGGAACGAGGCCGAGGGCAAGCTGAACGAAAAGACGGCCCAGCTCGCCAACAACAATGTAATCATAGAAAAGATGACGGAGGACTACAATACGCTACTCTCCCGTGCCGAGACAGACAGCGAAGGTAATAAAATCAACCGTATCATACTTGACGGCTTTGCTGCCGCTGACGAGAAGATTATCGGCAAGAGGCTGCAGGAGATAGCCAGGAACGCCACAACGGGAGGACTGTATACACGTATAGGCGAGGTGTACGGCTTTCCGATATATGTCATCAGCGAGCCGGCACTGAAAGACGGTATCTCCACCATACAGAACCGTTTTGTCGTGGAGGGACATTACAAGTACAGCTACAACAACGGACAGTTGGCCATGGCTGACACGAAAGCGGCTGCCATGAATTTCCTGAACGCTCTGGAGCGCATACCACAGATTGTGGAACAGTACAGGGCGAAGAATGAGATGATAAAGAGAGACTTGCCTGTTCTACAAGAGGTGGTAGGAAAAACATGGCGTAAGGAGGACGAACTGAAATCATTGAAATCAGAACTTGCCGCCCTTGATCGTAAGATAAGGCTGGAGAGTGCAATGGGGCAGCAACAATGCAAATGTAATGTTATTTGTCCACAATATATGGTTAATACAGTAGTAGAAAAAGAAAAATACATATGTAAGTGTGCCATAAAAGGTAGCATGTAGTATATAATATATACTCAGTCCAAAATTATTATGTCTAATTAGCTAATGACCGGAAAATATTTATGCGTTTTTATGATTGTAGTATTTGCATGTAATCATTCGCATAATCAAAATTATATGTCTATTGTGGCAAAAGTTTAAAAAAAAGATATATATTTGCATCAACAATCATGTTAAACATTAATGTAAAACAAATTTGTGAGACAATTTTTAATATGAAAAGTAAGATTCTTTTAACGGGAGCAACAGGCTATATAGGTTATAATATTGCAAAACAGTTGTTACAAACGGGTTATTCTTTACGTTTTTTTGTGAGAAATCCCAAAGATTGTATACTGGGCATGAATGCGGAAATTATCACAGGGGATATTAGATGTTATAGTGATGTTGAAAATGCTATGATGCAAGTACTTTATATGATTGAAGATAAAAAACGACCAATTCATTGGTTGAGTTTAGCTTTAATCATGGCATTGATTGCTCAAGTACACTTGCTATCGACTATTTTCATAGCTTGTCCCTTTGTCCCTTTTGCCATTTATGCTCTAGTTAAAACTGCTGAAAAGAAGCAGATGATTATTGATTTCCTCAAGGCAGTTGGCACAACGCTGGTATTAACATCTAATATCTGGGGCGCGTTGTTAGTCTTATTTTGGAATAATAAGATTTCAATGCCCAATAGATATAACTTGTATTATCATGTCGTCAAGTATAAGAAATTCACTAATATTCATGGATTTCTTTTATTCTCGCTGATTTTACTTCTTGTCTTTCAACTGATCTATGTATTGACGCATTTGCGAGAATCGGTTGTTAATACGTTGACTACCTTTGTTGGATTATTCATCTTGTTGATTTCATCGTATCTGATGCCGTGGGCTAAGATCCAAGCAGTTTTT
>DVGV01000055.1 GCA_018712545.1 Candidatus Coprenecus merdigallinarum | reverse complement strand
GAAGTTTGGATTATCCTGTATTATTGACAGATAACAGAGATAAGTTGATTCATAAAATTCAGACGGAGTATCCTGAAATCCGAATCTCTGATCTTTTGACATTGTCGCAGCTTAAAGAGTTGTATCAGGAGTTGTCAGAGAAGCGAAAGGATTTGGTAATCAGGGCTCAGGTGAATGATATTAAAAACTGTCAGATGTATGATGATATTCAAGGTTTTTATGATCGGATATCAGGAGGAGGACTGTATGATGCGCCATTGATGTTTGAGTGGAATATGTGGCGTGCCATGACGATGTTGGACGGAGGCAATATTCTGGCTAATCTTCATTTTGACGATTTCGGCCATCCTATGTCCTCTGCGTCCGGTAATGTCCCTGATATCGTTTGTGATTATGGAGACTTTATCGTTTGTGTTGAGGTGACCTTGTCCAGCGGACAGAGACAGTTTGAGATGGAGGGCGAACCTGTGATGAGACATCTGGGCAAGATGAAAAAGAGCAGTGGGAAACCGTGTTATTGCTTGTTTGTTGCGCCAAATATTAATACAGCCTGTATAGTTTTTTTCTATACCCTGTACCGGACATCATTGTCTCTTTATGGTGGAAAACTTGCAATAGTCCCTTTGCCTTTAAGTGTTTTTAGGAAAATGTTGGAGGATTCATATAGATGTGATTATGTGCCGAATTCCGATAAAGTCAAAAAATTGTTCGAGGCGTCGGTTGAGCTCGCGGATGTCTCCTCTTCGGAGGAAGAGTGGTATGAGGCTTTGAAGGATAGAGCTCTGCATTGGCTGGATTAGTCTAGAAATTATTAATATTATGAAACAGGTAGAAGGTAACGAAAAGAGAAGATACTGGGGCAGGACCCTGGTGGCATTTCTGGTAGTTCTCTGCGCCATGCCCCTGGGACATGCGCTGATGATTCTCATGGAACATTTTCTTCCGGAGTCGGCCCTGCACAGCTGCGCTTTCGCTATGGGAGCCGTGGGACTGGGTATCGTGATTGCCGGAGTCTTCGTCAAGGGCGACACCAGGCAGACTATCCTCGGACTGGTGGGCGGCCTGCTTTTCTGGACCGGCTGGGTGGAGTTCCTGCTCCAGTACTATGCCGCCCGTTACGGAGTTCAGCCGGAGATAGTGAACGGTGAGGTGGTAACCAAGCCCGAGTACCTGATCATGCCGGCCACCTTCGGCTTCTGGATGCTGATTATGACCGTGTATATCTTCAGCGTCAAGACAGGCTGCTACTTCATCACCTGGATACAGAAGCGCATCTTCGGCAAGCGCAAGGACGAGATTGTCACCCGTCCGCTGACCCGTCACACTTCCATCACCACGTTCATGGAACTCAATATGATGATGTGGGCCTGCTACCTGCTGCTGATGTTCTGCTACGATCCCCGTTTCCTGGGTGACCATCATCCAGTAACCCTGCTCATAGGCGCAGGCTGTCTGATAGGAGCCGTCTTCATGTTCATCAAGCAGCTCAGGATCTCCTCCTGGGGCGCCAACATCCGTATGGCCATAGCCACGGTAATTGTTTTCTGGACTCCGGTGGAGATCATGGGCCGCATAGACCTGTTCAACGAGATATGGGTGGCCCCTCTGGAGCACGTCACCGAGATGCTCATCATCCTCGCGGCCTTCATCATCCTGGCCGCCTGCCTCATCTACAGCGCCCTCCGCAAGAAAAAGCAGCAGTAGACAATCCTACTCGTCGTAGTGGAAACGGATATCCTTTACGATATCGGGATGCAGGCTGTTGGATACGGGGCAGGTGCGGGCTGCCGACTCGATGAGCCTCTTGGCCTTGTCATCGTATTTCTGTCCTTTGGGGAAGGTGATGTCCACGACGATACGTGCCACGCGGCGGGGATTGGCAGCCATCTCCTTCTCGATCTCGACTGTAGTTCCGTCGATGTTGAAGCCGTAGGACTGAGCCGAAATGCCCATGATGGTCAGCATGCATGAGGCGAGGGAAGAGGCGAACATATCGGTGGGGGAGAAGTACTCGCCCTTGCCGTGGTTGTCCAGGGGAGCGTCGGTGATAATCTTGTTGCCGGACTGCTCGTGAAGAATCTCGGTACGCAGGTTGCCGAGATAAGTGGTTCTCATCTTTGTCATAACTTGTCTGTTTTTAAATATTGTTTATTGTTCTACTATATTTCCAAGCAGGGTGGCCGAAGTGCAGCTCTCCACCTTTACTTTGACATATTCTCCGGGGCGGTGTCCCAGGGCCGGGAAGACGCATACCTTGTTGGAGGACGTCCTTCCGAAGAGCGAGCCGCTGTCCCTTTTCGACGTACCCTCGATCAGCACCTCGTAAGTCTGTCCCACGCACTCGCGGTTGCGCTCCAGGGATATGGCGCTCTGCAGCTCGATGATCTCGTTGAGCCTGTGGGTCTTGACTTCGGGAGGAACGTCGTCGGGGAAATGCCTGGCGGCCTTGGTCCCGGGTCTCTGGGAGTACTGGAACATGAACGCGCTGTCGAAGCGCACCTTCTGCATCAGCTCCAGGGTGGCCCGGTGGTCCTCCTCCGTCTCGGAGCAGAAACCCGCGATAATGTCGGTGGTGACTGCCGCCTCGGGGACTATTTCCCGGATCTTCTCTATTCTCTCCAAATACCCAGCCACGGTGTACTTGCGGTTCATCTTCTCCAGCATCCTGTCACTTCCGGACTGGACCGGCAGGTGAATGTGCGTGCAGATGTTGGGATACATCGCCATGGAGTAAAGGACTCCGTTGCTCATGTCCTTGGGGTGTGATGTCGAGAACCTTACCCTCAGGTCCGGGGCGACGAGGGCCACCAGCTCGATGAGCTGGGCGAAGGTGACGGTCTCGGTCGGATTGTCCGGATTCTTCCAGAGGTAGGAATCGACATTCTGGCCCAGCAGGCTCACCTCCCGGTAGCCGGCGGCATACAGGCGCTCCGCCTCCCTTACGATGGACTGGGGGTCGCGGCTGCGCTCGCCTCCGCGGACGTAGGGGACAATGCAGTAGGTGCACATGTTGTTGCATCCCCTCATGATGGAGATGAAGGTGGTGACGCCGCCGGCATCCGTGCGGACGGGGTCGATGTCTGCGTATGTCTCCCGGAGCGAGAGGACGGTATTGACCTGTTTCTCCCCCTCTTCTGCCAGGCAGCGGAGCATCCTCGGGAGGTCCCGGTAAGTATCGGGACCCGCCACCAGGTCCACCGCCGGATGGGAGAGGAGCTCCTGCTTGAGCCTTTCCGCCATGCAGCCCAGCACTCCTACCGTGACCCTGCGGTGCTTCTTCTCCTGGAGGAACCGGTCGAGGCGGCCCCAGACGCGCTGTTCGGCATTGTCCCTGATGGAACAGGTGTTGACCATGATAAGATCCGCTTCCTCCAGTCCCCTGCAGGGAGTGTAGCCTTCCTTTTCCAGGATGGAGAGGACTATCTCGCTGTCGTAGACATTCATCTGACAGCCGTATGTCTCTATGAATATTCTTTTGTCATTTGCCATTGCACCGCAAAGATAACTTTTTATATCTTTGCCGGAACAAACTGCAGAGAATTATGAGAAGAATTATACTATTGCTTCCTGCGCTCCTGCTGCTGGCAGGATGCACCGGATACAGGCAGGTCAGTGTAGGGCAGGTCGCCCTTGGCAGTCTGCGCTTCAACGGGACGTCCTCGGCGACAATAGTCCTGGAGGCTACCGTGAACAACCCCACAGAACATGTAATCGCCATTGAGTCTGCCGATGCCGTGCTGCTGCGGGACGGCAGGGAATTTGTGAGTCTGACTCTCGACGGGACTTCTTCCGCGCAGCCAGGCACGGTAAGCAAGGTGCGTATCCCGGTGAAGGCGTCTGTGCTGGATCCTATCGCCATCATCACGGCAGGCCTGGACCTGCGCAGCTGGGAACTGGACGACTATAAAGTGGATGGGAAGATAGTCCTGAGTGCCGATGGATCCCGCAAGAAAACATTGAAACTCAACAAAGTTCCTTTGGAGAATATAATAAACAGCGTAAGATGACAGATATGAGGAGGCTGATTTCCATATTGATTGTCGCGGTCGTTGCCGCCGTCCATGCCTCTGCTGCGCAGGGGCAGGTGCGGGAAGTGCCCGATACGGCCGCGGTACATGTTCAGGCTGACAGCGCAGCCATCGTCAGGTATATGAGCTATGACAGCCTGATGACTTATCTCAAGGGGCAGGTGCGGATGAGCGACTCGCTGACCAAGGCCATCGGAGCCCAGGTGGAGAAGAACAAGAGCCGCAGGGCGCAGGGATACAGGCTCCGCATATATTTTGACAACAGTCAGGATGCCAGAGCGGTTTCAGAGCAGATTGCGGACACGTTCAGGGTGCATTATCCCGAAGTCCCGGTATTCAGAATCTATGACAATCCCTATTTCAAAGTGACGGTAGGAGAATTCCGCTCCAAGTCCGACGCCATGCGTTTCCTGGAGGCAATACGGCCGGAATATCCCGCGGTTTTCCTGGTTAGAGAATTTTTCTCCACCATTTAGGTCTGAATCTGGCGGCCATGGCGTGCAGGGCCTCCTGCATGGGGGCCAGGTGCCTCTCTTTCTTTTCCGGATAGATGTCCTCCATATTGACGAGGATGCCGGTCTCCTCCACACTGCCGAACCCTTCATTGACAGCAGTACCGAAGACCCTCATCGACGGAGAGAGGTTCATGTAGGAGTTGATCAGAGGGGGGATGTGTTCCCCGTTGAGCTTGATTTCTTTCTGCAGGACCTTGTATGCTTCGTGATAGTCCAGGTCCTTGAAAAGTTCCATGTAGTATCTGTTGCTGCTGTCATAGTCGATGGGTGTGACTGGGGAGACCAGATTGTCCGGATCTCCGAAGTACTTGTGCAGGAAATTGAGCAGGGTATTGCGGGCCTTCATGTTGTAGGACGTGTACATGGTCACCTTGCCGAAGAAATACCTGTAGTGCGAGTATTTGAGCATCAGTGCGCCCAGCCCGTCCCATAGATTGTCCAATGCATATAGCCCTTTACGCTTGACATTGATGTTCTGGTAGTTGGGTTGAATGAACGACCTGCCCAGCTCTATGGTGAAGGGCAGGTAGTCCTTTACGAAGGAGTCTGAGAAACGGAAAATCTCGCTGGTGGCCATTTTCTCAGTGGGGATGCCTCCGCATAGAATGTACCGGTATCCCCCCAGAATCTCCTTGTCGTGGGGGTCCCAGACGATGAGCTGACGGTAGAAGTCAGTAGGGTCGGTGTCGAACTGGTCTATGTCGCAGTCCTTGCCCGAGCCGCCTCCTGCCAGCCGGAAGGAGATCTCCCGCAGTCTCCCTATCTCCTGCATTATGTTGGGAGAGTCCTTGTATGTGACCTCGTAGAGTTCGTTGTCGCCCTTTCGGGTGGTCCTGATGTACTTGGCTGCCGTAAGCTCACGCTTGATGAGCTTGCGGTCAACGGGCTTGATTACAGGTTGCATAGCTTTTCTGTCTTATTATGTCGCACCATTCTTTATGACTGTGCTCCCCTGTCAGGGAGGTGTATGGTACCGGCTCCCCGATGTACAGGTCGAAGGAGGAGCCTCGCTTGCGGAACATCTCGTCAGGCAGCAGGAACGTCTCGATATTAAACTTTATTCCCAGCCGTTTGCGGATGTTGGCCAGGCGGTAGAAACGACGGGAGTTCTCTCCGGAGAAAAACATCGGTACGATGTCCCGCCGGCTTTCTATGGCCTTGGTTATGAATGTTTTCTTCCAGTCCAGATCTGTTACCCTGCCTTTGATGAGCCTGGAGCATAGACCTGCGGGAAAGTAGAGTACCTGGGCGTCCGAGTTGAAGGTGTCCTGGAATATGCGGGTGTTCTCGTGCCGCATGTGCCCGTATTTGTTGACCGGTACAAAGACGGGAGCCAGTGGCTTGATATACATCAGCAGGTCGTTGACGACAAACCGTACGTCCGGGAAGCGGCTGCCGATGTAGGATATGAGTATCATTCCGTCCAGTCCTCCGAGGGGGTGGTTGGATACGAAGATGTAGCGTCCGGAGGGATCCGGGGCGGATGCCCCCGTATAGTGTACGCTGTAGGTCACACCGAGGTCTTGGAGTATATGTGAGGCGAACTCCGTTCCGGTGAAGTCTTTGTTGTCTGACAGAAGGCGGTTGATCTCGTCCTGATGAATAGTCTTCTTGATGTATTCGATGACAAACCGCGGCAGGCGGTCCGCAAGTTTCGGACTCTTCCCCCGGATCACTTTCTCGACGTCTACTGAGAGGATGGTGTTTTCTGAATCCATATCTGAACAACAAAGTACAAATATAGAATATTTATTGTTATCTTTGAAGTCAGTTATGTTAAAACAAGGATTACAACAGAAGCTGCAGCAGGGTCTCTCTCCTCTCCAGATTCAGACAATCAAGCTCTTGGAACTTCCTACCCTGGAGCTTGAGCAGCGGATCAAGAAGGAGCTGGAGGAGAATCCCGTACTTGACGAAGCCCCCTCATCCGAAGAGACCGAGGACGGGGAACCTAAGAACGTGTCCTTGAGCGACTACAGTCCCCAGGATGACTCCACGCCCTCCTACCGTCTATATATCAACAACCAGGGCAAGGATCTCAAGCCCCAGTACAATACATTCTCCGTCAAGGAGAGCTTCCATCAGAATCTCGAGATGCAGCTGGGCTACAGCGATCTTAAGGGTGATGACAGGACCATCGCGTCATTTATCATCGGCAGTATAGACGATGACGGCTATCTTCGCCGTGACATTCTTTCCCTTACAGACGATATCGCATTCAGGCTCAATATAGAGACTACGCCCGAGCATGTCGAGAAGATCCTTAAAGTCATCCAGGAGTTCGAGCCGGTGGGGGTAGGCGCCCGTGATCTCAAGGAATGCCTGCTGCTGCAGCTCAGGGCCAAGGAGCAGACTCCTGCAAGACTGAGGGCGGAAGAGATATTGGAGAATTACTTCGAAGAGTTCTCGCGCAAGCATTATGACAAGATAATGGCCAGGACAGGTATGGACAAGAGCGGACTGAAGGATGCTATGGACGAGATTGTCCGCCTCAACCCGCGTCCGGGAGGTCAGATTGACGACTCATACGTGGAGCAGGCTCAGCAGATAGTGCCCGACTTTATCCTGGAAAACAAGGACGGGGAGCTGATACTCTCCATGCCCAAGTTTTCGGTGCCGGAGCTCAGGGTCAACAAGCGCTATGCCGATCTGCTGATGAACTCCGCCGCATCCTCCGGCAAACGGGGCAAGGAGGCGGTGACGTTCGTAAAGCAGAAGCTCGACTCGGCCAAATGGTTCGTGGAGGCGATCAAGCAGAGGCAGAATACACTATACAATACTATGAAGGCGATACTGGATTTTCAGCACGACTTCTTCCTGGATGGGGATGAGGCCAAACTGAAACCAATGGTGCTCAAGAATATAGCTGAGAAAACTGGGCTCGATATATCCACCATATCGCGTGTTGTCAACTGCAAGTACATCCAGACCAATTTCGGAGTCTATCCGCTTAAATACTTTTTCTCGGAGGGAATGAAGACAGAGAGCGGCGATGAGGTCTCTACCCGCGAGATAAAGAAAGTCCTTTCCGAGAGTATCGGCGCGGAGGACAAGAAAAAGCCCCTCACCGACGAGGAACTCGTGGGAGTCCTGTCTCAGAGGGGATATAAGGTTGCGCGCCGTACTGTCGCGAAATACCGCGAGCAGCTGAACATTCCTATCGCCAGGATGCGCAAGGAGATTTAGAGCTTGTCTCCGAATGCCAGGTCTCCTGCGTCTCCCAGGCCGGGCACGATGTAGGACTTGTTGGTGAGCTCTTCGTCTATGGCTCCGGTCCAGAGTGTCACGGTTTTATGGGAAAGATTCTTGGACAGGAACTCCACTCCGTATGTGCTTGCTATCGGGCACACGATGTGGGTGTGGACAGGGGTCCCGTCCTCCAGCAGTTTCTGGTAGGCCAGCAGTACGGATGCTCCGGTAGCCAGCATCGTATCTGCCAGTATCAGTACCTTGCCGTTGACGGAGGGTGAGGTTACATATTCCAGCTTGATGTCAAACTTGTT
The DNA here is from genome assembly GCA_018712545.1 of Candidatus Coprenecus merdigallinarum. Lineage (GTDB taxonomy): Bacteria > Bacteroidota > Bacteroidia > Bacteroidales > UBA932 > Coprenecus > Coprenecus merdigallinarum. The sequence continues at coordinate 3,164 of DVGV01000055.1, read as the reverse complement.
GTCCTTGCCGTATTTGCGGTAGGCGGCGATGAATGCGTTCTGGGCTTCGTCGAAGAAGTTGAGAAGGCCGTTGTGCAGGGGCAGTCCGGCTCTGAGGATAGTGGCCAGCACGATTCCGTCTTCCGGCACGCAGCACCCGGAGATGCCCAGCGGCGTAGTTACTTCTATGTTTTTGTACCTGAGTGTCCGGCTTATCTCGTATGCGAAAATCTCACCGATGCGTTCTAGATTCCTGCGGAATCTCATGTGGTTTTTCTGAATGTCCTTGTCGCGGATTTCCGCGATGAATTTGTTCAGGACAGAGTGCTTTTCGCTAAGATTGAAGATGGTCATGATCTGATTTTTTCTACAAATATATGGAAAATTCGGTATTCCGGGTCAAATTCATAGTCCTTCATCGCTGAAACTGTAGTAGCGGTTGCCGGCGACAATAACGTGGTCGAGCAGGGCTATGTCCAGCAGTCCCGCTGCATCGCGGAGTATGCGCGTCTGTTTCCGGTCCATCTCGCTGGGGTACGGGTTCCCGGACGGATGGTTGTGGATGAGGATGATGGCGCTGGCCAGCTTGTCTACGGCCTTTCGGAGAATCAGGCGTGTGTCCAGTACAGCTCCGCTGATGCCGCCGACGCTGACTTTCTCCTTGGCTATGACCTTGTTGGCCTTGTTGAGGAACAGCACCCAACATTCCTCGTGCTCGAGGTTGCGCATTATGGGGATGAATATCCGGCTGACGGAGCTGGATGCGGTAATCTTCATGCGCGGTACGGGAGGCTCGCTCTGTATCCTGGCCGCAAGCTCGAAGGCCGCCAGGAGGCGTGCTGCCTTCGCGTGACCTATGCCGGGTATGGCGCAGAGCCTGTCCAGCGACAGGCCGCTCAGGGAATTGAGGGTATTGTCGGCCTTTGCCAGAACTTCTCTGGCAATGTCTATCGCGCTCTTGTCCTTCGTGCCGGTGTTGATGAGTATGGCAAGCAATTCTGAATCGCTCAGGGAGGCCGCGCCCGACACGTTCATCTTTTCTCTCGGCCTGTCGTCCATTTTCCAGTGATTGATGCTCATAGTGCAGATATAAAAAAAACTTCCCGACTAAGTTCGGGAAGTTTTTCCTATATCTGTGTACAGAAACGTAAAAAGATTACAACTTGTTTACGTAAACTGCAATTCCGCTCTTGAGGTTAGCTGCTTTGTTCTTGTGTATCACATTGATCTTTGCGAGCTTGTCGATCATAGCGGATACTTTGGGAAGAAGAGCTGCAGCTGCTTCTTTGTCGGTAGTGTTCCTCAGCGCCCTGATGGCGTTGCGTGTTGTCTTTGCATAATAGCGGTTATGCAATCTGCGCGTTTCGTTCTGACGGTTGCGCTTTTCTGCTGATGCGTGGTTTGCCATTTTGTGTCTTTTTATATTTTGGTAGAGGATAGGGGAATCGAACCCCTGTTGCAAGAATGAAAATCTTGAGTCCTAGCCGCTAGACGAATCCTCCAACTATGTCTCGGCATACTATGCCCCCATTTTGGGAGTGCAAAGATATAGATTATTTTTCATCTACCAAATTTTCTTTGGAAATTAGTTGAATGCCATCCTCTAACCTTTTCAGCGACTCCTCCTTGCCCAGCAGGTAGAGTATGTCTATTGCTCCTCCCGGAGTGGCCGCCAGGCCGGACAGGGCGATTCTCACAGGCCATGTGAGCGGCCCGAGCTTCAGCCCGCACTCCGCTGCCAGTTCTGTCATGGACTGGAGCAGTGCTTCGTCAGACCAGTCCTCCTGGGCTGTCAGTTTCTCTATGGCTTTGCCGAGAATGACTTTTGATGTCCCGAGGGTGGATTTATTTTTCTTATGGATGTAGAGGGATGTGTCGTATTCCGGCATCCGGTGCAGGAAGGCGATTTTCTCCGGTATGTCGGAGTACTTTGATATGCGGGACTGCAGCAGGGATGCGAGCTTGGGCCATTTGGACTCGAGGGGAGTGCCCTCTATCTGTGCATAGCGGTAGGCATCACGCCTGAAGACTTCGGGATCGAGCGCCGTGATGTGCTGTCCGTCCACCCAGCCCAGCTTCTGATAGTCGAACACTGCGGGACTCTTGTGCACCCCGTCTATGGAGAACTGCGCGATGAGCTCGTCCATGGAGAATATCTCCTGCTCGCTCTTGGGGGACCAGCCCAGGAGGGCGATGTAGTTGATTATGCCTTCGGGAAGATATCCCTGCTCCACGAGGGCCTGGAAGCTGACCGCTCCGTGACGCTTGGAGAGCTTGCTGATCGAGCCGTCGGCGTTGCGTCCGTTGATGATGGGCAGGTGGATGTACTGCGGGGTCTCCCATCCGAAAGCCTGGTAGAGCAGCAGGTACTTGGGGTTGGAGGACAGGTATTCAGAGCCGCGGATGATGTGGGTAATGTTCATCAGGTGGTCGTCGACGACGTTGGCGAAGTTGTATGTGGGCATGCCGTCGCTCTTAAGCAGCACCTGGTCATCGAGGGTGGAGTTCTCCACGGAGATCTCTCCGTACACCAGATCATTCCAGGAAGTGGTGCCGTCGAGAGGTATCCTTTGGCGGATGACATAGGGGCTGCCGGCATCGAGCTGAGCCTTGATCTCCTCGGGGGTAAGGTTGCGGCAGTGGCGGTCGTAACCGCTCTCGGAAGACTCTGCCTCCTTGTCTCCTTTCTGGCAGAAGCAGTAGTAGGCCGCGCCCTTCTCCACAAGTTCGAGGGCATATTGCCTGTAGATGTCCTTGCGCTCGCTCTGGGTGTATGGGCCGTAGTCTCCGCCGATGTCCGGCCCCTCGTCATGGAAGAGGCGGGCGGTCCTAAGGGTGTCGTAGATGACGTCTACGGAGCCTTCTACGTAGCGGCCCTGGTCTGTATCCTCTATCCTGAGTATGAATTTTCCGTTCTGGGATTTTGCAAACAGGTATGCAAAAAGCGCCGTACGCAGATTCCCGATATGCATATATCCTGTGGGACTCGGCGCAAATCGTGTTCTTACAGTATCACTCATTGTGTGAAAGGGAGAAAAAAGAAGAAGTAGTGGATAGGGGAATCGAACCCCTATTGCAAGATTGAGAATCTTGTGTCCTAACCGTTAGACGCGCGATGTGCAAAAAGATCGCTCGTGCCACATTTACGGATTCCGCTGTGCAAAATGCTCGCTCGTGCTACAAGT
>DVGV01000054.1 GCA_018712545.1 Candidatus Coprenecus merdigallinarum | reverse complement strand
GTGATTTCCATCAATGGACAAGGCGTAAGCGAAATATTCGGCCAGAGGCAGGATTTGACAACAGCTGCAAACCAGGGCGCAATCCAACTTAGAATCAGTGAGGAAATCTTCAGGACAGATGGAGACTCTCTGACCATTGTCTTGCAGTCAGCGGACAATAGTGCGCCGAAAGAAAGAACAATACCGGCATTCAACACTATGCCTGCTACATCAGAGACAACATCCGACACATGCTATAAAGAGATAGACGGAGTCGGGTATATCGATGTTGGGAATCTGAGGCAGGAATACATTGGGTCCTTATGGAATTCAATAAAAAGGACAAAGGCACTTATAATCGACCTTAGACCGTACCCGAATGAGTATATTCTGTACAGATTGGGTGATATGCTCGCTGACGGCAATTACAGATTTGCGAAAATCCGCCAGTTACGAACTGTCAGGCCCCGTGATTTTGAGATAATCGATGCGGAGCCTTTGAGAGGCAGCAGATTATCCTGTTACAAAAATCCTGTTTACGTGCTAATCGATGAAAGCACATTCAGCCAGTCAGAATATACCGCGCTGGCCCTTACGTCATTGCCCAACGCAAAGTCAGTAGGCAGACAGACCTCCGGAACAGACGGAGACATATCGACAATATGGTTGCCGGGAGGTGTATTGACGGGGCTCAGCGGAGTATCCGTATTGGACAGTGATGGAAATCCCACATATCGTGCCGGTCTGATTCCTGATATAGAGATACAAAGCACAGTCGATGAGTTAAAAGACGGGACCGACGCCATATTGAATCATGTGCTGAGACTGATGTACTTTTAATCAACGGAAGCCCGAGAAGCAACGGGAATACATTCATGGCCCTGAAGGAAGTGGCCGGGACCCTCGAGGCGGAGGGTATGGAAGCTGAGATCGTGCCGATAGGGGCGAAGGCCGTCCAGGGCTGTATCGCCTGCCGCAGGGGAGGAGCCAGCGTGGCATTGGACCGTCTGAACAAATATTTTTCCATCAGCAATATGCCGGTGGTCAGCTCCCAGTACTGGAATATCGCATACGGCTCTCAGCCCGGCGAGGCGGCCCGGGATGCCGAGGGCATGCAGACCATGCGCACTCTCGGCCGCAACATGGCCTGGGTACTGAAAGGCCTTAAGACTCAGCCCCTGCCCGGGAAAGAGCCCGCCGTCAAGACCAACTTCGTCCGATAGTCATTAAGCGGCGGAATCCGTAAAATGCGTACAGACCTCAGTAAATCAGATACTGGGGTCTGTTGTTTTGTGGAATATCTTTGCCAGTCATTGCACAAGAAAATACAGGATTTATGGAAGAACAACTCAACCTCACTCAGGAGTGGGACAAAGTATTCCCCCAGAGCGACAAGGTGACCCACAGCAAGATCACCTTCCACAACCGCTATGGCGTAACACTCGCCGCAGATCTCTACATTCCCAAGAATACGGATGGCAGCAAGTTGCCCGCAATAGCCGTCAGCGGTCCTTTCGGAGCCGTGAAGGAGCAGGCATCCGGACTGTATGCGCAGACATTGGCCGAACGCGGCTTTCTGACCATTGCCTTCGACCCTTCATTTACCGGAGAGAGCGGCGGACAGCCCCGTTATGTCGCCTCGCCCGACATCAATACGGAGGATTTCTGCGCAGCGGTGGACTATCTGTCCACCCGCGATGATGTGGATCCGGAGCGCATCGGCATCCTGGGCATCTGCGGCTGGGGCGGACTGGCGGTCAATGCAGCGGCCATAGACACCCGCATCAAGGCCACTGTGGCTTCTACGATGTACGACATGAGCCGGGTTACAGCCAACGGCTATTTCGATGCAGCGGACAATGCCGATGCCCGCCACGAGACCCGCCGTCAGCTCAACGCCCAGCGTACCGAGGACTACCGGAACGGCACATACGCGCTTGCCGGAGGAGTCGTCGACCCTCTGCCTGAGGACGCTCCCCAGTTCGTGAAAGACTACTACGCCTACTACAAGACTCCGCGCGGCTATCACGGGCGTTCGCTCAACTCCAACAACGGATGGAACAGAACCTCCTCATTGTCCTTCCTCAATATGCCGATCCTGACGTATGCCGGTGAAATCCAGAGCGCAGTCCTCCTCGTTCATGGCGAGAACGCCCATTCCCGCTATTTCAGCGAGGATACCTACAAGAAGCTCCAAGGCGACAACAAGCAGCTGCTCATCGTCCCCGGCGCAGTCCACACCGACCTCTACGACAACCTCGAGAAGATTCCCTTCGACCGGATAGAGGCCTTCTTCCGCGAGTACCTGAAGTAAGTCTCAACATTTGATAAGACTACAAGATTTTAGTATATTTGCAAAATATGAAGACTACAGGCGAATATCTGAGCATTTTAAGGGGGTTTAAAGCCGCCAAAGCGATACAATACAGTATTGCAAGTATCGGCATATTCGGTTCTGTAGCCAGAGGCGAGCAGACTGAGGGCAGCGATGTAGATATCTGCGTGAGTCTTAACAAACCCAGTATGTTCAATATGGTTCATATAAAGGATGATTTGGAGCAGCTTTTCGGGTGTCAGGTCGATATAGTCCGCATGCGCGATGATATGGATTCTCTCTTACGCCAAAATATAATGGAGGACAGCATTTATGTATGATAGGAAGAAACAGACTGAATATCTTTTGAAGAAGATAGAAACCACATTGGAGAGAATTATCGGCAATTCATCTGAAATCAATTCATATCAGTACTATGCCTCAAGTCCTTCCGGCATGGAAAGACTTGAAAGTACATGTATGCTGTTAATAGCTTTGGGCGAAAGCATTAAAGGGGTAGATAAACTTACCGATAAACAGTTGCTACAGAATTACCCTCAGGTAGATTGGAAAGGTGCTATGGGAATACGGGACATAATAGCACATCACTATTTTGATCTTGATGCGGAGATTGTCTATGATGTTGTTAAAAACAATTTGCCTCAGATGCTTAATGTCGTAAGACAAATTATTCACGATTTACAATAACTTCTCATGTATTCCTGCCGCGTCGGAAGGCACCGGGAGTAAGGCCGGAGGCCTCCTTGAACCAGCGGCAGAAGAAGGATTCGTTGGGAAAATGCAGGGTGTCGCTGACCTGGCGGACGGAGAGGTCCGTGGAGTTGAGCAGGGCCTTGGCCTCGATGAGGACGCGCTCGCGGATGATGCGGCCGGGGCTTTTGCCGGAGGCGGCCTTGACCTGACGGGCGGAGGAGGAGGTGGATATCTGTAGGAAGCCCCTGACTACATCCCCTCTGAACCGCTGCTCGGTGAACCGGTATATCCCCTTTACGGCCCTGTACAGCCGGATATAGTTGTGCATGGCCTCCTCTTCCAGATGCACCGTTACTGGAAAAGCCCGGTGCTGGATGAGCGAGGACACCTCCGACGTGGAGCGCTGCCTCCCCGTCCTGGGCATACGAGGTGAGAGTCCGGTCATCATCCAGATTGTCATCCAGGAAGATGTCCCGGTCTATGGCAAGGCTCTTTCTGAGTTCGTGGAACAGCTCGAGACGTATCAGCGGCAGTGTCTTTTTCATGAGAATCAGTCATTCTGTTCGTAATAATAAGAGTAGTCTATTCCCTTCATAAACATCTCGCGGTCATCAATCTTAGTGGTCAATGCGGGCTTTACCAAGGCTTTGATGTGAGTGCCGTCCGTCACACCTTCACGCATGGCTGCCAAATATTCGTTCTTATCTATCTGACTCCAATCCACACACCTTTTGAGTGACCGTTTTAGCATCAAGTCGAGCCAAATACGGGTAGCACGGCCATTTCCTTCCATATTCGTTTGCCCTGTTATTGGGATAATGTTTAGCCAGTAGCTTGCCGAACCCTTCAAGAAGACCGCGACCCAGAAGATCCGCCGCTTCCTCTATATTACCCCTTCACACGCATAAATCTACTCTTTTTATTCCGTTCATCCGAATCACCGGAGTGGCTCATGGCCAGTATCTGTCGTCGGCCGTGGTGGTTTTAGCAATGGCCCTCCGGTGATTCTTTTTTTGGAGAAAACGGAAGTTTGTCTATATTTGCACCGCTGAAAGTTTCCTGTCCGCCGCTCTGCGGTGGAGGAATTAAAAGGGAACCGGGTGAGAATCCCGGACAGTTCCCGCTGCTGTAATTTCCACGTCCTTTTGGGCGGAAGTCACGCGGTAATCTATTGAGCCACTGCCTTGTAAGGTGGGAAGGCTGCCGCTGTGAGGAATAAGTCAGAAGACCTGCTTTCAAGTTTGACTGTCTGCCCTGCGGGAGTCGGGTGCGGCAATGCTGAATGATTTTTCTTCATCAGGAACAGACAGTCTGCCTTAGCGTCATATTTGGTAAATCACTGCGTTGTCTGCGACATCACAGCTCAGTCATTTACGTCAGTAAACTCCCTCGCTGTGAGTCTTGACGCCTTGTGATTTGCCAAATATGACGCTAAGGATCCCGGGAGTTGGAAAATAATTTGGCAATGAACTATAAGAAAGCAGATACTGTTTTACCTATTATTGTGCTCATGCTGTCGCTGACAGCTTCACTCCGGGCCCAGGACGGAATCCCGGAGCTGCCCGCAGACACCCTCGGAGAGGTGGTGGTCACGGCCGACCGTATAAGGGAGATCGTGCCGGCTCAGAAGCTCTCCGGAGAGCAGCTTCAACGGTTGAGCTCCAATTCGATAGCCGACGCGCTCCGATATTTTTCGGGCGTGCAGATCAAGGACTACGGCGGCATAGGCGGCCTCAAGACGGTCAATGTCCGCAGCCTCGGCAGTCAGCATGTAGGGGTCTTCTATGACGGCATCCAGATTTCCAATGCCCAGAACGGGACGGTGGATCTGGGCAAGTTCTCCATGGACAATATGGAAGTCCTGTCGGTGTACAACGGGCAGAAGAGTGATATCTTCCAGTCGGCCAGGGACTATGCCTCGGCGGCTGCGCTGTACATGGTGTCCAGGAGGCCGAAGTTCAGCGGAGACAGAGGGAATAATCTGAATTTCAAGCTGCGCAGCGGCTCATTCGACCTCATTGACCTCTCGGGGCTGTGGGAGCACCGCATAGGAAAATATTTCAGTACCTCGGTCAATGCAGAGTTCCTCAATACTTCCGGACGCTACAAGTTCCGATATCAGAGGGACGGAGGCTACGATACGACAGAGGTGCGCCGCAACGGGGATGTGATGTATGTCCGTGCGGAGGCAGGCCTGTTCGGACAGATGCCTAAGACGGACTTTATGCTCAAAGGCTATTTCTACTGGTCGGAGAGGGGCTATCCGGGTGCGGCGGTCAAGAAGGACTACGGCATCTCGCTGCTCAACGAGGACCGGCAGAAGGACCGCAACATCTTCGTGCAGACGGCCCTGACGCATAAAGCGGCTGATTTCTACAGCCTAAAGGTGCAGGCCAAGTACGCCAATGACTATATGAACTACATAATGCCTCCGCACAGCACTGTCCAGCCGATGGACAACCACTACTGGCAACAGGAACTGTACCTGACCACTTCGCATCTTTTCTCAGCGGGCAAGATCTGGAGTGCCAACCTTTCCTGCGATCTGCAGTGGAACAGTCTGGATGCCGACGGTACGGAGATGTTCAACGCCAATTTCATACAGCCGCGCAGGCTGACCGTCCTCTCCGCTGCGGCCACCTCGGTCAATTTCGACTTCGGTCTCAGCGCCCAGGCCAGCCTGCTCTACACCTACGTCCACGATATGAGCAAAAGGAACATGGAGACGGCCGGCGACAAGAATGAGTGGACCCCTACGGTGATAGTATCCTACACTCCGTGGAAGAGGGTCGGCCTGAGTCTAAGGGCCTTCTACAAGAAGATATTCCGCATGCCCACCTTCAACGACCTCTACTACGTCCAACTGGGCAACCGCAACCTCCGGCCCGAATACACCACACAGTACAATGTGGGCGCCGCATACCACAAGGCCTTCTATTCATGGTTTGCCGGACTTCAGGCCAGTGTGGACGTCTACTACAATACAGTGAAGGACAAGATTATCGCCACCCCGACATCCAACCAGCTGGTATGGACGATGGTCAACCTGGGCTACGTGGAGATACGGGGTATGGATGTAGTCCTGACACCCTCATTCCGCTTCGGTCCGGTGGATATATCCGCCAGGCTGAACTACACTTATCAGAAGGCCCAGGACTTCACCGACACCAAGAAGGACGAGGGATACGAGGGTGTCATCAGCACCTACGGCGACCAGATACCCTACGTGCCGCTGCACAGCGGCTCGGCCGTCGTAAGTGTCAGCTACCGGACCTGGGACTTCCACTACAGCTTCGTCTATACCGGTGAGAGATACATGCTCGGCGGCAATGTGCCAGTCAACTACATCCAGCCCTGGTACACCAGCGACCTCTCGCTCTCCAAGGTCTTCCACATCAAGAAGGTGGACCTGGGAGTTACTGCGGAGGTCAACAACATCTTCAACCAACAGTACGAGGTAGTGAAGTGGTATCCCATGCCCGGCACCAATTTCAGGATAACATTAAGCCTTACAATATGAGAACAATTAACATCAGGACCATTTTTCTGCTAATTTCAATACTTCCGCTCGCATGGGCAGTCACAGGCTGCCGCGGCGAGTACCCTGTGCTGCCCTCTGAGCCGGTGGAAGTCAATCCCTGGGACACTGTCTCGGGCGATGTCTGCGGCTTCTTCCTGCTCAATGAGGGCAACATGGGCAGCAACAAGGCCTCCCTGGATTACTACGACTACACCACCGGCGTGTACACCCGCAACATCTACGGGGAGCGTAACCCGAATGAAGTCAAGGATCTGGGAGATGTGGGCAACGACATCAAGATCTACGGCGGCAAGCTGTGGGCGGTGATCAACTGCTCCAACTACGTGGAGGTAATGGACGTGCGGAGCGTCAAGCACATAACGAAGATAGCCGTTCCCAACTGCCGCTACCTGGCCTTCAAGGACCAGTACGCCTACGTCAGCGCGTATGCCGGTCCGGTGAAGATTGACCCGGACGCACGCATCGGCATGGTCGTGAAGATTGACACTGCGACATTGGAAATAGTGGACTCGTGCATTGTGGGCTACCAGCCCGAGGAGATGGCCATAGTGGGCAACAAGCTGTATGTGGCCAATTCAGGCGGATACCGCGTTCCCGACTACGACAGCACGGTCTCCGTGATCGACCTGGTCAACTTCAGTGAGATGTACAAGATTCCGGTCGGCATCAACCTGCATCGTCTCGAGCCCGACCGCTACGGCAACCTGTACGTATCATCCCGTGGAGACTACTATTATACTCCTTCCAAGACCTTCATTATTGATACTGAAAGGGATATCTGCACGGATACCCTTCATCTGCTGCCCAACAGCAATATGACCCTCTGCGGAGACTCTCTCTACATTTACAGTACGGAGTTCAGCTATCTTACCAACGACTGGACAGTCTCCTACGCGATTCTCAATACTCTTACACGTGAGGTAGTGACCCGCAACTTCATTACGGACGGAACAGATGAAAATATCCAGGTACCTTACGGACTGGCGGTACATCCGGTGACAAAAGAGTTTCTGGTGACAGACGCAAAGGACTATGTAAGTCCCGGCACTCTGCACTGCTTCTCTCCTGACGGAAAGCGCAAATGGTCCGTCACCACAGGAGATATACCTGCGCATATAGTATTTACACATAAACCTTTAATACCATTAGAAAAATGAAAAGAATTATTCGGACCGCGCTTATTGCGCTGGTAACTGCCGCAGTAAGTGCGTGCAGCATGTATGACGACACTGAATTGCGTGACCGTTTGGACGGAATCGATGACAAGATTGCATCGCTGGAAGAGACTGTCAAGGGCATCAATTCGGATATTGATGCTTTACAGAAGATAGTCGACGCTCTGCGGCAGAATGTGACAATCGACAGGGTAGAGGCCGGTACTGACGGTTATGTGATATATTTCTCTGACGGGACGACGGCTGAGATAACAAACGGGAAGGACGGAGCGAATGCTCCGGTAATATCCGTGGCTCAGGATGATACTGATGGACTGTGGTACTGGACTATAGACGGGGAATGGCTCGTAGTTGACGGCCAGAGGATAAGGGCCCAGGGCATCGACGGTGAAGACGGCCAGCCGGGAGAGGATGCCGTCTCCCCGCAGGTAAGAATTAACCCGGACACCAAGATGTGGGAAATATCTGTAGACGGAGGTCTGAACTGGGAGTCTACAGGTATAGTTGCCGAGGGACAGGACGGAGAGCCGGGAACCGGCGGCTCCGGGATTATCGCGGATGTGGACTACGAGAGCGATGCCTACAATGTAATATTCATTCTTGCAGACGGGACCAGGATATCGGTGCCGAAAACCATAAGCGTTGAATTCAATATCGATGGACTTTCATCGGAAGGAGTGGAGAGTTACCTTTACGGCAGTAGTAGAACATACAATGTGGAGATATCCGGAATGTTCGCCTATGTGGTAAGTAAGCCGGACGGCTGGAGGGTGACTCTGTCCATGGCGGAGGATACGACTCTTACTGTTACTGCGCCGACCAGGGAAAATACGTATGCTGAGACTGAGGGCATGATCGGATTCAGCCTCCAGTCCATGACCGGCGAGGTGTCTATGGTGACCTTCCGTGTCAAGGCTGTGGAATATGAGTTGCGTGTGCTTACATTTGAAGGAGAATACTGGTCTTCGCTGATAGATACTCCCCAATATGGAGGGCCGCTGCTTTACGGAGAGAGCGGAGCAGGCCCGGCGGATTACGAATGGTACGATGACGGCAATACATTTCTCAAACATGTGATGCCTGAAAATTACGGAACGACGTGCTACTGGGGTGGAGGACATGCAGTATCCGACTACATCGAGACTGATATTGCCAACGGTGACTATCTGCATCAGCTGGCAGTGTACTATAAGGACCCTGTCACTGGTTTCGGCGGGCACAACGGTTCGGAGAATTTCTGCGTGCATTTCGGTTACAAGGATGAATCTCCGTATAATATGACTGAGAACCTGCCGTCCATAGAGTTCGGTGACGGAGTGGCCCGCGTGGTGGATCATCTTTACATCATGTGGAATACATATCTTGCTAATTGTGTGTCCAACGGCAACGGGCTTACAGACCCTCTGGCACCGGACGGATATGTAAAGGTAATAGCCATAGGATACGATGCTGAAGGAGTGAAGATAGAGCAGGAACCGGAATTTTTTCTGGCCAGTAGCGAAGGCAATATCCGGGAGTGGACCAAGTGGGATCTCTCCTCGCTTGGGAAAGTGTCCAAGATAGAGTTCAATGTTGCCGGAGACAGCGACAACGGCTACGGTTTCAGCCAGCCGGCATATTTCTGTTATGACGATGTGGCCGTAAGATTTGAATAGGCATATGATGAGAAGAATATACAGTCTGATTTTAATCGTGTCGGCCGGAATGATGCTGTTTTCCTGCAGGGAGAACGGCATCACTCCTCCGGCTCCACGCATAACGCTTGACAGTGAAAGCGGTATATATACTACAAAGACCGGTCGTCCCATAATTATCTCGCCGGAATATGAGAATGTGGACGGTTCAGTGTATTCGTGGACTTTCGAGAGCGGGGAGGAGATTTCCTCGGCTCCGGTCCTGGAATTTGTAAGCGATGAGACTGGCCGTTACTACATCACATTGACGGTAACAAATGAAGGTGGTTCTGACAAGGCTGATATCATGATTAATGTCCAGGAACTTACGCCTCCTCTTATCACTCTGCCAGGAGCGGATGAGGGATTCGTGGTGCTGCAGGGTTCGTCATTGGAATTCAGGCCGTCGGTAGCCTCCTCCCTGGAGACGGCATACAGATGGAGCGTTGACGGCAGTGTGGTGTCGGAAGAACCTGTCTATACTTTTGTCGGGGAAGATAAAGGTGATTACCTGGTCAGGCTTGAAACCTCCAACGAGGATGGCAATGACAGCGTTGAGTTCACGGTCAGTGTAAAATCCCCCGAAGAAGTGGATTTCTCGTGGACATTCCCTCAGACAGAGTACAACATGTCTCTGGGCCGCCGTATTCTTCTCAGGATACTGGACATACAGAATGCTTTCGATGCAGTCTACACCTGGTATGTGGACGGCTCGCAGGTGCAGCAGGGCGAACGGACTGAATATGCTTTCTCCGGTACGGAGGAGGGCACATTCACAGTAATGGTAGAGATGCGCAGCAGTTATCTCACCGCAACCCAGGAACTGACAATCAATGTGTGTCCTTCTGAAGGGACGTACTACCGCCAAGGATCTTCCGCAAGCCTTCCGGAGTGCAATAAGGTCTATGAGTTCCTGCCTGCTCCCGGACAGTTTGTCAATGAATACTATACTGCCGCCACCATGGAAGAGGCCTGTGCCTATGCGGAGAGCAGGATGGCTCAGACTCAGTATGTGTCTCTGGGCGGTTTCGGAGGATATATTGTGGTCGGATTCGACCACAGTATCGACAATGACGGAGACTACAATCTGGCCATTACCGGCAATGCCTTCGACGGTTCGTCTGAACCTGGCATCGTATGGGTCATGCAGGATGAGAACGGAGACGGTCTGCCCAACGATACATGGTACGAACTGAAGGGTTCCGAGTACGGCAAGGCGGAGACCTGTCAGGACTATGCCGTGACTTATTATCGTCCGGAAGCCCCTGCCATGGCTGTCCCCTGGACCGACAACAAGGGCGGCAGTGGGGAGATAGATTATCTCGGATCATTCCACCGTCAGGACTATTATTATCCGGAATGGGTTGAGGAAGACAGCTATACACTCCGGGGCACCTGTCTTAAAGCCCGGAACTACGATGCCTCCGGCAACGGGACCTACTGGGTCAATCCGGCATACGACTGGGGCTATGTGGACAACTTCAGCAGCATAGACCGCCTTACAGAGGATGACAACTACAATGCCGCGCCGGCTGACAATCATTTCCGTATCAGCGATGCCGTTACCTTTGACGGCAGACCTGCAGAACTTAAGTATATCGACTTTGTGAAGGTGCAGGTAGGCATAAATACCAAGAGCGGTTGGCTTGGAGAAGTGTCTACCGAGGTTTTCGGTGTAAAGGATTTTAATCTCCTAAAATAAATACTGGCCGCAGGACATATTGTTGAAAACTTGTTCAGAAGTATTTCCCCATATAGCACCGACTTATGGGGAATTCTTTTATATTTGCGGAAGTATCGGGTTCCGGAAGGGACATCCGTCCCGGAGGATGAAAAGGGAACTCCTGTGAGAATCAGGGACTATACCCGTAGCTGTAAGTTCTGTAAGCAGACCGTACTTTCTAAAGCCACTGTCAGTGATGACGGGAAGGCGTACGGTTGGAACGAGTCAGAAGACCTGCCCGGTCGTATTACAGGTGTGAGCCTTCGGGAACAGAGGCGGGCCGGCGATGACTCTCATATACAATGATACTGTCTTTCTTCGGTGTGCTTCAGGCTCTGCCTGAGAATGTGAAAATCATAATAAACACAACGATATGAGCGCATCAGAAATCAAAATCGTAAAGAGGGACGGCAAGAAGGTCCCGTTCTCCATTGAGAAAATCCGCCTGGCAGTCTCAAAGGCATTCCTCTCAGTAGGGGCATACGCCACCGACGAGGACCTTACGGCAGTCCTCAGCCGTGTGCACATCTACGACGGCATCACCGTAGAGGAGATTCAGAATCAGGTGGAGGTGGCCCTGATGGCGGAAAAATACTTCGCCGTGGCCAAGAGTTACATGCTATACCGCCAGAAACACACCGAGGACAGGGAGGACAGGCGCAAGCTGGAGTTCCTGCTCGATTACTGCAACGCGCAGAATGCCGCGACCGGCTCCAAGTACGATGCCAACGCCAATGTGGAGCACAAGAACATAGCCACTCTCATCGGCGAGCTGCCCAAGCAGAACTTCATCCGCCTGAACCGCCGCATGCTCACGGACCGCATCCGGGAGATGTACGGCAAGGAACTGGCCGACAGATATCTTTATCTGCTGAACAACCATTTCATCTACAAGAACGACGAGACCTCGATGGCCAACTACTGCGCCTCGATCACCATGTACCCCTGGCTGCTCAACGGAACGATAGACATTGGGGGCAACTCCACCCGCCCCACCAACCTCAAGTCCTTCTGCGGCGGCTTCATCAACATGGTGTTCATGGTCTCCTCGATGCTGTCCGGGGCCTGCGCCACTCCGGAATTCCTGATGTACATGGACTATTTCATCCGGCAGGAGTACGGGGATGACTACTGGCAGCATCCGGACGAGGTGGTGGACCTGTCCTCGCACCGCCGCAGCATCGACAAGGTGATTACTGACTCTTTCGAGCAGGTGGTGTATTCCATCAATCAGCCCACAGGAGCCCGCAACTACCAGGCCGTATTTTGGAACATATCGTACTACGACCGCTACTACTTCGAGTCGCTCTTCGGAGAGTTCCGTTTCCCCGACGGCAGCCGGCCGCAGTGGGCCTCCCTGTCCTGGCTGCAGAAACGTTTCATGAAATGGTTCAACCGCGAACGGACCCGCACGGTGCTGACGTTTCCGGTGGAGACCATGGCACTGCTTTCCAAGGACGGTGACGTGATGGATCCGGAGTGGGGGGACTTTACCGCTCAGATGTATTATGAGGGCCATTCGTTCTTCACTTACATCAGTGACAACGCGGACTCCCTCTCATCCTGTTGCCGTCTCCGCAACGAGATACAGGATAATGGATTCAGTTATACCCTCGGAGCCGGAGGCGTGTCTACAGGCTCGAAGAGCGTGCTGACCATCAACCTGAACCGCTGCGTTCAGTACGCCGCCCGCAACGGCATGCACTACATGACATTCCTGCGCGAGGTGACCGACCTCGTACACAAAGTCCAGACCGCCTACAACGAGAACCTGAAATACCTGCAGCAGAAGGGAATGCTCCCTCTCTTCGATGCCGGTTACATCAACATAGCACGTCAGTACCTCACTATCGGGGTCAACGGTCTGGTGGAGGCGGCAGAGTTCCTGGGCCTTAGGATAGATGACAACGATGACTATGCTGCCTTCGTCAGTGAAGTGCTCGGCATGATAGAGGAGTACAACCGCAAGTACCGGACTAAAGAGCTGATGTTCAACTGTGAGATGATACCAGCCGAGAACGTGGGTGTCAAGCATGCCAAGTGGGACCGCGAGAACGGATATGCTGTGCCGAGGGACTGCTACAATTCCTATTTCTACAAGGTAGAGGACGACTCCCTGAATGTCATCGACAAGTTCCGCCTCCACGGACGCCGCTACATAGCCCATCTGACCGGAGGCTCTGCCCTACATCTCAACCTTGAGGACCACCTCTCCCAGGAGCAGTACCGCCAGCTGCTGCGGGTGGCCGCCGTGGAGGGCTGCAACTATTTTACCTTCAATATCCCCAACACGGTCTGCAACAAGTGCGGGCACATCGACAAGCGCTATCTGCACGAGTGTCCCGAATGTCATTCGGACGATGTGGACTATCTTACCCGCGTAATCGGCTATATGAAGCGTGTCTCCAACTTCTCGGCGGCCCGGCAGAAGGAGGCAGCCAGAAGGTATTACGGAACAATGTAAGGGCAGGACTCATGAGATACCACAACTGCGATATAGTCTTTGCCGAGATTCCGGACGAGACCACGCTGGCGATAAATATCACCGGGTGTCCGAATCGTTGCCCCGGCTGTCACAGCCCGCATCTTCAGCAGGACGGAGGTGCGGAGCTGGACGAGGCCGAACTATCCTTCCTCCTCGGACGCTACGGACGGTGCATAACCTGCGTCTGCTTCATGGGCGGGGATGCCTGTCCCGGAGAGGTGATGCGGCTGGCAGGCTGGCTCCATTCCACGGTCCCGTCCCTGCGCACGGCCTGGTACTCGGGACGTGGAGAGCTGCCGGAGAATATTGATCCAGCAGTATTCGACTACATTAAGACCGGTCCTTACATCGAGGCTCTCGGCCCACTGACCAGCCGTACCACCAACCAAAGGCTCTACCGCGTGGCGGCTGACGGGCATCTGGGTGATATCACTTGCCGGTTCTGGAAAAATAAAATATGATATGGTTGTATAATTTGAATCCAGGCCGCGGTCTGTACCGACAAAATCCTAATATTTATCTCAGATAATTGTTCTATATCAGCCAGATGATGAAGTACGGCTGGAGGTGCGCCTAGAAGAGGATACGGTGTGGCTGAAAATGTCAGTCTGCATACAAACCATATTTCTAAAGAGAAAGAACTGCCGCTGACGGTAAGCACCAACGTAGAGTCTGTAATGTAGGTAATCTTACATTTTGCTGAACGATAATAGATTAGGCAGTTTTGGCGGAAACAGACAGAAGGGTATGACTTGGGCATGGGAATCTCAATACCGGTCATAGATGCACTGTAGCGGGGTAGAGATTCTTTGACTCCTTTTTTTATCCTCAGAATCTGAAATTTTGTGTCTTGTGTAAGTATTTGACAATTAGCTCATTATGCTAAATTCAATGATAACAGACTGTCCGTTTCCGCCCATAGTCTGTTATTTCACATTTAGACGCAATTAGTTTAAAAATAGTGCTTTAACATAAATAAAGCAAAACAGACTCTTCAAAGCCAAGCCCATGCCTAGCGGGTCCAGTTAAGGGTCCAGTCCAGTCAGCCCGGCTATAAATTCTTGCCGCGGTGGAAAAAGGATTCGTTGGGAAAATGAAGGGCGGCTGCCTGAAGTTCTTCGGTATCGGTGTATCGACGCTCAGTCCCGGGATGTGCTTTTCCAGTGATTCTTTATATCCTCACCGGTGGGTTTCTGGAACAGGCGCAGGCCGAAGCGTGGCATGGTGGCGATGATGTGCTCTATGACATCGGCGGCTATGTGCTCGTGGGCGACCCAGTCTTTCTCGCGGGTGAAGAAGTAGAGCTGTATCGGCAGACCTTCCGATGTGGGCTCGAGCTGGCGCACGAGGATGCGGAGATCGGTATTGACCTGGGCGAGGGTACAGAGATAATGCTCGGTGGCGGTACGGAAGAGACCGAGATTCACCGTGTTACTGTCCAGTGCCCTGCCTTCGGTCCATGCTTCCGAGGAGAAGCGTTCCAGCTCTTCCGGGGTGCAGAAGCGGATGGAATTTACGTCAATATTGAGGGAACGGGCTACTCGGCGGCCCTCACTCTCGCGCATGCCGCGCCAGTTCTGGAATGAATCGCTGACCAGGGCATAGGGCGGAACGGTTACTATCGTATTGTCCCAGTTGCGGACCTTGACCGTATTCAGGGTCACTTCCTCCACCGTACCGTTGACACCGTATTTTTCCATGACTATCCAGTCCCCCGGACGCAGCATGTCGTGGGCCGAGAGCTGGATGCCCGCCACCAGGCCGAGGATTGTATCCTTGAAAATCAGCATCAGCACCGCAGCCGACGCGCCGAGTCCTGCCAGCAGGGTAGTGAAGTCCCTTTCCAGCAGCACGCCCAACGTCAGGATGACGGCCACACAGACTACTAGGACCTTCAGCATCTGGTAGACACCCTTCATGGGCTTGTCCCTGAGCAGGTCGGAATCACTGGAGATGGCGTACAGCGAGGAAATGAACTCGTTGATCAGGCGGGTCCCGATGACGATAAGGTAGATATAGAGTGCCTTGGTAACGAAGGAAGTCCAGTTCTGGCCGGGATAGAGCAGCGGCAGGGCGACGAGAAAAGTCACCGGCGGTATCAGATGGAAAATGTTGTGCAGGACCTTGCCTCCGGTCAGATAGTTGTCCCACTTGAACGCAGTCCTGGCCGCAATCTTCCTTATCACCGGGATCAACAGCTTGCAGCACAGAAAATCCACGAGATACGCCGCGACCACCAGAGCGCAGGAGATGATCACCCGCATCTGCTCACTGAGATTCAATAATGCTTCTTGTTCCATACTCAGTGGGATACTATCTTGAGTCCGATAATGGAGAGGATGAGGGTAGTGATGAAGAACAGACGCAGAAATGTCGCAGGCTCATGTAAGAATATGATGCCGAGAATCACCGTACACACTGCGCCTATACCGGTCCATATCGGATATGCCGTACCGATGGGAATGGTCTGCACCGCCTTGGCCAGAAGGGTCATACTGGCTATAAGACACAGCAGGAAACCGGCTCCCCACAGCCACCACGCGGTGCCCGAAACCTCTTTCATCTTTCCCAAGCAGAAAGCGAATCCGGACTCGAAAAGTCCTGCAACGAAAAGAATAATCCAGTTCATATATCCGTGAATTTTATTTTGCGGTGCAAAAGTACACTTTATGCCGGAAACTTCTCTTACCATTTGGTAAAATCCTTAACGGTAAGTACGCGAGCGGTGTGTTTTTACAGTCTTGTGATAATCAGATAGTTGCAGACAGGCGGTGATCTTTTCGCGCTGCAGTAACCAGTCGAAAAGCACACACTATAATCATAATATCGTGTAAATCAGTGTATTACAATTTTGGGATGCTGCAGTACTTACCGTTGACAACAGTACTGAATTGTCCGCATCAGATACAGAATACAAACAAGATAGATTTTTGTTGGATGATTTTATGTATGTGATTGATAGTCTGTATTTTTAAATCTTGTTGAGATAGGTTTTTCTATTGCCTTGATAGTGAATACCGGGAGATATTCCGTAATTTTGCAAAAACACATAATTATGAAGATTAAGATTTTTAATGCTCCGGGGGATTTAAAACTGTTTAGAGGCCGGCTTTTTAATTTCAGGTTAATAGGGAACATACGTTTTGGCATGTACAAAGAAATCTCGTACAATGACATTAAGTCGTTCATTCAGGATTTCAGGGCTTTCCGAAAACACAGTACGGAAAGACCGCCGCTGCCTGAAGGTTCGGACTTCGCTATTCTGGAAAGGCTTTGCGAGCAGTACTATGTCTATGAGAGTACGGACAGGCTTAGGGACGGAATTGTTCGGGAGGTAGAGGGGATAATCGGCAGGCTGCGGCATGACGGGAAGGCTCTGCAGGCTTTGGAAGACTGGCTGAATGCCTCACAGGACGGGATAGTAGCAAAAGTCAGGGAGAAGCATCCGGAACTTACAGAACAGGACATCCGGCTGTTTTGCTACCTCTCGGCCGGCTTTACCCCGACAATGATATCTGTCCTGCTGGGCAAAGACAAAAGCGTGGTGTACAACCGTACTTCACGCCTTAAAGCCAAGCTGAAGGAATGATTTACTGGAAATCGGAGAAATCCGCCGTGGAGTAGGCGGCCTGTGTACCGGCGGCGAGTTTATCGGAAAGATCTGTCAGTGATTGCCTGCGCCGGTCGTTTTCAGGCAGAGAGGCCGCCATGCTGTCAATTACGCCACGCAACCTTATAAGCAGGTCATAATCAAAACCCTTGGTCTGCAATTCCTTGATCACCGTTTCAGCATCTGCGGAGGCTAGCATATCTATGTCGAGGTCCAGTTCGTCCTTAAGTTCTCCGCATATCTGCTGGATGGCAGAGCCGGTGTCTCCGCCGGACCGTAATCCGAGCAGGGTGCTCAGCATCCGTCCGAGCAAAATGCCGATCTGCTCAATCTGCCGTTTGATATAGTCCCGTTGTTCCATGTTTACAGCAGTTTTTCGTAGGCCATGCGCTCGCCGGCATCGTAGCGGATGCGGCCGCAGAGGAACGGGCGGAAGAAATTATCTATATTATTCTGTTGCATCATTGTTGCTGTCTTCCCAGAGCTGCCTCTTACTTTTTCAGCCGCTTGACTTCCTTTTCAAAACTCTCTATGAAATGGATTTCCACGGGAGAGAGCTCATACTGTATCCGTTTGCTGTATTTGTCGTATTCGGAGTCTGCCTTATGTTTCGCGATTTCAGCAGAGACTGTCCCGGCATGGGTCAGGAGCTCTTTGCCGGAAAGTGACAGGAATTCGTCAAGTTTCTGAATCCAGTCCTTCATATACATCGGTTTGTGAGACTTGGCCTGGAGTTCTGCAAAATCAAGGTAAAGGCTGACGATACGGTTCAGGGTATCGAGTTCGTCGGGTGAAAGGTAGTTTTTGGCGATTCCGGCATCAGTTCGTTTCGGCAATGCTCCAGTCCAAGATGTCAGCCCCATAAAGTCCTTGTCGGCATTGGCTCTGCTGTGAATGACTTCCGCCGCAGTATGTCCGTGAGCGGAGAAGTGCATCTTGTTCTGGACTGTCTTGAAGAACTTCTGCGTGGCTTCTGTTCTCGGGTCATAGTCTATGCTGAGGGCATAGATTTCCAGAATCTTGCGATAGAATACCTTTTCCGAGGAGCGGATGTCCCGAATGCGTGCCAGGAGTTCGTCAAAGTAATTGCCTCCGCCGGCGCGTTTCAGAAGATCGTCGTTCATAGCAAAGCCTTTGACAAGGTACTCGCGCAGTACTTGCGTGGCCCAGATGCGGAACTGTACGCCACGGTGGGAATTGACCCTATAGCCGACACTGATGATTACATCGAGGTTGTAGTATGCTATGTTTCGTTCTACTTTCCTGTTTCCCTCGTTTTGAACTGTTGCAAAAAATGCAACAGTTGAATCCGGATTCAGTTCCCCAGATTCAAAGACATTGCGGATATGCCTTGAAATGGTGGACTTGTTGCGCTGGAACAGTTCGGCCATCTGATCTGCGGTAAGCCACACTGTATCGCCTGATAGAGTGACATCTATCCGGCTTTGCCCATCTTCGGTCTGATAAAGTATAATATTTCCCTGTGGTGTTCCGTCGGCCATGGCTTGCATATTTCCGTTCAATAAAATAACAAATGTAGGAAAAATTTGCAATTTATGTTTACAGCAGCTTTTCGTAGGCCATGCGCTCGCCGGCATCGTAGCGGATGCGGCCGCAGTAGGTGAAGCCGAGGCGGGAGAAGACGCGCTGCATGTAGAAGTTGTCGTAGTTGGTGTCGACTTTGAAGCTGCGGATGCCGCGGGAGATGGCTAAGTCGCAGACTGCCTGCATGTAGCGGACGGCCATGCCTTGACGTTTCCATGAGTCGGCGACCGCCAGCCGGTGCAGTACCACATAGGGCTGTCCGCTCAGCCATTTCCCGTCCCGCAGACCGTCATACGCAGGTTCTCCGTCAAAGACTACCGCTCCGTAGGCTATGATGTCCGGCTCCGGCTGTGTACTGCAGTTATCCGGTACGAGCACGTATCCCCAGCCGCGCC
This sequence comes from Candidatus Coprenecus merdigallinarum, assembly GCA_018712545.1. Taxonomy (GTDB): domain Bacteria; phylum Bacteroidota; class Bacteroidia; order Bacteroidales; family UBA932; genus Coprenecus; species Coprenecus merdigallinarum. Next base: position 40,063 of record DVGV01000054.1, on the reverse strand, counting down.
GCACGTCGTTCTCCAATATCGGCACGGTAGGGTAGTTCTCGTCCCACTGGTGCTTGCCCTCGCGGTACATCTGGGCCTTGGCCTGCAGGATGATTTCCCAGATGGCCGGAACCTCTTCCATAGCAGCCGGCCGCAGCCTATATCCGTTATCAATGTGTATATCGTTCATGCTTCAGGATTCCCGTCGGTCTTTTGGTCTGGGCGTATTTTGCTTCTCCGTCTGCGTACTGCATAGAACCCTGCCATTATGAAATCGATTACGGCTATGATAAAAGGTGCTGAAGTGAAAACTGCCGATCCACGGTATCCGAGCAGGGCCCATATCAAGAGTCCGCATCCTATCACTGCGTAAATTATTGCGTTGGTTTTATCCGAATATTGCTTTGCCATAATCATTACTTCATGAATACGAAGTACACCGCCAGGATAAGGCAGACGAAGGCGGCGATATGGTTCCAGTGGAAGGTCTGGCCCTTGAATACCAGTATCGTGAAGAGTGAAAATATGGTCAGGGAGACTACTTCCTGTATCACCTTGAGCTGGACGAGGTTGAAGGGGCCGCCGTTGTCCACGAAGCCTATGCGGTTGGCGGGGACTTGGAAGGAATACTCGAAGAGGGCGATGCCCCACGAGAAGAGGATGACCCCGATCAGAGGCCAGTTGTCGATGAGCTTCATCTCCTGCAGCTTGAGGTGTCCGTACCATGCGAAAGTCATGAATACGTTGGACACCATCAGCAGCAGTACAGTATAGAATCCAGTCATATCGGAAACTGAATCAAAAGGAAGTTAGTCCACGAACTGAATCTTCGAGGCATCGCGGTCCTTTGCAGCAGGACTCTCGGCGGGATAGCCGAATCCGATGCAGTAAAGCAGCTCATAGCCCTCGGAGAAGCCCAGACGCTTCAGGTAATCAGCGGCCTCAGGCGACTTCATGAATCTTACCGGTCCGCCCAGGCAGCACGAGCCGATACCCATGGACCAGGCCGAGAGGATCATGTTCTCTCCGAGCAGCCCGCAGTCGATGGGCGACATGTCGTAGGAGGGGTCGTGGGCGATGAATACCACGGTGGGCGCATTGCGGAACATATTCTTGAACGAAGGGTCCTCGGCTGCGCGTGGATTGGCCTTGACAAAGAGCTCAGTCACTCCGTCAATGAACTCGGGGGAGTCCACCACGCGGATCTCCCAGGACTGGCGGTTCTGTCCGTTGGGCGCGTTGATACCGCACTCGAGAATCGTCTTCATGGTGTCGCGTCCCACAGCCACAGGCTGATACTGACGCACACTACGGCGGGTCATAATATTCTCAATCACAATGTCGGAGACACTCTTTTCGGAAGCAGTGCTCCCGGTCCCTGAACCATTCCCGCAGGATGTCAGGGCCACGGCGCATACCAGGGCCGCGGCAGATATTCTAAAAAGTTTCATAACCGGTTTATACTTAAAATTAAACACTAAGCAAACAGTTTCTCTATCTCCCGCACGATCCGATCCTTGTCCTCCGAGGGCGAGATGACCAGCGATGGCTTGAGCCAGTGTACCTTGCAGTCCTTCTTGAAGTGCTGCTCGCCACCGCCTGTGATATTGAGCATTATCACGTCATCGCGGCCCACGGCACCAGCCTTCACGGCCTGCTCCAGACCGGCCAGCGCGGCACCCGAAGCGGAGTAGATGTCAACTCCCTCCAGCTCCTTGAACATGGCGGCGCAATGGCGGATCTCGGCGTTGGTCACGGCGTACACATCTCCATGAGTATCGCACAGGCAGTCGTACACTCCTCCGGCGAGCGAATAGGGCGGGCGTCTGTTGGAGAGCACCTTGGCATCGATCATCGCGGCCTTCTGACGGGCCTCGTCGTCATCGAAGGGCAGCAGGTCCCTCTGACCGGCCTTCCATGCGTCGTACATCGGCAGGAAAGGCACGTTCTGCACCGTATGCAGCTTCATCTGAGCCGTACCGAAGCGGCCGTCCTCCAGCAGACGAAGATTGGCCTCACGGGCCGCAATGGCTCCTGTGCCGCTGCCTATGGCCTGGAAGTATGCGTCGGGTATCCGGCCGATCTCCACAGTGGCCGAGAGCACGGTCGTACCCATGCCGTCGCGGCGGGCCACATTCTTCGCGCCTCCCTCGTCGATGAACATTCCCGAGCTGCAGGCAGCCTGCGACAGGGCGATGGCGTCGAAATAGTCGCTGCCTTTGGGGGCGCAGACGAGCCTGACGCAGTCCTTGATGGGCTTCTCGAACCAGAGAGCGTCGATATTGTCCTCAGGCACGCAGAGCAGCAGGGGGATGTCGTTCTCCGAGCAGACCTTGGCGAAGGCCCTGGCCGTATTTCCAGCGGAAGCCACCGTCAGTATCTGCCTGCAGTCCTTGGGCAGACGGCCGCAGACGGAATAGGCCTCGGTCTCCTTGAACGAGCAGGTCTTCATCAGTGCCCCGCGCTCAGGCCAGTAGCCGGAAAATGCAATATAAAGGTTGCCCAGACCGAGGTGACGGGCCAGTCCCTCGCTCCTGTATGTCACGGTGGTGGCTGAGTCCTGCAGCAGGCGGTGTACCGGCAGCCAGTCGGCGAAGCGGTAGAATCCCCAGTCGCTGCCCTTGACGTCTATCTGCTTCTTCTGATAGACCGTGCGCACCAGCGAGGGCTTAGGCGATTCGGGGTCAGCCAGCATCCAGCCGCTGTCCGGAAATATCCGTCCGGTAGCCACATTCATCAGTGAGTACACTGTAGGAGTAAAATTCTTCATGGCGTGTATATCGTTAAGTTGTTATTAATTCATATTCTGAGCCACCACCTCGGCGAAGTCGCTCACCTTCCTGGGCGAATAGGGGGAGAATGTCTTCAGGCACAGGGGGCAGGCGGTGACAATCCTCTCGGGAGAGGCGTACATCAGGTTGTCCAGGGCCTTCAGGGTAATGTCCTTGCGGTCCTCGTATGACAATGTCAGGGAGCCCAGCGACCCTCCGCAGCAGATGCTCTCGTCGTGGTGCTTTTCCGCCTCCACGAGCTCTCCGGCCGCGCTCAGCACCCTCCGGGGCTGACGGTACACCTTGCAGCCGCGTCCCAGCTCACAGGGGTCGTGGTAAACCATCTTCTCTCCCGAGTTCCTGAGGGTTATCCGGCCGAGCCGCACGAGCTCGTCGAAGTATTCGGTATAATGCACGATGCGGATACCCTTTAGGTCGTAGTTTTCGCGGAAGACCTTGTAGCAGATTGGGCAGGAGAGCAGCAGGGTAGTGGCTCCGCTCTGCCGTATCAGCTCGGTGTTGCGGCGGATCATTTCCTGAGCCCTTTCATCTCTTCCGGCCAGTATCAGGGGCCGTCCGCAGCATATACCGCCGTCGCGGTCCATGAAGCTCCAGTCCACTCCGGCATGGTCCAGGACGACCGCTACGGCCTTGGAAATGACAGGGGTGAGCTGGGTCATGCAGCCGGCGTAGTAAAGGACTTTCTCCTGGGAGTTCTCCACGCCCTCAGGCAGGCTGTAGGAGGTAAAATAGCTGTAGTCCGCAGGGGCGGGAGCGGCCCTGAGCCCTCTCAGGCTCCGCTTGATGTTGCAGGAGTCCACGCCTACGGGGCAGACGGCGACGCACTTGCCGCACATCAGGCATTTGTCCGCGCTCTCCTCGCAGCGGGCCCAGTTGCGGCGTCTGAGCAGACGGTTGAAATATACCGTGGCGAAGCGCAGGTTCTTCTTCTGGCCCATCATCGGACATGCGTCGATGCACATTCCGCAGTTGGAGCAGGAGTATATCTGGGCGATGGAATAGCCTTTGCGGGGATGGGAGACCTTGATGCCGGCATTGCGCAGCACTATCAGGAAGGCTTCCGTGGGGATGTGCATGTACCGGGTGAAGGGCAGCAGCACGAAGAAGGTGCCGAGGAGGGTGGAGTAGGCCCACCAGGTCGGCAGGATGTGGTAGGTGTTGGTCAGGAAGTTGCTGAACAGCCAGTACATAGGGCGGGTGAGGAAGCTGCCTCCGGCGATACCGGCGGTGAAGCTCTCGGCGAGGAGCCTGACGGGGAAAATGGCCCACAGGCAGTACATGGCAAGACGGTCCGGTATCTGGTTCCTGGTGGTCCTGCGCATGCCGAACATCATCGAGCGTATGCGCTTGAACATGGCCAGGAAGACTCCGCTGAGCACCACAAGCAGGAAGAAGTCCATCAGGAAGAAGAAGAACGAGCCCTTGAGGGTGTGGTCGGTCTCCATCACGAAGAACCTGAAGAACACTGGGTAGTAGAAGGTCGAGAGACGGTCAGGCACGAAGAGCCAGGTCTCGATGTGGCCCAGGACTATCAGCATGAACCATCCGAAGGCAATGCTCGAGTGCATGTAGCCTAAAAGGGGCTTGCGCTTCCATATCTTGGTATGCAGGAGGACGTCGCAGATGATGTCCTTGAGATTGATGATCCAGAGTCTGGGATTGATCAGGGAGAGGAAGAACTTCTTTCGGTCCGCGGCCGGCAGCTGAACTATGACCCGGATAATCCCTATGACGAGATAGGTGATGATGAAGATCATGCCTATCACGAATGGGAGGACGAAATCGTTGTATCCTGATATGAACCTGTCTTTCACTTCTTTTGGTAGATTTTAGTTACACTTAGTATCAGATGCCTGGTGTTGATGCCGCGGGGGCAGACTATCAGGCATTTGCCGCAGAGCATACAGTGGGAGACCATCCTTAGGGCCTCGTCCTCGCGGCCTCGTCCGAGCAGCAGTATCACCCTCCTGAGGTTCATGTCGCTGTGTCCGGCCGTGGGGCAGGAGGCCGCGCATGAACCGCAGGCCATGCACTTGAGCACGTCCGGCTCCTCGCGGGCAAGTTCCTCGAATCTGGTCCTGTCGAACTTGTCCAGATTGATGGCGGAGCTGGGTGATATGCCGTATCCGAAGTCTATCATTGCTCCTGGAGGTATTCGTGAATACTTGTAGCGGCGGCCCTGGCCTCTGCCATGGTCTCTGGCAGGGTCTTGGGCCCGGTGCATGCTCCGGCGTAGAACACTCCCGTGCAGTATGACGCCTGGGCGGCCGTGAGGGAGTCCTTGGGCTTGAGGAAGCCGTCCTCCATGGTGGAGAGCGCAAGGGTGCGCGCGATGGGGTCAACGGCCCTGTTGTGGGACATTCCGGCCATCAGCACCAGCAGGTCGAGAGTGACCCTGAGCGGCTTGCCGGAAAGGGTGTCCTCGGCCTTGACGAAGAGATGCCCGTCCTTGTCCTCGGAAACCTCCGAGACGCGGCCCCGGACGAAGATTACGCCATATTTCTTCTGGGCCTCGAGATACATGTCCTCGTATCCGCGGCCGAACATTCTCAGGTCCATGTAGAAGCAATATACCACCGCATCGGGGAACTTCTCCTTGATCTCGCAGGCCTGCTTTACCGCTGTGGCGCAGCAGACCTTGGAGCAGTAGCGGTTGCCCACCTTCTCGTCGCGGGAGCCCACGCAGTGCACGAAGCCTATGCGGCGGGGATTGTCGACGGCAGGCACCGGTATACCGGAGAACCAGTCCTCTAAGTCCGCATTGGTGATTACCCTGTCATAGATGCCGTAGCCGTATTCCTCCTTCTTGGATGCGTTGAAAAGGGTGAAACCTGTGGTCAGCAGCAGGGCATCGGCCAGGACTGAGAGACCGTTGGAGAGGATGACATTGTAGCCCCTCTCGAGTTTATTGACCTGAGTCACCTCTGTAGCAGTGAACCACTTGATCCGTCCCATCGATGCCGTCAGCTGACTCAGTACGTCCTCCGCCGGTGTTCCGTAGGGGAATAGCCTGTCCCAGCGGCACAGATGTCCGCCCAGACGGCTATCCCTCTCCACGAGGAATACGGTATAGCCCATTGCGTCCAGAGCGCGGGATGCCTCTATTCCGGCCGGTCCTCCGCCGATTACCACTATATTGCGCTGTTGATTGCTTATTTCCATATATGAAGATTAGAATATTCTGATATTGGCAGGGCTGGCGGGTACTCCGAGGTCCTTGCCGCCCAGTCCCTTGTATTTACGGGATTTGTCGTACTTCACACCCATTTTATCCAACAGAGGCTCGACGGCCACCTGATGCATCTGCAGGCCGAGGTCCCAGGGATCGTAGCCCATGACCAGCGCGGCCACCTCCTCGGAGGACAGCACGGGGATGCCGTAGCCGGGGGTGTCGCCGTAGGTCTTGCCGGTAGTCTCGGCGATGACGTACTGCCAGCGGTCTAAGAAGTAGTTGCAGCCCGGGCAGTTGGTGATGATCAGGTCGGGGTGGAAGGGTTCCATCGACTCGAACTTCTTATAGGTGTTGGTCAGTGAGTAGCCTCTGTTGGCCTTGACCAGGTACTGCCGGAAACCGAAGCCGCAGCAGTGCCTCCGCTCGGGGTAGTCCACCACGCTGCCGCCCAGGGCCTCCACCAGTCCGGCCAGGACGCGGGGATATTCGGCTCCGCCCACGGACTTGGAGGGGAAAATCTTGGAATAATGGCAGCCGATGTGCTCCACCACTTTCAGGGGCTCTCCGGTATGCACGTTGATCAGCGGGTACTTGGCCTGCTCGGAGATCAGGAAGCGGTAGTGGTACATCATGTCGCTGGAGTGCATCAGGAAGTCCGGCTTTACGAACTCCCTCTTACATGCTTTCCACAGCAGTTCGTGTATCTTCTCCTCGATCTCCGGATGCTCCTCCCATGTCTGGAGAATCTCGGTATGCAGACCGAAGGAGGTGACGCAGGATACCACGAAATTCCTGTAGCCGGCCTGGTTCATCAGGGAGAACTGACGGGCGATGATGGTCATGGAGGTCTCCTCGGGGGTGGTGTCGCTGTGATAGGCTATACCGCCGCAGGTGGTGTGGAGGGGATCCTCGTAGAAGTCCTTGCCGAAGCGGTTGCGTACTATGTCTAAGAAGGCCTGCTCAGCGCCAGGATTGAAGTTCTGGCGGATGCAGCTGCGGGCGTAGAAATACTTGTCATCGGGTATCTCCTTCTGGAACTCGGACCATATTTTTTTCTTTCCTTCGTAATTCATGCGGTACTACTGATTCTGTTGGTTAAGGTGCTCACCATGAGTCTCATTGAACACTTCATTGAAATACTCTTCCTCGCTCAGTCCCATCTCCTGTGCTTTCTTGCGCGAGAGGTCCTTAATCTTCCCGACCCGGGCCGAGCCGCCGGTCACGTCGAATATCTTCTGCAGGTCCTCGAGGGATTCGGGGGCAATCTTGCGCAGGGGACCCGGGCCGCTGCGGCCGTAGTTGGCGCCCACGCGGTCGTACACGTCCTGCAGATGGTCCTCGATCCATTTGCCCACCGTCCCGTATTCGGGATGATTCTCGTACTTGAAAGTCTCGGGATGGACGCAGTAGCCGTAATTGAGGACATTGCCGCAGAGCACCTTGGCTAAGGCATACTGCTGCCGGCCTTTCTCGGACTCCACGAAGTAGCCCAGCTCGACGGAGAGGGTACGCAGGGCGATGATGACCTGCCCGGGGGCATTGGTCCTGGGACAGCGGGTCACGCAGGACATGCACTCGCCGCAGTACCATATCGTATCGCTCTTGAGCAGCTTGATGATCTCCTCGTCGTCCTGAGTCTGGACGATGTTTACGATGTTCTTGGGGTTGTAGCGGTAGAATTCGGCAGCCGGGCACACAGCGGTACAGGTTCCGCAGTTGATGCAGGCCTTCAGTCCCTCCTGGAGCCGGACGTCGCTCATCAGCCGTTCGTATATCTTACCCATAAAAGGAATACTGTGGTCTATTTATATTCGTCCCAGGACTTGATCTGGATATTGTCGAGGGGCATGTTGCAGAATGCCGTGATAAATGCCGATGCAAGTCTGGTGTTGGTTATGATGGGAATGTTGAAGTCCACGGCGGCGCGGCGGATGCGGTAGCCGTTGTCCAGTTCTTCCTTGGTGAGATTCTTTGGGATATTGACCACCAGGTCTATCTTGCGCTCGTGAAGCATTTCAAGGGCCTGAGGCTCTCCGGCTTCCGACGGCCAGTACACCAAAGTGGCAGGGACCCCGTTGTCCACCAGGAATTTATAGCTGCCTCCGGTAGCATAGATCGTGTAGTTGTGCTTGGCCAGCAGCCTGCAGGCGCTCAGGAGCTCGACTTTCTGCTTGGCGTCTCCTGAGGACACCAGGATATTCTTGCCGGGCACGGTATAGCCTACTGAGAGCATGGCCTTGAGCACAGCCTCGTTGGTGTCGTCGCCGATGCAGCCCACCTCTCCGGTGGAGGCCATGTCGACTCCGAGGACGGGGTCGGCCTTCTGCAGACGGGAGAAGGAGAACTGGGAGGCCTTCACGCCCACGTAGTCGATATCGAAGGCGCTCTTCTCGGGAGGAGTGACCTTCTCGCCGGTCATGACCTTGGTGGCCAGTTCGATAAGGTTGATCTTAAGCACCTTGGACACGAAGGGGAAACTTCTCGAGGCTCTGAGATTACACTCGATGACCTTGATGTCGTTCTCCTTGGCCAGGAACTGGATGTTGAAGGGGCCCGAAATCTTCAGGGCCTCGGCTATCTTGCGGGCTATCTTCTTGATCCTGCGGGCGGTCTCCACGTACATCTTCTGGGGCGGGAACTGAATCGTAGCGTCACCCGAGTGTACGCCGGCGAACTCGATGTGCTCTGAGATGGCGTAGGCTATGACGGTGCCGTGGTCGGCTACTGCGTCGAACTCTATCTCCTTGGCGTGCTGGATAAATTCCGATACGACAACAGGATGCTTCTTAGATACTTCCGCCGCCAGCTTCAGGAACTGCTCGAGCTCGGTATCGTTGGAACATACGTTCATCGCCGCACCCGAAAGCACGTAGGAGGGACGCACCAGGACGGGGAATCCCACGTCGCGGATGAAGCTGTGAATGTCGTTCATCGAGGTCAGTTCCCTCCAGCGGGGCTGGTCTATGCCGAGACGGTCGAGCATGGCCGAGAAGCGGTTACGGTCCTCGGCGTTGTCGATGCTGTCGGCGGTGGTGCCGAGGATGGGCACCTTAGCGGCGTCGAGACGGGTGGCTAAGTTGTTGGGAATCTGTCCGCCCATGGATATGATGACTCCGTGCGGCTCCTCCAGGTCGCAGATGTCGAGCACCCTCTCGTAGGTAAGCTCGTCGAAGTAGAGGCGGTCGCACATATCGTAGTCGGTGGATACGGTCTCGGGGTTGTAGTTGATCATGATGCCTCTCCAGCCGCTCTTGCGGATGGTCTGCAGGGCGTTGACGCTGCACCAGTCGAATTCCACGGAGCTGCCGATGCGGTAGGCGCCCGATCCGAGCACGACAATCGACTTGCCGTCATGCTCGTAGGCTATGTCAGATGCAGTACCGTTGTAGGTAAGGTAGAGGTAGTTGGTCTGGGCGGGGAACTCGGCCGCGAGGGTGTCGATCTGCTTGACGACGGGCAGCACTCCGAGCTTCTTGCGGTACTCGCGCACCTTGATAACCATCTCCTCGGAGTCGATGCCATCCTTGAGGATGTGGCGTCCGATCTGGAAGTCGGAGAAGCCCTGGCATTTGGCCTTGCGCAGCAGAGCCTTGTCCAGCTCCTCGAGGGAGTTCAGGGCCTTGAGCTCCGCAGCCGTGTTGATGATGTTCATCAGCTTGTCGATGAACCAGCGGTCTATCTTGGTGAGCTCGTGTATCTTCTCTGGGGTATAACCGTGGATAAGGGCCTTGGAAATGACGAAGATGCGGTTGTCGGTAGGCTCCCGCAGGGCCTTGTCGATGTTCTCTATCGGTATTTCCTTATTGCCTGTGAAGCCGTGCGCTCCCTGGCCGATCATTCTCAGACCCTTCTGCAGGGCCTCCTCGAAGGTGCGTCCGATGGCCATGACCTCGCCGACGCTCTTCATGCTGCTGCCGATCTCGCGGGAGACTCCGTGGAACTTGGAGAGGTCCCAGCGGGGAATCTTGCAGACTACGTAGTCAAGGGCGGGCTCGAAGAATGCCGGAGTGGTCTTGGTGATGGAGTTCTTCAGCTCGAACAGGCCGTAGCCTAAGCCGAGCTTGGCGGCCACGAAGGCGAGGGGATAGCCGGTCGCTTTAGATGCCAGTGCCGAGGAACGGCTCAGACGGGCGTTGACCTCGATGACGCGGTAGTCCTCGGAATTGGGGTCGAAGGCAAACTGCACGTTGCACTCGCCGACGATGCCCACGTGGCGGACGATCCTTATCGAGAGCTCGCGGAGCAGGTTGTACTCATGGTTGGTGAGGGTCTGGGAGGGAGCGACCACGATACTCTCGCCGGTATGGATGCCGAGCGGGTCGAAGTTCTCCATGTTGCAGACCGTAATGCAGTTGTCGAAACGGTCGCGCACCACTTCGTACTCTATCTCCTTCCAGCCCTTGAGCGACTTCTCGACCAGTACTTGAGGTGAGTAGGAGAAGGCTTTCTCTCCCAGCTTGATAAGTTCATCTGGATTGTCGCAGAATCCGCTGCCGAGACCGCCGAGAGCATAGGCGGCGCGGAGAATCACCGGATATCCGAGCTCGGAGGCTGCCGCGAGGGCGTCCTCGATGTTGTTCACGGCATGACTCTTGATCGACTTGACGTGAATCTCGTCGAGCTTCTTGACGAAGAGCTCGCGGTCCTCTGTGTCCATAATCGCCTGGACGGGGGTACCGAGTACCTTCAGTCCGTATTTTTCCAGGATGCCGTCACGGTAAAGGGCCACTCCGCAGTTCAGCGCGGTCTGTCCTCCGAATGCCAGGAGAATGCCCTGAGGCTGCTCCTTCTTGATAACTGCCTCCACAAAGAAGGGAGTGACGGGGAGAAAATATATCTTGTCGGCAATACCCTCCGATGTCTGGACAGTAGCGATATTGGGATTGATCAGGATAGTCTCTATGCCTTCCTCGCGCATGGCCTTGAGGGCCTGGGAGCCGGAATAGTCAAATTCGCCGGCCTCGCCGATTTTAAGGGCTCCGGAACCCAGGAGCAGGACTTTCTTTATACTGGTGTCGATCATGATGTCTACAGCATTTTAATGAATTTGTCAAAGAGGAATTCGGTATCGGTAGGACCGCTGGAGGCCTCGGGGTGGAACTGCACGGAGAAAAAGCGGCCGCTCTTGTGCCGCAGGCCCTCGTTGGTGCCGTCGTTCATATTGACGAAGAGGGGCTCCCAGTCAGCGCCGAGGGTGTCTCCGTCCACAGCGTAACCATGGTTCTGGGAGGTGACGTAGCAGCGTTCGGTGCCTACGAGGCGGACCGGCTGGTTGTGGCTGCGGTGGCCGTATTTGAGCTTGAAGGTCGAGGCGCCTCCGGCCTTGGCTAACAGCTGGTTGCCCATGCAGATACCGAATATGGGCTTCTCCGCAGCCATGGCTTTCTGAATATTGCGGACAGCCTCGCCGCAGTACTCCGGGTTGCCGGGGCCGTTGGAGATGAACAGACCGTCGTACTCCATGGTGTTGAAATCGTAGTCCCAGGGCACGCGGATGACCTCGATGTCACCGGAGCGGAGGAGGCAGCGGAGGATGTTGTTCTTGACTCCGCAGTCGAGCAGCACTACTTTCTTCCCGGCAGGGTTGCCGTAACGGATCACCTCCTTGCAGCTGACTATGGCCACCTGGTTTTCCGAGCCCGGATCGTAAAGCGTCTCCGGTACGTCGAAGCCCTCGGGCACGATACAGCCGGGCATGGAGCCCTGCTCGCGGAGAATCTTGGTGATCTCCCTGGTGTCCACCCCGAAGATGCCGGGGATGCGGTACTCCTTGAGCCACTCATCCAGGCTCTTGACCGCGCTCCAGTGGCTGTACTTGAAGGAGTAGTCGGAGATGATCAGGCCCCGGACGTGGATGCGCTCGGACTCGAAGTTGACGGAAATACCGTCGGCCGTCTTCTCTTCAGGAACTCCGTAGTTGCCTACAAGAGGGTAGGTTACACATAATATCTGACCCGAGTAGGAAGGGTCGGTGAGGGATTCGGGATAGCCGACCATGGCGGTGTTGAAGACCACCTCTCCGTCGGCACGGCCCTCATAGCCGAAGGAAAATCCTTTGACCGCAAAGTCTTTTCCGAGATGTAATAGTGCTTCTTTCATATCTAAGAATGCAAAATTAGAAAAAATTGGCATTTGTGCCTTATCTTTGTGGTACAAAAAACCTACAGATGAAAAAAATACTCGTCACACTCGCAGCCATAGCGGCATTTACCAGCTATTTCACAGCCGCTTCGGCATATTCCCAGGAGACGCCTGAAAAGGACACGGTATATGTCATCGAAATCAAGCAGAACATCGACAACTCCTCCATGCGCAGGCTCAGCCTCGGGCTCGAGGACGCTCAGGCCAAGGGAGCTGACTACATAATCCTGCATCTGGACACCTACGGAGGGGCTGTGGACGCGGCAGACAGCATGCGCAAGGCCATCCTCCATGCGCCTGTCCCGGTAGTGGCCTTCGTGGACCTGCAGGCCGCCTCCGCCGGAGCCCTGATATCCATCGCCTGCGACTCGATATACATGAGGCCCGGGGCATCGATAGGGGCCGCTACGGTGGTCAATCAGAACGGGGAGGTAATGCCGGACAAATACCAGTCCTTCATGCGCGGGATGATGCGCTCCACCGCCGAAGCCCACGGGAGGAGGGCAGACGGCACCTGGTTCAGGGACCCGGCCATAGCGGAGAAAATGGTGGATACGGCGGGTGTCCTCAGCTTCACCCCGGACGAGGCGATAGAGGCCCGCTACTGCGAGGGCAAGGCCGAATCAATAGATGAGGTAGTGGAGCATATCGGACTGGAAGAATGTGATATAATCCATCAGGAGCTGTCTCCTCTCGAGAGGTTCATCCTCTTCATGATGTCTCCGGTCCTGCAGGGAATTTTCCTGATGATGATCATCGGAGGCATCTACTTCGAGGTGCAGTCCCCCGGACTCGGGCTGCCGTCCATCATAGCAATTCTCGGGGCAGTGCTCTATTTCTCGCCCCTGTACATCCACGGCCTGGCCATGAACTGGGAGATAGTGATGTTCGTAATAGGACTGATACTGCTCGGGGTGGAGATATTCGTCACGCCGGGATTCGGGGTGGCGGGCATCATCGGAGCCATCCTCTCCCTCGGGGCCCTCATCTTCGCAATGGTGGACAATGACCTCCTGTATTTCGAGGGGCACCTCAACCTTCAGGTCATCCTCACTCCCTGCGCCATAGTCCTGGTATCCACCGTCCTGGCCCTGATTCTGTCCATCTGGGGCGCATCCAGGCTCTTCCCTAAAAAGTCATTCTCCTACATCGCTCAGAAGACCGAGCTCAAGGGAGACGAAGGCTGGGTAGGAGTGGAGACCGGCTCCATCGCAGGATGTGTGGGACAAGAAGTTACGGCTGCCACCGAAATGTGTCCTTCAGGTAAGGTAGAATACGGCGGCAGGCAGTATGAGGCCGTCATGGAATACGGTTCGGCAAGCACCGGAGACCGGCTGAAGGTTATCCGCGCAGAGGGCGGCCGTCTGTACTGCGTCCGTCTTTCTCAATAAGCTCCAGCAGCACGTCTATGGCCTTCTCCTGAGGCACGGAGCGCACTACTGCCTCCTTGCCCCGGTAGATGGACACCTTGCCGCGTCCCTCGCCGATATAGCCGTAATCGGCGTCGGCCATCTCGCCCGGACCGTTGACGATGCAGCCCATGACCGCGATGGTCAGGCCGCGGAGGTGGGAAGTGCGGCGCTTCACTTCGTTGAAGGTGGACTCGATGTCGTAGAGGGTCCGGCCGCAACTGGGGCAGGCGATGTACTCGCACTGGGTGATGCGGCGGCGGGTGGCCTGCATTATGTCGGATTTAAACTGCTCTATCTCAGATTTATCCGCCTGCTTATCTCCATAGATGCAACGGATGTCGAAATCGTCTATTTCCTTATTGACCAGCATCGGCCCGAGGATGCACGAGGCCTTGACGATGAACTCCTCATGGGAGCCGCAGCGGAGCTCGAAGGAGGGCACTCCGTCCTTCACTCCGGTCTGATAGTCCGATGGCCTCCGGTCCGTATCGAAGAACTCCGCAATAAGTCTTGCGGGAAATATCTCGTTGACCGGAGGCTCGGTGAGGGATACCCTGACAGTGTCACCGATGCCTCGGGAGAGCAGGGTCGCCAGACCGGCCGCCGACTTGATGCGGCCCATGTCCCCGTTGCCGGCCTCGGTGACTCCGAGATGCAGGGGGAAGATGATGCCGCGCTCCTCCATCCACTGCTGAAGGAGGATGTAGGCCTGGGTCATGACCGGGACGTTGCTGGCCTTGAGCGAGAGCACCACATTGTAGAAATCCTCGTCGATGCACATCTGTACCCACTCCGACATGGCCTCCTGCATTCCTTTAGGTGTATTGCCGTAGAGTTCTGTTATACGGGAGCCTAAGGAGCCGTGATTGATGCCTATGCGGACGGCCGTACCGTGCCTGCGGCATACTTCCAGGAACCTGCGGAACTGGCTGCACGCCACCTCGTGGTCCTTGGCGAAATTGCCTGGATTGATGCGGACCTTGTCGGCCACTGCGGCTGCGGCGATGGCCACCTCCGAGGAGAAGTGGACGTCGGCCACCAGGGGAACGGGAACGCCCATTGCCCTGAGACGGGTCTTTATCTTCCCGAGAGACTCCACCTCACGGAGACCCTGGGTGGTGAGCCTGACCAGCTGCGAGCCGGCCTCATACAGGCCGAGACACTGCTGTACGGCAGCGTCCAGGTCATTGGTGTCGCAGTTGCACATACTCTGGACGACGGTCCTGCCTGCATCGTGTCCGATGAGCAGGCTATCTCCTATATTTGCAGTGATGTAGCGCATATCTATTTGAGTTTTACATGAAATCCCAGACTTATGCTGGCCTGCCAGGGGTAGCTGTATACCCAGGTGGTGCTGCTCATCTTTTCCGGATGGTAGAGCATTGACAGGGAGTAGTGGAAGATGCCTTCCAGATGCAGCTCGAAACGTTTTCCGATGATGTATGCGAGGCCTGCGCCTCCCTGAACTCCGTAATCGATGCGGTTGTCAAAGCAGTCAAAACCGTTTTCCTTGGTAGTGGCGAAGCGGTAGCCAAGGAACGGGCCTATACTGAGCAGAATACGGAAATGTTCGCCCATATCGACATGGAAAGCGGAGATGAGCGGCAGCTCAATGACGGAGACTGTCTGCTCGAAGTTCGGGAAGTTATACTCGCCGTTAATGAAACCGTATTTCGTGTATCGGAACCCGGTCTGGATTCCGAAATAGTCGATGACGCTCCACAAAGGATGGTAGTAGGTGTAGAGTACCGCGACGTTGACAGGAGACTGAATGGGCTTGATACCCATTTCAGGGGTCATCGACACGCTGGTGAAGGAGTAGTCATACCGTACGCCGATAAGGTGCTCGGGATACTTGACCGGTTTGATTACTATCGCCGTGTCCCACTGAATTCCCGGTTTAATCTTGGTCGTGTCATTCTGTGCATACAGTGACAAAGAAGTGAGCAGTAGGATAAAAGCTATTGTTATTTCGCGTAATGGTCTCATTTGAACATCTCTCCGATATCTATTGTCTGTATGAGTTCCGTACGTTCGGGAAGAGTCAGAATGTAGGCATCGTTGCTCATAGAAGCACTGTTGAAACGGTACATTATAACTTTTTCGGGCTGTTTCCGTTCAAGCAGGTTTCCGGTGTCAATCTGTCCGTTGCCGTTCTTGTCTTCTGTGATACGTATGGAATAGGTGCCGGCACTGAGGTAAGGGAAGAGCAGTACTGAAGCTGTGTCTATGCTGTAGGTCCTGAAGACCTTGGTACGCTTGTCGTCAACCAGCTCTATCATGTATTTCTCATGTACGTTCATTGCCTCAACTGTCAGTGAACTGAGATTCTCGTCATTAGGCAGACTGAATTTTTTGAGCAGACTGTCGCAGTAGAGGCCGTCAATATCCATGAACAGGCTGTCCGGTATTCTGAGCGTATACTCGAAGCCCGGGGTCAGCTTGTCCTGCATGCGCAGTATGAAACGGCGTATATTGGCTGTGTCCCTTTCTACGGTGAAAGGAGCCGGTGCAATCTGTTCCCTTGTATTCTTCGAAGTAATGGTGATTGAGTCAAAAGGGGTCTGGATCATCGGCGACTCGAAGAGGATTACGATACCGTCCTGGTCTATCTTCTCGGGTGAGGCGTCAACTTCGTATACAGCCGCAGTATCAACTTCCTCGACCATTTCTCCCCATCGGTTCTCCACCATTTTGCCCTTGGGCCTTATCATGCGGACAGTATCGGTGACAGGTACAAGTATGTTCAGGGAGTCATCGGTACGGTGGTATGTGAGACGCATCTGCAGGGTGTCGGGCACGGGCCCCTGGTCGTTGATCCATATGGTGATGCTGTCCCTGTAGAAGTTGTGTTCCATCAGGAGCTTATCCTCGGGGATACCATCGAGGATGATAGAGTCGATCTGCGGGTATGGTGCGGCGAATTTGAGGTACATCTGTCTACGGGACATTCTCTCCCGTGCTCTCAGCAACTGCTTCTGTGACACTTCCTTGAACATGGACAGGGATATCTGGGCAGGACGTGCCAGGCAGGCAAGAGTATCTGTCATGGCTATGGTTTCCAGCTCAGGCAGGCCGGGACGCATGACGCTCCTGGGCAGTACCAGAGTGTCCAGGAATGCAACTCTCTCCTGATCCGGATCATAGAGATTGTTGTTGTTCAGGTCTTCTATGGCAAAGACCCTGTAAACTGTGTCTACTGGCAGGTTCCTGACGGTAAAATAGCCCCATGTATCGCTCTTGGCGGCAGCTCTGGGCCTGAGCTTGTATATCGCTGAGTCGGAGGGGTCGGTGTGGAAAAGGACCGTGATGTTCGGCATCGGCAGCATAGTGGCGGCTTCTACGATGTTTCCGGAGACGAAGAGCGAGTCGATATGGTCTCCGGTCGAGAAGCTGTGGATGTAGGGCGGGAACGGGTTCCCCTCATTGTTGTCCTTGATTGCCTCTCCGAGGGACAGGGAGTAGGTCTGATTGGAGTCCAGAGGCTCCTCGAATGATACCAGCACTCTCTTGCCCTTGATTTTCGCTGTAGGGGGCTTGGACTGTGGCGGTGACAGGAAAATATTGGTTCCGGGACTGTTCAGTGCCACATACTCGTCAAATTCGAATGACAGTGTGCTGTGCTTGATGTCCCGCGGATGGCCTGTGGTGTTGTACGGCGGAAGCACTTCTACGAGTACGGGAGGGATGGTGTCCTTGGGCCCTCCCTCTGGAGGGGAAGAAGTGTTGGCGCATGACGGAGGAAATATTGTCAAAGTGAATATTCCCACTACTATCAGTGTGTTGATCAGATTTTTTCCTTTCTTCATCTCGCTATTTGTCCTCTTTGATGTCTATACGGCTGACGTTCTCAACGCCCTTGATTTTCTTGATATGGTCCATCAGGGTGGTAAGGTCCTCCGTGCTGCGTACATAACAGTCGATATAGCCCTCGAAGATGCTGTCATGCGTGGCGATATAGACTTTGCGGATATTGATGTTCAGTACGAGGGTTGTGACTTTTGTCAGTTCGTTTAGAATGCCCATCCTGTCCGTTCCGAATATCTTGATGCGGGCCAGAAAAGAGGCGACCGTGTTCTTGCTCCATTTTGCGTTGACTATCCTGTCGCCGTGGATGGAGGCAAGGTTGACGGCTTCCGGACAGGTCTTCTTGTGGACGACCACCTCGCCGTTGTCTGTGATGAAACCTACGATGGTGTCTCCGGGGATGGGATAGCAGCAGTCGGCTATGCGGTAGGTTATGGGGCTTTCCGGGTCTTTCCCCTGAGCCTCCTTGCCGGCCAGTATGAGATCGCGGTTCTTGTCAAGCTTGTTCTTTATGAGGCGGTCGCGGATCTCCGCATTTGTCATCTCATCGCCGGTGTCCGCCGTGCTGTCCTCCGCATCCTCTCCATCGCTGTTTTTCTTACCGCTGCGGAATAGGCGCAGGGTCCAGTAGATAACATTTTTGTTCTCAGTGTTCTTGCGCAGTATTTTCTCAAGGTCATTGAGAGAAATAATTCCGGTAGAAATCTTGTTGTACAGCTCTTCCTTGGTGTTTACACCGTATTCGCGCAGAAGTTTTTTCAGAACGTTGCCCTGCAGTTTGACACCATAGCCTGCCAATTCCTTCTCGAGCATCTCGCGGCCGCTCTTGATGCTGTCATCTATGTCGTCCTTCAGGGCCTCGTATACATAATTGCGTGCCTTGCCGGTATGGAGGAAGTCCAGCCATTCGGGCTGGGGTTTCTGGGACTCGGCGGTGATAATCTCCACCTGGTCTCCGTTGCGGAGGATGCTTGACAGGGGAGACAGCTTGAAATTGATCTTTGCGGCAATGGCCTTGTTGCCTATTTTGGAGTGGATGCTGTATGCGAAATCCAGCGCAGTGGATCCGTTCGGCAGGGCCTTGGACTCGCCTTTTGGCGTAAATACGTAGATTTCCTGGTCCAGCAGGGAGTCGTGGAACTTGTCCAGAAACTCCAGGGCATTGACATCCGGATTCTCCAGCACGTCGCGGACCATGTCCAGCCAGCGGTCCATCTCTTTCTCCGAACTGCTTTCCTCGCCTTTCTGCTTGTAGCTCCAGTGGGCGGCGATTCCTTTCTCAGCTATGGCGTTCATCCTCTCGCTGCGGATCTGGACTTCGACCCATCCGCCCCCGTTGCTCATGACCGTGCAGTGCAGAGCCTCGTAACCGTTGCTCTTGGGCCTGGTGACCCAGTCGCGGATACGGTCGGTCTTGGAAGCGTAGATGCCGGATACCAGGGAGTAGATGTACCAGCACTGGGTCCGCTCGTCCTCGTCGGGCTTGGGGGTAAATATTATGCGGATACCGTAGATGTCGTAGATGTCCTCGAATTCTACGTGTTTCTGCTGCATCTTGTGCCAGACGGAGTAGGGGGTCTTGGTCCGTTTGGTAATCTCGAACCGATAACCTGCATTCTCAAGAGCGTCGGCAACGGGTCTTATGAACTTGTCCATCGCTTCTCCCTTCTCCTTAATCACTCCGTCGATTTTGGCTACAATGTCATTGTACAGCTTGGGATCGCGTGTGCGCAGCCAGATGTTCTCCATCTCAGACTTGATGTTGTACAGGCCGAGGCGGTGGGCCAGAGGGACGAAGATGTACATCGTCTCGCTGAGAATCTTGTCCTTCTTGTAGTCGGGCATGGAGCCTATGGTGCGGATATTGTGCAGGCGGTCTGCCAGCTTGATGAGTACTACCCTTACGTCATCGTTGAGTGTCAGGATGATGCGTTTGAAGTTCTCGGCCTGGAGGTTGCCTCCTCCATCTGTGTCCATGGCTGCCTTTATTTTGGTCAGACCGTCCACGAGTGAGGCTATCTTCTCGCCGAAGAGCCGCTTGATGTCGTCTACGGTGTACTCCGTGTCCTCGACCACATCGTGCAGAAGGGCGGCTACGATCGATTTATAGCCAAGACCTATCTCATTTACGACGATTTTAGCCACAGCAATAGGGTGGAGGATATAAGGCTCTCCGGACCTTCGCCGGACACCTTTGTGTGCCTCGTTGGCAAATTCGAATGCCTTGATGACACCATCATACTCCTCCTGCGAGGCACAACGCTTCAGAGCTGCCAAGCGTAGTTCCTCGAATTCTTTGTTAATCAGGTCGTAGTCGCTTTTTGTGAAATCCATCCTGCAAAATTAATCAAAAAACTAATACAAAATGTCGCGTGTACCGTCTTTACGGATTTTTTCCAGACGTTCTTTCAGCGAATTCTTCTCGTCTCCCTCCGGCATCCTGGCCAGCTCCCTGTCAATGAGCTTGTAACCTTCGTCCTTGGTAAGGTCGGAAGAATAGTCCTCAAGATACTCCGCCAGGGTCAGAAGCGCGTTACGGGTGCAGAAGCGCTTGATGAATCCCGGTATGGCGAACTCCATGAAATGCTCTCCGGTACGGCCGACGCGGTAGCATGCCGTGCAGAAACTGGGTATGTAGTCGCGGGTCAGCAGCCAGCGTATCACCTCGTCCAGACTGCGGGTATCACCCACCTGGAACTGCTCCTCGTCGATGGCCTGCTCGACGCCCTTGCGCTCCTTGTTGTAGCCTCCGATCTCCAGCTTGGTGCCGGCGTCGATCTGGGATACGCCGAACTCCATCACCTCGTCGCGGATGGCCCTGGACTCGCGGGCGGTCATGATAAGACCGGTATAAGGCACTGCGAGCCTGAGGATTGCCACCAGTTTCCTAAAGTCCTGGTCTGAGACCTTATACGGCAAGTCGAGCTCAAGTCCGTTGGCCGGCTGTATCCTCGGGAAGCTGATGGTATGGGGACCGACACCGTATGTCTCTTGCAGATGTATCGCGTGGGATACCAGACTCAGCACTTCGAATCTCCAGTCGTACAGTCCGAACAGGGCTCCGATACCCATGTCGTCGATACCGCCCTCGAAGGCGCGGTCCATGGCATTCAGCCTCCAGAGATAGTTGCTCTTCTGGGTATTGTACGGATGATATTTGGCGTATGTCTCCTTATGATAGGTTTCCTGGAATACCTGGAATGTACCGATGCCGGCGGCCTTGACCACCTTGTAGCCCTCGATGTCCAGAGGGGCGGCATTGATATTCACCCTGCGGATTTCTCCGCTGCCGGATTTTGTAGCGTATGTCATTTTTACAGTATGCGCTATGAACTCCGGAGTGTACTTGGCGTGCTCGCCGTAGACGAGAATCAGCCTCTTGTGACCCTCGTCCTCCAGGGACTTCACCTCGCGTACCAGTTCCTCGTCAGAGAGGGTGTGGCGCACGGTGGTGCGCAGGGAGCGGCGGAATCCGCAGTACTGGCAGTCATTGGTGCAGTAGTTGCCGATGTAGAGTGGTGCGAAGAGCACGATGCGGTTGCCGTAGACCGAGCGCTTGAGCTCCCTGGCGGTCTCGAATATCTCGTGCAGGCCCTCGGGGGAGTTGACCGCTATCAGTGCGGCCGTCTCCTCTACGGTCAGGGGTTGTTTGGAAAGGGACTTCTTAAGGATTTCCCGATAGACTGCAGGGTCTTCCTTGGTATCGTGTATCAGGGACTGCAGCCTGTTGTCGTCGATAAAGTCGACAAAGCCTTTAGTCAGTTCTGTATTCATTGTATATCAATCTTTTAAAAGTTATCAGCTCATGTCTTCCAGCGGGTAGTTGTCCACATTCTGGAACACGTATGACAGTTCAGAGCCCAGCAGGACAATGAACCATCCTATGTTCAGCCACACCATGAAAAGGGGAATCGCTGCGAACACACCGTATACTGCGTTCAGTCTGGACACGAACATCTGGGTTTCCATGTACAGGTACTGTACTACGGTGAATGCCAGGGAGGAGATGGCGGCGGCCGAGAGGGCCGGCAGCAGTCTCACCCGCGCATTGGGTATCAGAATGTACATCACGGTCAGGACTATCACCATGAAGACGCAGAAGGCCAGCCATACCAGGAATGTGCTGATGGAGCTCAGCAGCGGTATCTCGAGTCCAAGGGCATTGATCCCGTCAGATATCGAGAGGGCCACTGACAGAAATACGATGATGATGAAAGGCGAGGAGACAATCGTAATGATATATGCCAGTATCCTTTTCCAAAGTATCCTGTTGCGTCCGGCCTTCCATATCCGGTTGAAAGACCATTCGATTCTTGTCATCATCCAGATTACCACCCAGAGGAATATCAATGACGAGATAATCCCGTATATGCCTTCCTGTGAGGCTGCGATGATGTTGTCGGCGAATGTGAGTATGTGGTCGACTACCGTATCACGTCCGAAATTGTCGTATATCAGCTCCCTCAGATGGTCTCCCAGTCCTGCGTAGTTGGATATGGCGAATGCTACTGCCAGAAAGGGCACGAAGGCCATGGTCGTGAAGAAGCTCAGGGCCACGGCCTGCTGACCGACGTTCTGGTGGGAGAAATTACGGGCAGTGAGCAGTACTATCCTGATATACCTGACGACCTTGGCCTTTGCCCGGCCAAGGTCGGAGGTGTTGATGTCCCAGATGCCGTCCCGGAAAAATTCCTTGAACCGTCTTATGTTATCCGCGCATTGCATCTACGAGCTTCTTGGCGAAGGCGGCAGTCTTCTCTAAGTCCGATGTGTAGGGACGGCCGAGGAACTCGACCGGATCTCCTGTGACAGGCATCTTGGCCTTCTCGGCGAATTCTTTCAGGGCTTTCGCTCCCGCTCCGTTCCAGCTTGAGCCTCCGAATATACCCAGAATCTTGTTCTGAGGTGCCGATACTGATATCTCATGGGTCAGCAGTGCCATCATCGGGTGCATGCCGGTGTTGTAGGCGCAGCTTCCCAGTACGAGACCCCTGTATTTCCAGATGGCCGTCAGCAGATAGGATACGTGTGTCTTGGACACATCGTATACGCGGATGTCCCTGACGCCCAGAGCGGATATCTGACGGGCTATTTCGTCGGCAAACTTCTCGGTATTGCCGTACATCGAGGCGTATGCTATTACGAAGCCGTCCTCGGCCTCATACTTGCTCCACTTGTCGTAAAGCGCCAGTACCTTGCCCGGATCCTTGCGCCAGATGAGGCCGTGGGAGGGGCAGATAATCCTGACCGGTACGCCCTCCAGCTTCTTGAAGGCCTTCTGCACCATGCCGCTCCACTTGCCCACGATGTTGGAATAATAGCGCAGCATGTCCTCCTCGTAGAATGCGAAGTTTGCGGTATCGTCGAAGATGCCGCCGTCCAGGGTTCCGAAAGATCCGAAGGCATCGCAGGAGAAGAGGATCTGGTCCACAGTGTCGTAGGTGACCATGGTCTCGGGCCAGTGCACCCAGGGCACCATCACGAAAGTGAGCTTGTGGTAGCCCAACTCGAGGATATCGCCCTCCCTGATCTCATAGACGTTCTCCGCGGGCAGGGGATAGTAGGACTCGAGAATCTTGAATGTCTTGCAGTTGGCCACCACCTTCACCCTGGGGTAGCGGCGGAGAATCTCGCCGATCATGCTGGAATGGTCGGGCTCCATGTGATTGACCACCAGATACTCCAGGTCGCGTCCTCCGATAGCGGAGTCGATATTGGAGAGGTAGTCGGGATCCGAGCCGTACTCAAGAGTATCCACCAGTGCGGGATGCTCGTCGGCGATGATGTATGAGTTGTAGGCCACTCCGTTGGGCAGGGGCCAGTTGTTCTCGAACAGGTGTTTCTTTCTGTCATTGGTTCCGATGTAGAACACTTTGTTGCTGATCTGGATCATATTGTAAAATAGGTTTAAGAGTTTATAATACTGTAAAATTCTTCCTCGCTTATAATTTTGATTCCCAGTTTGTCTGCCTTCGCAAGTTTTTCGGGTCCGGCCTTCTCCCCGGCCAGCAGGTAGGTGGTCTTGCCGCTGACCGAGCCGGTATTCTTGCCTCCGTGGGCTGTTATAAGGGCCTTCATCTCGTCCCTCGGGCGGGAGAAGTTGCCTGAGATGACCACGGTGCATCCTTCCAGGCGGTCGGAGAACCGCGATGATGCGGTGTTGTCTGCAAATTGCAGGCCGAAATCCCGGAGTTCCTGTATGATTCTTCTATGGTTTTCATTTTCAAAATACTCCGCCAGGGAGTCCGCTATCACATCCCCGATGTCCTCCACCTCCAGGAAATCCTCCCGCGAGGCCTTCTCCATCGCTCCGATATCCCTGAAACGGGCTGCGAGGGTCTTGGCGGTAGTCTCGCCTATATGCCTGATGCCCAAGGCAAACAGCACCCTACCGAAGGGCACCCGCTTGGAAGCCTCTATGCTGTCCAGGAAGTTGCCGGCGGATTTTTCCTTCCAGCCGTCCAGGGTCAGGAGCTTTTCCATGTCCAGCCGGTAGAGGTCCGGCAGTTCCCGGATATACCCCTTGTCGTAGAGCTGGTCGATGGTAGCCTCACCGGCATTGATATTCATGGCCTTACGGGAGATAAAATGCAGGAAGGCACCCTTGACCCTCGTCGGGCATGCCTCGTTGAGACAGTAGTGCCGGGCCTCGCTCTCGTCCTTGACCAGAAGGGAGCCGCAGTCGGGACAATGGGTGGGGAAATGGGGCAGGGGAGCGCCATCTGGCCGCTTCGAAAGCTCCACTCCGGTAATCTTGGGGATGATCTCCCCGCCCTTCTCCACATAGACCCAGTCTCCGATATGGATGTCCAGCTGCTCCAGCTGGTCGGCATTGTGGAGGGATGCCCGCCTGACGGTCGTGCCAGACAGGGAGACAGGCTCCAGATTGGCCACCGGGGTTATGGCTCCGGTACGTCCTACCTGATAGTCAATGGAAAGGAGGGGGGTGAGGTCCTGCTCGGGCTTGAACTTATAGGCCGTGGCCCAGCGGGGAGACTTGGCCGTAAAGCCCAGGCGGGCCTGGAGGGCCAGGTCGTCCACCTTGATGACGATGCCGTCGGTGGCGAAAGGCAGGTCCTTGCGGCGTGTATCCCATTCCGTGATGTAATCCCTCACCTGGTCCATATCCAGGCAGAGCCTGGAGTATTCCGATATGGGAAAATGATGGGCGGCTGCCCACTGCAGGGCTTCTGAATGATATTTGAAGGGAAGATTGTCTCCTATTATGTGATAGAGGACGCACTCGAGTCCGCGGCGGCGCACCTCCTCCGGGTCGAGGGTCTTGAGGGATCCGGCGGCTGCGTTGCGGGGGTTGGCGAAGGGGGCGTCGCCGATGTCGGCCCGTTCCTCGTTCAGAGAGTTGAAGGATGCGAAGGGCATGTATATCTCTCCGCGTATCTCAAAGTCCCACGGCACGTCCCCGATGTCGGACGGGATGGACGGAATGGTCCGTACATTGTCAGTGACTTCATCCCCGACCGTCCCGTCTCCGCGGGTGAGCGCTCTCACGAGCTGTCCTCTGGAATAGCTCAGGCTGATGGCCGTTCCGTCAAACTTGAGTTCACAGCTATAGGCGAATTTCTCTCCGGAGGCCTCGCGCGCCCTCCTGTCGAAGTCCTGGAGTTCCTCTATATTATATGTGTTGCCGAGGGACAGCATGGGCCAGCGGTGCCTGTACTGGCGGAACTCTCTGGTGCCGGGAGTTTTCCCCGCTATGTCGCTTCCGACTCTCATAGTGGGGGAGTCGGGAGAAGTCAGTTCCGGATACATTTTCTCCAGGGACGCCAGCTCCATCATCATTACGTCGTACTCAAAATCCGTTATCTCGGGATCGTTGAGCACATAATAGCGGTAGTTGTGCCGGTTCAGCTCCGTGCGGAGGTGTTCAATCCTCTCCTGTGCCTGTTTTTTTGATATTTCTTTAGGTGCCATAAATCATACAAAGATATCAAAAATGTTGGCTGGTTTCAATAATAAGTTGTAAATTTGCACGGATATGTATTAAAATCAAATCATACGAATTATGACACCGTCAATTGTAATTTTAGCAGGAGGTGGTCCTGCACCTGGAATCAACACAGTAATCGGAACAATTGCAAAGACTTTCCTGGCCAAGGGCTACAGGGTAATCGGACTTCATGAGGGCTACAAGGGCCTTTTCAGTGAGAAACCCAACCATATCGATATAGATTTCTTCCTGGCCGACAACATCTACAACCGCGGCGGTTCCTACCTGATGATGAGCCGCTTCAAACCCACAGACGACGACCTGGAGCATCATTTCAACCTGAAGTTTTTCACAGACAACAATATCAAGCTGCTGGTCACCATCGGCGGAGACGACACTGCCTCTACTGCCAACAGACTCACAAAGTATCTTCTTTCGCATAACATCCATATTCAGAACATACACGTTCCCAAGACCATCGACAATGACCTCCCCCTGCCTGACAACCAGCCCACTTTCGGTTATGAGTCAGCCAAGTCGGAGGGTACCCGCGTGGCTACTATCGTATACGAGGACGCCCGCACAAGCGGTACATGGTTCCTCGTGTCGGCAATGGGACGCTCCGCCGGCCATCTGGCCCTCGGCATAGCCTCCTCATGCCATTATCCCATGCTCGTAATTCCCGAGATGTTCAACAGGACCGGCGCCACCATCGACAAGATAGTCCGTCTGGCCGTATCCGCCATCCTCAAGCGCAAGATTATGGGCATCACCTACGGAGGAGTGATAGTCTCCGAGGGTATCTTCTACGAGCTCAGCGAGGAGGATCTCAAGGCTACCGGCGTGACATTCTCCTATGACGAGCACGGACATCCTGAACTCGGAAAGGTCTCCAAGGCTCAGATTTTCTGCACAGTTCTCGAGAAAAAACTCGGAGAACTCGGACTCAGGGCCAAGATACGTCCCATCGAGATAGGCTACGATGTACGATGCAACAACCCTGTGTCCTACGACATCACATACTGCTCCCAGATGGCCTACGGCGTATGGAAGCTCTTTGATGCAGGTGAGACCGGATGTATGGTGTACGTGGACCGCGCAGGAGACATCACCCCGCTGTACCTCAAGGATCTTCAGGATCCTGCGACAGGCAAGATTCCTCCCCGCTGTGTGGATATCTCTCGCGAGCAGGTGCAGAATATCGTAAAATACATGCTCCACTATATCGGCCCCGAGGACTACGAGGCAGCAAGGAAGTATGTGGCCGATCCCGAAGAGTATGATTTCTATAGGATTCTGAACTGGGAACGCCCTGAAAAATAAATGATGAAAGGCAAGTTCGTGATATACCAGATGCTGCCGCGTGTTTTCGGAAATACGCGCAGCACCAACAGGCCGGGAGGAACCCTCTCCGAGAACGGTACCGGAAAGTTCAAGGACATTACGGCGTCAGTTCTCGGGGAAATCCGCCGGCTCAATGTCTCATACGTGTGGTATACCGGAGTAATCCGGCATGCCGTCCCGGGTGACCCCGGGGTAAAGGGCGGTGCTGGCTCTCCGTTCGCCATTACCGACTACTATGACGTCAATCCTTACCTCGCCTCGAAGGAAGGCAGCCGCATGCAGGAGTTCGAGGCCCTGGTGACCCGTACACGTGAGGCAGGAATGGACACGATTATAGACTTCGTGCCCAACCATGTGTCGCCGGCTTACCGCAGCACGGTAAACAGCTTCGGGGAGAACAACTTCTATCCCGGACACATCCATGACGGAGACTGGACCGATACTGTGAAGCTCAATTATACAGACCGGGACACCTGGGAGAAAATGAGGGACATCCTGCTCTTCTGGGCGTCCAAGGGAGTAGGGGGCTTCCGCTGTGACATGGTGGAGCTCGTTCCTGTAGATTTCTGGCAGTGGTGCATCGCCTCGGTAAAGAAGGTATATCCGAAACTTATATTCATAGGAGAGGCCTATCAGCCCGACAATTACCCGGATTTGTTCGACAGGGGCGGTTTCGACTACCTGTACGACAAGTCCGGTTTCTATGACACATTGAGGCGAATAGTCAGGGGAGAGGCTCCGGCCAGCTGCCTGACAGGCGAGTGGCAGAAACTGGGCAAATACCAGGCGAGGATGCTGAATTTCCTGGAGAACCACGACGAGGACAGGATTTCCTCCCCTTATTTCGCAGGCAGTCCGTTCGGCGGACTGGCGGCTCTTTTCGTGTCCCTGTTTTTCAATACCGCTCCGTTCATGCTCTACTTCGGACAGGAGCTGGGAGAGGGACCGGAGAAGACGTCTATCTTCGATTTCTGCTCGCTGCCCAAGGTCAGGGCATGGCTCCGCGGTCTCAAGGCCGGGGATTCCATGAAATATCTTGGATATGAGGAACAGGCTCTTTACGTAGTGTACAGGGAATTCATGAAGAAGGCATCAGAGCCTGCGATCCGCCGTGGTGAGACCTTCGACCTGGAGTATGCCAACCCGCGGTCGGAGTATTTCGATCCGGACCGCTATTTTGTGTTCATGCGCAAATTCAACAGCAGTGTGTACCTTTGCGCTGCCAATTTCTCAAACGACCGCGTACATATCAAGGTAAACATTCCGAAGCACGCCTTTGAATATTTCGGAATGAAGGAAACCGAGGAACTCAACAGCAGTACTCCGGTCGATGTGAGAATCGCCTCCGATGCAGGAACATTACTCAGATTACAATAACACTTAAATCTTAACTAGCTATTAAAGATATGATTACAGGTACACAGCTTCTAGAGATAGCCCGCAGCTTCCAGCTTGACGGCACACCGGCGCAGGTGGATACTCTCGGTGACGGATTTATCAACGACACATATATCATCAAACTCTCGGGAAGTCCCGTTAAGTATATTCTTCAGCGCAAGAATACAAACATTTTCAAGGATATACCCGGTATGATGAACAATATTCAGGCTATAACAGCCCATCTCAAGAAGAAAATCCGGGCAGCCGGAGGCGATCCCATGAGGGAGGCGCTCACAGTGGTGCCGGCCAATGACGGCAGGCTCTATTATGTTTATGAGGGAGAATATTGGTGTGTAACGGTATTTATAGGAGACTCCGTCAGCTACGACAAGGCGGACACTCCGCTGCTGGCCGAGCGCGGAGGCCGCGGCATAGGCAAATTCCAGGCAATGCTCTCGGATTTTGACCAGCCGCTGGTAGACACTCTTCCCGGGTTTCACAATATTAAGTTCCGTTTCGGACAATGGGACGACACTCTGGCCAGGGATCCTCAGAACAGAGCCGCTTCCGTCCGTGACCTGATTGCCGAGGTGGAGTCCAGAAGAGACGTGATGCTGGATTTTTACAAGCTGATAGAAAACGGACAGATACCCCTGAGAGTAACTCACAATGACACCAAGATAGCCAATATGCTGTTTGACAAGGAAGGCAACGTACTGTGTGTTCTCGATCTGGACACAGTGCTCAAGGCTCCGTGCCTGTATGACTTCGGAGATTCCATCCGTTCGTACACCAACACTGGTGCCGAGGACGACCCGAACCTGGACAACGTGTCCATGAGCCGGGAGATGTACGATGCGTTCCTGCGCGGCTATCTGTCCGAGGCCGGAAGCTTCCTGACCGACATCGAGCGGCAGTATCTTCCTTTCTCTGCCAGGTATATCACATACGAGCAGGTACTGCGTTTCCTCATGGACTATATAGACGGCGACAAGTACTACAAGGTGAAATATCCGGAGCACAACCTCGTCCGGACCAAAGCTCAGCTCAAGCTGCTGCAGTCCATCGAACAGCAACTGTTCTAACACAATTTATATTATGTTAAATACGGTTCCGTCCGCTCCCGGCATACCTCTTCCCGAGCGCATGCGCCCGAATTCCCTCGCGGAGTTCGTCGGTCAGGAACATCTGGTGGGTCCCGGAGCCGTGCTGCGGAAGATGATTGTGTCGGGCAACATATCTTCCTTCATCCTGTGGGGACCTCCCGGCGTGGGCAAGACAACTCTTGCCCACATCGTTTCCAAGGAGCTGCACCGCGACTTCTATACGCTCTCTGCCATCAGTTCCGGAGTCAAGGACCTGCGCGATGTTTTCGCCCGGGCCAAGGACAACTCCATCTTCGCCAAAGGCTCCCCGATACTCTTCATCGACGAGATACACCGTTTCTCCAAGTCCCAGCAGGACGCCCTGCTGGGAGCTGTGGAGACCGGTACGGTCACTCTCATCGGAGCCACTACCGAGAATCCTTCCTTCGAGGTCATCACGCCGCTGCTTTCCCGATGCCAGGTATTCGTTATGAAGTCCCTGGAAGTCAAGGATCTGGAGCAGCTGCTGGATAGGGCCCTGAACCAGGACGCCTATCTGAGTTCCCGCAATATCGAGGTACGCGAGCGGACAGCCCTGTTCCGATTCTCCGGCGGTGATGCCCGTAAACTGCTCAATATCTTCGAGATAGTTGTCAATTCATTTCCTCCTGAAGCTCCTGTAATCATCGACGACGCCACAGTGGCCGACCGCCTGCAGGAGAACATCACAGTCTATGACAAGAACGGGGAGATGCACTACGACATCATCTCTGCCTTCATCAAGAGCATACGCGGCTCGGACCCGAACGGAGCCGTCTACTGGATGGCCCGGATGCTGGCCGGCGGAGAAGACCCCCTCTTCATTGCCCGCAGGATGGTGATTCTGGCCTCGGAAGACATCGGTCTGGCCAATCCTAACGCCCTGCTGCTGGCTCAGTCGACCTTTGATGCCGTCCACAAGATAGGAATGCCTGAGGCGCGCATCATTCTTTCCGAGTGTGCCATATACCTCGCCACATGCGCCAAGAGCAATTCTTCCTATATGGCCATTGATGCCGCTCTGGGACTCGTTAACAGCGGTGACAACTCCCCCGTCCCCCTGCATCTGCGCAATGCTCCCACCAAACTGATGAAAGACCTGGGCTATCATGAGGGATACCGCTATGCACATGATTTCAAGGGTAATTTCACTGATCAGGAGTTTCTTCCGGAGAACTTGAGCGGTACCCGTTTTTACAATCCCGGGGACAATCCCCGTGAGAGGGACATACGTGCGCGGATGGAACAGATGTGGCCTAAGTACTCCGATAAAAACCAGCATTGACGACAATATGAGGGAAATTACATTCAGCGCCTCCATGTTCACGCTCATTGCCGGTCCGTGTGTCATAGAGAACCGTGACATTACCAGGGCGATTGCCTCTGAGCTTTGCGGACTGACCGAAAAATACGCGATACCTTTTATATTCAAGGCTTCCTACAGGAAGGCCAATCGCTCCCGTTACGATTCATTCACAGGCATAGGTGACCGTGAGGGCCTGGAAATCCTGGCGGAGATCAGAGAGGATTTACGGATACCGGTGGTTACCGACGTACATCAGCCCGAAGAGGCCCGGCTCGCAGCCTCCTACGGTGTTGACATGCTGCAGATACCGGCTTTTCTCTGTCGTCAGACAGATCTGATTGAGGCTGCCGCCAGGACGGGCAGATGGGTCAATATCAAGAAGGGACAGTTCCTCTCCCCTGCCGCAATGCGGTTTGCCGCGGAGAAAGCCGTTCATGCGGGCAATTCGAAAATTATTCTTACAGAGCGAGGGACACAATTCGGTTACTCGGATTTGGTCGTGGATTTCCGCGGCATACCGGTCATGCAGAAAACAGGTTTCCCGGTGGTTTTCGATGTAACACATTCGTTACAGGCTCCGAATCAGGCTTCAGGGGTGACAGGAGGTCATCCTGATATGATTTCCGTCCTGGCCCGTGCCGGAGTGGCAGCCGGTGCCGACGGCCTGTTCATGGAGACCCATCCCGACCCTGCATCCGCACTGTCTGACGGGGCAAATATGCTGCGGCTCTCCCTCATGGAGAGCCTGCTGAAGCAGCTTGTCGCCGTAAGGGAAGCTGTAAGATCTTTCTAGAACGGATATCCGATACCGAACTGGAATGCGTATCCGCCCCTACTGAACCAGGTCCGGATATTCGGCCACAGCTGAGTCGCCGGGTCGTAGAGTTTTATGCCTACGTCGAAGCGCACCACGACGAAATTGAGATCGATCCTCAGGCCTGCTCCCGCACTGAATGCCGAAGTTCTGAAAACATCGCCCCATCTGAAATAGGACAGCTCTTCTGTCGAATGATCCTCGCCGGAGCCTCCGCCCATGGATTCGTGCCTGCCTGTACGCTCGAGGTTCCAGACATTACCCCAGTCGGCGAAGACCGCCCCCCTGAAAATGGAGAAAAGGGGAAAACGGTACTCGATGTTGGCCTCCAGCCGCATGTCTCCGGTCTGGTTGGGGATGGAGAAGGTCCGGTCCATCCGGGACGAGCCGGGACCTACGCTGCGGGCCGTCCAGCCCCTGAGGCTGTTGGAGCCGCCTGCCCAGAAGAGGCGCTCGAACGGCATCTTGGCAGAGTTTCCGTAGGCGTATCCTATACCGCCGAGTCCGCGGACCGCTAAGGCCTGCTTGTTGTCGCGGCCGAACTTCCATGTGTACACTAGAGAGAGCTCACCTCTGACGAACTGCGAGTAGGGCGAGTTCCAAATGGTTCTGAATCCTGATGAGTCGACCGGCATGAGGGGGTTGAAGGCTGAGATAAGGTTGCCGGCGATGTCGAACTGGAAATCGGCCTTGAAATAGGAATTGGCGGGGTTGATGCTCGGATCGCTGCTGTACTGAAGGTCAAATCCCAATCCTGCCTCGAAATGGTTCTTGTAGGCCTCGCGGACAAACGGGTTGGTGAGCGACTCGAGAAATGAGTCGCTGTAGACCGGCAGGTTGACTATGTTGATCTGCAGGGGGACTACCTTGAAGTAGAACTTGTTGGACTGGCTGCTCCAGCTCCAGCCGAAGTTCGCTCCGATCATGTTGCGGGTGTACTCGGGGCGGCGCTGGAAGTTGTAGGACAGCTCGATGTCAGTGCGCGGTATGATGTTCTTGAACATCCGGTCCGGGAGCAGGACAAATGTCGGAAAGCTCAGTCCGGCGTTGGCTCCGAACTCCGTAGCTCTGGTGGAGTTGCGCACTGAGAACTGGAAATTGCCGGAGACCGAGAGTGACAGCCACTCTCCTCCTTTGAATATATTGCGGTTGTAGTAGGATATCGACGGGGAGATGCCGATAAGACCGGTGGAGTTGGTGGAGGCTTCCAGATTGACCTTGTATCCATGGGTCTTGGAGGGAATCAGACGGATGCTGCAGTCTACGGTATTGGTGTCTGCCTTGGTCAGCTCGACGCTCACGCTGTTGTAGATACGTAGGTTGGACATCCTCTGGTAGGTGTTGTTGACTATGCTCTCGTTGTACAGCTCTCCGGGCACTATGCGGTTCATCTTGTCCAGCATGGAAGGACGTATCCTGCGTTTTTTGTCGTAAAGAATAGTGATATCTCCGTAGTTGACCGTGTCCAGGACCTGCGGAATTCTGCTTGCGACCGAAGCTCTGTAGCGTATGTTGTCCGATACCGGATATATCTCCACTTTCCCGAAGTAAAAACGCCGGTGGCGGACTGCTTCGTCAGGACTGCCTCCCCTGGGATAGTTGCGGACTGAGATACGCAGCAGCGCGGAGTCCTGTACCGAGACGGTATCTGCGGCAAAAAAGTAAAAGTTCTTGGAAAACTCGTAGTATCCCTGGTTGCGCAGGTAGGCCGCCGACCGCTCGGATTCTTTGTCAAGCAGGTCTTCTGAAAGGGGCTTGCCTCTCTGAATGAGAGAGTTGACAGTGTCTTTGAAAATCTCTTCCGCAAGATCAGGATTGTCCACCTCGTAGTAAATGGACTTTATCGGATACTGCTTGCCGAGGGTCACGAGGTAGTCGACGACTGTCTGTCTGTTGAGAACGCTGGCGATGGCCTGGACGTGGGAGCCGTAGTAACCTGTGTATTTGAGGTGCGTCGAGATGTTGTCCCTGCTGTCCTCCATCAGAGCGGGGTCGAACACTACGGGCGCCTGTCCGAGTTTGGTGACGAAGCGGTCCCATCCCCCGCCCTTTCCGTTGGTCCAGTTGGATATGTACAGGAAAGGGTTCCAGCCTCCGCGGCGGGTCTTGATGAAATAGGTGTTCGGTTTCTGCCGGATGTAGTTGTCAAGAGTCGGGTCTTGGAAATCAGGGTGCTCCTTGCGGTTGACAACTGTCACTACGTTGCTTTTCAGCCTGGTCTGGCCTTCGGACAGGGTTCTAGTCGTGCTGCACGATTCCAGGAGGAACAGTGACGGCACTGATATGCAGAATAGGAGGATATATAGAAGTCTGCCCTGATGCATCAAAATTAGTTTATGCAAATTTATAATTTTTACACGTAAATCAAAATACTTGGATATATTTGCAGGCGGAAAAAATCCGGGTGAGCCGGATGCTCCTGAAAAAAGATAAAGTAACTTAATTGGATTGTCGATTATGAAGAACAAGTACATTGATCTGATCAACCAGTCGTTCGAGTTTCCGCAGGATGAGTTTCGTGTGGAGGACGGCCTGCTCTATTTTCATGATATTCCCATGATGGATGTAATCGGACAGTACGGCACGCCTCTTAAAATATCCTATCTCCCGAAGATATCCTATCAGATCCAGAGAGCAAAGAGGATGTTCAATGTCGCTATGGCCAAAGTTGACTATCAGGGTGACTATCACTATTGTTACTGCACGAAAAGCTCTCATTTTTCCTTCGTTCTGGAGGAGGCGCTCAAGAATGATATCCATATCGAGACATCGTCCGCATTTGATTTCAACCTGATCGAATCACTGTACGACAGCAAGGTGGTGGACAAGGACCTATACATTATATGCAACGGTTACAAGAAAGAATCCTATATATCCAATATTGCCCAGTTCATCAATGACGGCTGGTACAACACTATCCCGGTTCTGGACAATATGCCGGAGCTGGAACAGCTCGACGCCGTGATAAATGTGCCCAGCATGCTGGGAATAAGAATCGCATCCGAGGAAGAGCCTAAGTTCGACTTCTACACCTCCCGCCTCGGCATCCGCTACAAGGACATCATGCCCTTCTACCAGGAAAAGCTCAGCCAGAACAAGAAGTTCAGCCTCAAGATGCTGCATTTCTTCATCAACACCGGCATCAAGGACAATGCCTACTACTGGAACGAGCTGGGCAAGTGCGTCAACGTCTACTGCAACCTCAAGGCCGTCTGCCCTACCCTCGACTCCCTGAACATCGGAGGCGGACTGCCGATCAAGAACTCCCTCGGCATGGACTACGACTACGAATATATGATCGAGGAGGTCGTGGCCCAGATCAAGAGCATCTGCAACTCCCGCGGAGTCGCCGAGCCCAACATCTTCACCGAGTTCGGTTCCTACACCGTAGGCGAGAGCGGAGCCACCATATTCTCCATCCTAGGAGTCAAGCAGCAGAACGACCGCGAGAAATGGTACATGGTAGACAGTTCCTTCATGACCACCCTCCCCGACATCTGGGGCATCAAGCAGAAGTTCATCCTCCTGCCCATCAACAAATGGGACAAGCCCTACGAGAGAGTCTTCCTCGGAGGTCTCACCTGCGACAGCCAGGACTACTACAACGCCGAGGAGCACGCCAACGCCATCTTCCTCCCGAAGGTCACCCCGGACGACCCGGAACCCCTGTACATCGGCTTCTTCCACACCGGAGCCTACCAGGAGTCCATCGCCGGCTACGGCGGCATCCAGCACTGCCTCCAGCCCGCTCCCAAGCATATCATCATCGACAAGACACCGGACGGGGACTACACCACCAAGCTCTTCAGCAAGGAGCAGACCTACAAGTCGATGCTCAAGATACTCGGCTATTAAGCTTTAGTATAGGAAATGCTAAGCGACCGCATCCCCTCCAAGGCCGACATCAGGCTCATCCGCTCCCTCGGACAGAAAAAATTCCGGGAGGAGCTGGGGCTTTTCGTCGTCGAGGGAGAGAAAATGGTCGGGGAGGCCCTGACGCAGAAGCGCTTCCCCGTGGAGGCGGTCTACCGTCTCCCAGATGTCGGGGAGGAGGTCATGGGACGGATGAGTCATCTCTCGTCCCCCTCTCCTGCCCTCGCCGTGCTGCGCATCCCTCCGGAAGAGATGCAGGACAATGCCCCGGCCCCCGCATTGCCCTCAGGCCTCTGCCTCGGACTGGACTCCGTCCGCGACCCGGGGAACGTCGGCACCATCCTGCGCCTGGCCGACTGGTTCGGCATCGGCACCGTCTACCTCTCCCCCGACTGCGTCGACCTATACAATCCCAAGACCGTCCAGGCCACCATGGGCTCCATCTTCCGCCAGCGGGCCGTCACCTGCGACCTTCATGCGCTTGTGCGCGGATGCACCGCCGCCGGAATCCCCGTCTACGCCACTGCCCTCGACGGAGAGGACATCCGCTCCGCCGCCCTGGACACCACCCGGGCATTGATCCTGATGGGCAGCGAGAGGGACGGCCTCTCCCCCGCCCTCATGGCCGCCGCCACCCGCAGGCTGCACATCCCCTCATTCGCCTCCAACCCAGACGGCTCCGCCGAATCCCTCAACGTGGCCATCGCCACCGCCGTCACCTGCTACGAATTCCGCAGGAGACGGCTCCCTTAAAATTATAATATGGAAAAAGCATCTACCTTTATTGACTATATAGAACGGAGTATTGTCCGGAACTGGGACCGCAAGGCCCTGACCGATTATAAGGGCGTGACCCTGCAGTACAAGGACGTGGCCCGCAAGATAGCCAAGTTCCACATAGTGCTCGAGAGTGCCGGCATACGTCCAGGCGACAAGATCGCCGTATGCGGGCGGAACAGCGCCCACTGGGGTGTCGTCTTTCTCGCTACCGTGACCTACGGTGCGGTCATTGTGCCCATACTGCATGAGTTCAAGGCGGACAACATCCACCACATTGTCAACCATTCCGAAGCGAAACTGCTCTTTGTGGGAGCCCGTGCCTGGGAAGCTCTGGACGAGGCGGCGATGCCTCTGCTCGAATGCATCGTGCTGATGGAGGACTTTTCCACTATAATCTGCCGCAATGAGGCCCTGAGGAAAGCCTACAGCCAGCGTAACGCCCTGTACGGAGCCCGCTATCCCAAGCATTTCCGCCCTGAGCACATCCACTACCGGCGTGAAGCCTCTCCTGACGAGCTGGCGGTCATAAACTATACATCCGGCACCACCGGCTATTCCAAGGGCGTAATGCTTCCCTACCGCAGTCTGTGGAGCAATGTGGACTATTGCCGGGAGATGCTGCGCGTCGAGCCCGGCGACAATATTGTCTCCATGCTGCCCCTCGGGCACGTATTCGGCATGGTCTACGATTTCCTGTACGGCTTTGCCGCCGGCGCCCACCTGCACTTCCTGACGAGGATGCCCTCGCCCAAGATCATCGCGCAGTCCTTCGCGGAGATACGGCCCAAGGTGATCTCATGCGTTCCGCTTGTCGTGGAGAAGATCATCAAGAAGAACATCCTGCCGAGGGTGGACAATACCATAGGGAAGCTGCTTCTGCGCATGCCGGTCATCAACGACAGGGTAAAGGCCTTCGCGCGCAGGGAGGCGATGGAGATATTCGGAGGACAATTCGATGAAATCATCATAGGCGGGGCCCCGTTCAATGCCGAAGTAGAGCGCTTCCTCAGGCAGATAGGCTTCCCGTATACCATCGCATACGGCATGACCGAGTGCGGGCCCATCATCTGCTCCAGCCGCTGGGAGACCCTCCGGCAGGGTTCCTGCGGACGGGCAGCGTCACGGATGGAAGTGCGCATCCTGTCTCCCGATCCGGCCGGTACCGCCGGCGAGATAGTATGCCGCGGCACCAACACCATGCTGGGTTACTACAAGAATCCCGAAGCCACGGCCCAGATCATCGACAGAGGAGGCTGGCTCCATACCGGAGACCTGGGCACCATGGACGCCGACGGCTGCATCACGGTCCGCGGACGCAGCAAGAACATGCTCCTGACGGCCTCCGGGCAGAATATTTACCCGGAAGAGATTGAGAACAGGCTGAACAACATGCCCTACGTGGCCGAATCGCTGGTCATCCTCCGGAACGGAAAGCTGGTGGCGCTGATATTCCCGGACTTCGACGAGGCTTATGCATCCTCCCTTACGGAAGCGGACGTCGCCAAAGCAATGGAAGCCAACCGCCTCGAGCTGAACCAGCAGCTGCCGGCCTATTCCCAGATAGCCAAAGTGCAGATCCGCTACGAGGAATTCGAGAAGACGGCCAAGAAGAGCATCAAGCGGTTCCTGTATCAGTAATCCGGGCTGTGCGGTTCCCTTTCCGGTATCGCGTGCCCGTCTGCCGTCCGGGACATGAACTGAATATCAGAAATTTTATCAGAACAGTTAAGAAAAATCGCCAGTTGAGAGTGCGGTTTTTACGTAAAATTCGCCAGTAAGGAGATAATTTCTACAGCAACTCAAAAAATTTCCTAAGAGGCATATCCGCACTCTGAATTTCGTGTAACTGATTATGGCAGTTGCTTTATAATGCTCCCGAGAATGTTTTCACGGGATTTCCGCGCATAAGTGCAGTATGCCTGCCCCATTTGGCCTCACGGAAAGATGCTGCGGCGGAGTCTTTTCTTTGCTGCAGTTTCAGGAGAAGCAGGCTGCGTGCCCTTTCTTTGTTCTGCGACTGCGAGCGTTGGCTGCTGCACTTGACGGAAATTCCGGTCGGCAGATGGGTGGCCCGGACAGCCGTCTCCACTTTGTTTACGTTCTGTCCTCCGTGTCCTCCCGAGCGCATTGTTTCATACACAATGTCTTTATCCGACACATCCGGAAATGAGATGGGATCAATAAACTCCACGCCGACAAACCAGTTCCTGCGAGGATGGCCGGGACGGTAAGGGTTTGATGCCGCACGCCAGAGAACCGTTCCGCTCCACTCTTGTTCCTTGGCGGGATTTACTTCGGCAAGAAACAGCATCGACATGTAGCAGTCCGGCTCCGCGTTGTGAGGCTCACTTTCCACGAGTTCGGCATCCGGAAAGTCCTTGAGCAGTTCACCGGCTACCAGCGCGACGGCACGGGCACATTCCACGGGGCCCCGTCCGGCTGTGAGCTGTATATACTTTTTCATTGGGGAATATCTTTAATGTTTAAGCGGGGTCTGACCATCGTGATGACTTCGGCTGTCGGCTCTATCAGACGCAATATTTCTTCCATTGGTTTGTATGCCTGTGGCGACTCGTCGAGCGTACCGGAACAGACGGAGGTGGAGAATATGCCGTTCATGGACTTTTCAAACTCTTCCATCCCTATATTCTTCTTAGCGGCATTTCTCGACATGGCACGCCCGGCTCCGTGCGGAGCGGAACAGTTCCAATCTGCATTTCCTTTGCCCACACAGACGGCAATGCCGTCACGCATGTTGAAAGGCAGGCAGAAGCGCTCCTCTTTAGGGGCTGCAACTGCTCCTTTACGCAGCATGGGATATTCCTCGCATACGGAAATATAATTGTGCGTGGTGAATATAGACTCCGAGCATTTAGCCTTGCAGAGTTTCCTCAGTATGGCAAAAATACGGTCACTGATGATATGATGGTTATAGAGGGCATACGCCTGAGCTATGACCATATCGGAGAGATAGCCGTTAAGAGTATCGCCCCATAGATAGCCGATGAATTGCGCCCGTTTGGGATTTTGAGCGATGTTGTGCCAATAGTTTGCCACTTTTACCCCCACGTTCCGGGATCCGCAATGGATAGTCAGCCATCCTTCATGCGTTTGCTCATCCTCACCGTATTCAATGAAGTGGTTGCCTCCGCCGAGCGTTCCGAGGCTTTTATAGAATATCGCTTCCTGCAACTTTATCCTGCTGCAGAAATCCGAAACGAAGCTGGCATCTATTCGCGGCGCTTCATTAATCAGGTCAGGAGCGGATGACCGCGCTTTCCGGTATTGCGAGTCAAGAAAGCGGAACAGTTCCTTTTCGTTCAGGCTATTCTTCCCGCAAATCTCCATGCCGGTCGGAATGGCCTCACGGATTCTGTGGTCAAGCAGGGCGAAATCTTCCGGAGCGACTGCGGAAGATAGCTTGTGCATGGAAATGGTACATCCGATGTCCACACCCACATGGTCGGGATTAAGATATGCCCCTACCCGGTACACCGTCCCCACATTGCAGAAATTTCCTGCATGAACATCGGGCATCTGCACTATCCTGACCCCATCGAACGCCGGATGGTCGCATTGCGCCTTCACCCACTGCAAAGCCGCATCCTCGATGTTCTCCGTGAATATCTCAGCCGAAGTGTATTGTCCTTTGATTATCATATTTTTACTCATTTGATTTATCACTAATAATCCATATGGAGATATCTTTAATATCAATCAAGCTCAGATTAGGAGCATTGACATACCAAGCCGCATTCGGGTAGACGGATTGAAATAATTCGTAGCTTTTCTGCTGCTGCGGTAATGCGCCAAAGAAACCGTAGGTGTGCTGACGGGCATATTCGGGCACATTGTTCAAATCATCGAAAGTGACAATAGGATTGACCAGTAACTTTTTTATCCCATGGAGACTGATACAAGCCGTAGCTGATTCTCCGGCTGCAATCACCCAGTCCGGTTTTCGATCAGCAATGATTTTGCGAACAACCTCGTGATAATTTGATTTGTCCAAAGCATTGACCACTATGAAATCGCCTATGCCTTCCATGGCCATTTCCTCCATCAGCAGTGAGATCATATACTCATTTTGCTGGTCTGTTGTCGGGTCATTTATGAGAAAAGGTGTCGGGAATATCAAGACTTTCTTCATTTCATTAAATGCCTTTTGCAAGGTTCAAATTGATTAATAAT
>DVGV01000053.1 GCA_018712545.1 Candidatus Coprenecus merdigallinarum | reverse complement strand
TTTCAAAGGCGACTGTTCCGTTGACTGGCCCGTGATAAGAAAGGAACTTACTGCAATCTTTGGCAGCGAGCCAGAAATGGATTTGCTGGGACATGATCAGGTTCTGTTTTTCGT
The DNA here is from genome assembly GCA_018712545.1 of Candidatus Coprenecus merdigallinarum. GTDB lineage: Bacteria > Bacteroidota > Bacteroidia > Bacteroidales > UBA932 > Coprenecus > Coprenecus merdigallinarum. The sequence continues at coordinate 5,342 of DVGV01000053.1, read as the reverse complement.
AAATGGTGTCAAATTGTCTTTTTTTATAGCTGACTGCCGGAATCCATTAAAAGACACAGTTCCGCTCACTGGCAACATTGTCCTAGCAGATATAGATTCTATCGCCATAATGAAAATGGAACTTGCACTGACACGAGGAAAGTACCGTGATTATTACGACCTTTACTGCATATTCAAAGACAGGCAGGACATTGTTCCGATGGCAACCGAAACGAGCAGATACACTGGCCATACAATTAAAAGTAAATTCATTCTTTCTACATTGACCAATAAGGAAAGATTTGCCGGTGATATGAAATTTCAACAGTTGAATCCTAAGTATGATGTCGATGCAGTGCGGATTGAGCAATTTTTCAGGACTGAAATCGCATCAGAGTTGGAAAGTTCAATGAAAAAGAAATGATACAACTTTTAGCTGCACTTTGAGCGGACATGATGAATTTTTGTTACATTTGCATTGTCCAAATGTTTTTGTAGCAAGTTGGCGCGAAACAGTGAAATCCATCAGGAGGACTATTAGGAGGACTTAAAGAATTTGTAGTTACAAGATATTGAGGACGAATTGATTGACTGTAAGGTTCATCTTCCGTCCGCACCGCCAAAGCTCCGAGAATCCTCGGAGCTTTTTTTATGTTCCGGCCACCTCCTGCATTGCGTGAATAGCAAAATACCGCCCAATTTACTATATTTGCATCCATGAAAAGAAGAACATCCGTGTTGAGGTCAGTCCTTGCCCTGTCATTCCTGCTGCTGACGGCGTGGAGCGCGAGGGCGCAGTACGACATAGACCAGTTCTTCTTCCGCGGACAGCGGGCCATGATGGAGGGACAGTACATCAGTGCGATCGATAATTTCAACATCATCATCCGTCTGGACCCCTCCCTCCACGAGGCATGGTTCCTCAGAGGCATAGCCAAGTACAATCTGGGAGACTTCGGCGGAGCCGAGTCGGACTTCGACAGAGCGATATCGATCAATCCCGTCTACACCCTCGCATATCATTACCGGGCCATTACCCGCAGCCGTCTCGGTCACTACGACGAGGCGCTCGAGGACCTGCAGCGGGCAGTGGAGCTGCGTCCCAACTACTACGGCCTGTATTTCAGCCGCGGAGTGACCTATTTCCTGTCCCAGCAGTTCGAGAAGGCGGTGGAGGACTTCGACCGCTTCATCAGCAAGGAACCCAGGGAGCCGGACGCCTATCTCAACCGCGGAGCCTCCTATCTCTATCTCGGTGACACCGCCAGGGCCCTGAAGGACTACGACAGGGCGATAACCCTGCGGCACTTCGACCCCGAGGGCTACATCCGCCGCTCGAGGATCTACTACGCCCAGCACCGCCTGGAGGATGCCCTTCGTGACCTGGACCAGGCAGTGGCCATCGACACGGCCAATACTTTCGCCTACTTCAACCGTGCCCTGATCCGCTACGAGACGGATGATATCCAGGGAGCGCTGAAGGATTTCGACGAGGTGCTCTCCCGCGAGCCGGACAACTCGCTGACTCTCTACAACCGTGCCCTGATCCGTTCCGGAATAGGCGACTGGAACAATGCCCTCGAGGACTACGACCGGGTCCTGAACATCAACCCCGAGAACGTGCTGGCCCTCTACAACCGCTCCATCCTCTTCATCGAGATGGGCCGCTGGCAGGACGCCATCGACGACCTCACGCGGGCGATAGAGCTGTATCCGGATTTTGCGAACGCCTACATGAACCGCTCGTATGTGAAGAATCAGCTCGGCCTCTACGCCTCAGCCGAGGAGGACTACCGTACGGCCCAGGCCAAGGTGGCCCGCTACAGGGCCATGACAGCCGACAGCGCAGGCAGGGCCGCATTTGCCGACACATCCCGTAAGTACGACCGTCTGCTGGCCCTCGACTCTGATTTCGCCCGCAGCAGTTTCAACGACGAGCTCTTGCAGAACCGCAATGTCAGCATCAACCTCAAACCGCTCTACCGCTTTGTCCTCAAGGACGACTCAGACACTCAGTACATGCCCGCAATGCTCCGCGGAGCCTATCAGGATGCCGGTCTGAGCGGCTTCATGGCCTCGGTGCCGGTCGACGTGGAGCTGTCCTGCCGTCCTTCTGAGGCGGCGGCCGTGGAGAACACCCGGCTGCGCGATGCCGTGGAGGAGGAGGTGCGCAGGACGGGCGATGACCGCACCTTCTTTGCAAAGGCTCTGATAGAGAGCGGAAGCAAGCAGTTCAACGCCGCTCTGTCATCCTACTCCGAGGCCATAGAAAGGAATCCCGGAGAGGTCTTCTACTACATCAACCGGGGAGCCCTGCAGGCGGAGATGATCGACTTCATATCCTCGATAGGGAGCAATGTGCAGGTGCTGACGATGGACAACGCCGGTACTGCCCGTGCCCGCGTCCAGGACGGAACGTCCCGCAGCTACGACTACTCGGCCGCCATCAGCGACATGAACCGCGCCGCCGAACTCGCGCCCGGCTTCCCCTATACCTATTATAATCTGGGCAATCTTCTAACCCTTTCGGGCGATATGCCCGGAGCCATATCCCAGTACACGAAGGCGGTGGAGCTCTATCCGAGTCTGGGAGAGGCATACTATAACAGGGGCCTCGTCCTGATCTATCTTAACGACAGGGAAAAAGGCTGTCTCGACCTGAGCAAGGCCGGCGAGCTGGGCATCGATGACGCCTACAGTGTCATCGGCAAATACTGCGACGGAGGGGCTGAATAAAACCCGGCAACAGAGACGTGGTTTTAGATGCTTGTTGTAACTGTTTTGTATAAAACTCAACACTTTTGGTAATTATTTCTAAAACTTTTTTGTAATAATTGCACAAAAGTTGCTTAACTTTGTAAGCAGTTAATTCGCCAAAAGTAATATGAGTTGTCGCCGAATCATGTTCCGGGCGGCCGTGACGCTTGCACTTATAGCCTCACTGCCGTCCGTGCTCAGTGCCCAGAAGCTGGCCGTCAAGACCAACGTCCTCTCGGACCTGACCACTACAGTCAGTCTGGGAGCCGAGGTGCGTCTTGCCCCTCAGTGGACCCTCGATGTCACCGGCAGCTACAATGCCTGGGACTTCGCCGAGTACCGCAAGCAGAAGCACTGGATGGTGCAGCCTGAGGCGAGATGGTGGCTCTGCGAGTCTTTCTACGGTCATTTTCTGGCCGGTCACCTGCTGGGCGGCGAATTCAATATGGCGGATCCCTTCTTCCCCTTCAGCCTCTATAAGCCTCTGCGCGACTACCGCTTCCAGGGATGGATGTGGGGAGCCGGAGTAGGTTACGGCTATCAGTGGGTGCTCTCGCCGCGCTGGAGCCTGGAGGCCGAGATAGGCATCGGATATGTGGGCACCAAGTACGAGCAGTACGAGTGCGTCCGCTGCGGTACTCTCCTCGATGAGGGCATCTCTCATAACTTCGCTGTCACCAAACTGGCACTCAGCGTAGTGTTCATGATTTTCTAAACCATACGCGATGAAACGTTTTACAGCATATATAACCATGATGCTGCTCTCGGCGGCAGCCCTTGCCCCCGGAGCCGGAGCCCAGGACACATATCTGGAACAGATCGACTGGAGGCCGGGCGAAGTGCGCGTGGTCCGCGACAGCGCCGGAGTCCGCCAGACAGTACTGGAGATAGGGATCAGCTGGAAGGACACCCCCTGGGCCGATCCCCGTCACGCGGTCGATATCGTCCCCGTGCTGGTCAGCGCCGACTCCTCCGAGGTATTCCCTTTCACTCCGATACACTTCGAGGGCCGCGCCAGGGCCAGGCTCATCGAGAGAGAACGGGTCCTGAACGGTGACTCCCTGACCTCGGTCTCCCCGGCCGTGGTCATTCCTACCGGTAAAAACGCTCCCGGTACCGTCCTTTATTCGGCCGTCCGTCCCTATGACCCGGCCATGCTGGAGGGACACCTCGAGCTGTACTGTACTGTGCACGGCTGCGCCGGATGCCTCGAATACAGGGACACTCTCGTGCTGAACGGAGTCCTGCCCCGCTATATGCCTTCCTGGACTGCTGAGTGGACCCAGAGCCCCGACGGAGACAACAAGCACCGCAAGAACAGCTATGTGGCCCGCCTCGACTATCACGTCAACAGCGCCGACATCAGTCCCCGCTACCGCAACAACGCCGAGGCCCTGGACGGCATCCTCACCTCAGTGCGTACGGCGATGAACGACACCCTTTACACTGTCCGCGGCCTGAGCTTCCACGGCTGGGCCTCTCCGGACGGTCCCGAGGACTTCAACGCCTCCCTGGCTGCCCGCAGGGCCTCCAGCCTGGCTGATTATATAATAGGTATGGGCATCGATGAGGATCTCTGCACCGTCGAGGGCGGCGCGGAGGACTGGGACGGCTTCTTCGCCGCGGTCGACGCGCATCCTGCGATAGCCGGCAACCCGACAGTCGCCCGCGTCCGTTCGGCGCTCACCGCCTCCAACCGCGACAGCTGCGAGCGTCTGCTCCGCGCTGACCGGGAGCTCTTCGAGGTCCTGCGCGAGGACATCCTGCCTCCGCTGCGCCGCATCGAGTACGTCATAGGCTACGACATCCGCAACTTCTCTCCCGAGGAGGCGGAGGATCTCTGGCAGGAACATCCCGAGTGGCTGAGCATCAACGAGCTCAACTCCGTGGCTGCCCTCTACGGGCCCGATGATCCCCGCAGCCTCGAGGTGCTGCTCACAGCCGCCCGCACCTATCCCGCCGATCCGTCTACCGTCTACAATGCCGCCCTGGCCCTCTACCGTGCCGGCCGCACTGACGAGTGCCTCTCCATGATCTCCGGCAGCAGTTATCCCGCCTCCGTCAACCTGCTCGGAGTCATCCACGCCTCCCGCGGGCAGTACGACAGCGCCATGGAGGCATTCAGGACCGCAGCGGAAGGCGGCAGCTCCGACGCCGTGGCCAACCTCCGTGAACTTGAGAACATACTTGAACAGCTATAAATTATTAATTTAATACCAGAACGACATGAAAACACATTTTCTAAATTTTGCAGCTGCCGCGCTGATAGTCCTCGCGGCTGCTTCCTGCAACAAGGAGGAGATTATCAACACCGGCGGCGACGGCACCAAGGCCATCGCCCTGAGCATCAGTATCGGGGAACCCGGTACCAAGGCTTTTGACTTAGATGACAGGTATCAAGATAATTATGGCGAGTTCACAAGCCTGGATATCTATTTCACCAATACAGGAGGAATAATTCTGTATCACTGGGCTGCATCGGCTAGCGCAGATGGGAACGGAAAAATTCTTTGGGAAAATTTTGTAGGTGCGCAAAACGGCGTCAAATTCCTCGGTCTCAGCGGTGACGTTACCGGTGTGTATGTAGTGGCCAATGGAAAAGGATC
>DVGV01000052.1 GCA_018712545.1 Candidatus Coprenecus merdigallinarum | reverse complement strand
ACGAACTCTTGCCAAAACCAACTTTTTTAACTACTTTTGGCAAGCTTAATCTGATATTATGACGGAAATAATAGGAAGAGATCTTGAACGGTCGGCTCTTAATAGCCTGTACCACAGTGGCAAAAGTGAATTTATCGCGGTCTATGGAAGACGACGGATCGGGAAGACTTTCCTGATAAGAGAAATGTTCAAGGACAGATTCGCATTCTACCACACAGGGCTTTCGCCTTTTGAGTTAAACGGCAAGAAACTGCTGTCCGAACAATTACGCAACTTCACATTGTCACTGGCGCGTTACGGTTCAGGAAACACCACTGCTCCTTCCAGCTGGATGGAAGCATTCAATCTACTGATTGAATTACTGGAAAGCAAGGGAAAAGAAACCAGACAGGTTGTTTTCCTGGACGAAGTACCGTGGATGGATACTCACCGCTCCGGTTTTCTAACTGCCTTGGAACATTTCTGGAACGGATGGGGTGCCGGACGGGACAATCTTATGCTGATTGTATGCGGCTCTGCCACCTCATGGATCAACGACAATCTGATAAACAATACAGGAGGGCTTTACGGACGTCTCACCAAGCAGATTTGCCTGTCTCCGATGACATTGGCAGAGACTGAAAAACTGTTTCGACTCAATCAGGTCAGAATAGACCGGTACGATATCGTACAAAGCTGGATGATATTCGGGGGCATCCCTTATTACCTGAACTCCTTGACAAAGGAACGGAGCCTAGCCCAGAATGTGGATTATCTTTTATTCAGACACGGCTCTGAATTATCAAATGAGTTTGACAGGCTGTTCAACTCACTGTTCGTAAATCCGGAAGACTACAAACACATCGTAAGGTTCCTGTCAACCTCAAGCAACGGTTATACCAGAGAGGAAATAGCGGCAAAGGCCCCGTCATCAGGCGGAGGTCTCACTAAAATACTCAGAGTCCTGAGAGAGAACGGTTTCATATCCGCGTTCCAGGACTTTTCCGGACGCTCAAGGGATCTGCGGTACAGACTGACAGACCCTTTCTGCCTGTTTTATCTCAAATTCATAGACGGTCACAAGACCAACGATGAAGCGTTCTGGGAAAACAGTCTGTTTTCCCCGGGCATCAACGCCTGGAGAGGTCTTGCTTTTGAAAATGTCTGTTTCGCACATATCCGTCAGATCAAATCGGCACTTGGAATATCCGGAGTACACACAGAAACATTTTCCTGGACATTCAAAGGGGATGAGACACACGACAGCACACAGATTGACATGCTGATAGACCGGGCAGACAGAATCATAAACCTGTGCGAAATCAAATTCAGTCTATCTGAATATACTGTCACAAAAGACTACGACCGTAAGTTGAGAGACCGCCTTCAGACATTCCTTGATGTTGCCCGCCCTAAAAAGGCCATTCATCAGACATTCATCACAACGTATGGTCTACGGAACAACGAATACGCCGGAAAGATTCAGAGTATCATAACAATGGAAGATCTCTTCCGATAGGTGCACGGCATATACGGCACAAAGATTTTTTATATTTTATGTACTTTGTGATACAAGGTAATAAAAATTTTACATATATTTGCATTGCAGAATAATCAACACCATACAATAGTAAAGTTATGAAACAAGTTCTCAATGTAGGTATCGGAGGCCGCAGCTTCGTCATCGACGAGGACGCCTTCGACCGTCTCAACTCCTATCTCAACGCATTCCGCTCCAAGACCGGCATGGGCTACCAGACCAAAGAGGTCATGGACGACCTGGAAATGCGTATCGCTGAGATCTTCACCGAATCCATGTCCTCCCGTCAGGAGGTCGTGGATATCTCTCTCGTAGAGCGGGTCATCGCCCAGCTCGGTATGCCCGACGGCTCTGAAATACCGGGAGACGCCGGCTTCGGCAGTTCAGGAGGAAGCGTCAACTCCGGCGAATACTGGCACTCAGGCCGTGAGAGCCGTCCCGTCAGGAAACTCTACCGCGACAAGGACCACCACGTCATAGGCGGTGTAGCCTCCGGCCTGGCCTGCTATTTCGACGTTGACGTGCTGGTCATCCGCATCCTCTTCGTCTGCCTCTTCCTCTTCGGCTCCTTCGGGGGCTGGATCTACCTCATCCTCTGGATAGCCGTCCCGGCCGCCCGTACCAGCGCGGAGAAATGCCGGATGCACGGTCTCCCGGTCACGGCCGAGAATATGCGCAGATTCTACAACACTGAAAATCGTTAGGAGGTACCGCCATGGATGTAATGAACAACGTAGAGAACGTAAAGACCCAGATGCGGCGCGGAGTCCTCGAATACTGCATTCTCAGTATCCTCAGCAAGAAGGACTCCTACGCCTCCTCCATCCTCTCGGAGCTCAAGGAAGCCCGGATGATAGTGGTCGAGGGCACCATCTATCCCCTGCTGATCCGTCAGAAGAACCAGGGTCTGCTCACTTACCGCTGGGAAGAGTCCCCCCAGGGACCGCCCCGCAAATACTACCAGATTACCGACAAGGGACGCCAGGCCCTCGCCGAGATGGACTCCGCCTGGCAGGAGATAGTGGAAACCATCCGGCTCCTCAGGGACAGATAGACGTTTTTAAATTTTTTAAAATTTATAAAAATGCAAAAAGTAGTGAAAGTCAGCATCGCCAACATAGCGTTCACTCTTGAGCAGGACGCACATGAACTGATGCGGGACTATTTGGAACGGCTGCAGATACACTATGAGAGCAGCCCCAACTGCGGAGAGATACTCTCCGAGATAGAGTCCAGGATAGCAGAGCTCCTGTCCGAAAGAGGATACCGGGACAAAGTAGTGCCGCCGGAGACCGTACAGGAGATCATCGACATCCTGGGACGTCCGGAGGACTTCGACTCAGAAGCCGAAAGCGGAGAACAGCCCCGGAACAGGAAGAGAGTGTTCCGCGACCCGGACAATAAAATCCTGGGAGGCGTATGCGGAGGTCTCGGAGCCTATTTTTCCGTAGATCCCCTGATATTCCGTATCGCCTTCGCTGTCTGGGTATTCTTCTTTTTCTGGCTGGAGGTTTTCGCGGACTGGGGCTGGGGCATGTCGGTACTGGGCATGTTTGCATACGTCATTCTGTGGATTTCAATGCCCGAGGCCCGAACGGTCGAGCAGCGCTACAACATGAAAGGAGGCTCCGTATCCCTGAAGAATATACAGAAAACCGTCGAAAAAGAGGCTAAGGACGTCAGCAGAAAGGTAAGCCGAGGCGTAAAGGAAGGCGTAAGGAGCACCGGCGGCTTCTGGAAGGCCTTGGGAAGATGCTTCGGCATCATATTCGGCGCACTGTTTTTCCTCACCGGCATGGCCGGCTGCGCCGCCTCGCTCCTGGCAGTCTTCGGCATCGGCATCTGGAACGGACTGCACGCATTCGGAACATCGTGGTTCCTCTCCGTGATTACCGACGCCCCCGCATGGGTATCCGTACTGATATCCGTCCTTACCTGCATCACCGTCATCCTGCCGTTCATAGGTCTGCTGTACGCCGGCATACTTATACTCTTCAGGCTAAAGTCTCCGAAATGGAAACCGGGACTCATCATCTTCATTGTATGGGTAGTGTCGCTGCTGGGTCTTATCGGAGTTTCCGCAGGCAGCCTGTCGACCGTCAGGAGCATGGACTGCTCTATCCATGAAAGCCGGCTGCCCGTCCGAGACACCCTGTTCATAGAATTCGCCGGATGCTCCCAGTGGAAGGATTTCGATGTCCTCGTCGATGCCGGCCGCAACAGCTACGACCTGCTCTACATGGGCAGGAACGGCTCCGACCCCTGCCTTGTAATCTATCCTGACCTGTATGTAGGCACCGCCAGGGACTCCGTCTCCAAGGTCGTTTCCTATGCCAAGTATGTGACCGAGGGCATGAACCTGAATGACTTGACCGAGAAGAAAAGCAGCAGATACTGGAGCTTCGACGCTGACAGCCGCACACTGAGGATAGAGCCGATTATCTTCTCGTCCGATATCCGTACTAGGGACATTGACCGGCAGATGCGTGTCTTCCTCAGAAAAGGGACCTGCGTGATCGTCCGGGAACCGGTCCGGCATGAGTTCGACAGCAACTTCGAGTACTGCTCCAGCCGGTTCCTCAAGATAGTTGAGGAATTAAGGTAAGTACTCCGTGATATATGAAACAAGCCTGCCCTGCACGTAAAGCGCTGGGCAGGCTTGTTTTCTACGGCCTCTGTCTGGATTACTCGGCAGGTGCGGCTGCGGGATCCGCAGGCTCTGCGGGAGCGGCGTCACCACCGGGGAGCGTAGTGGGGAACTCAGGTGTTCCGGTATTGGTTCCCATCTGCTCAAGACGTTCGAGGACTGCGTTGTCACCCTGCTTCCTCGAAGGGACGAAAGCTGTAGCCAGGATGCAGAGGGCGAGGATTATAATCGCCAGAGTCCAAGTGGCTTTCTCAAGGAAGTCAGCTGTCTGGCGCACGCCGAATGTCTGGTTGCCGGCTGCGAAGTTGGCGGCAAGTCCGCCACCCTTGGAGTTCTGAATCAGTACTACGAAGGTGAGCAGGAGGCTCGCGATAATTATCAAAATTAAAATTGCTATGAACATAACTTTTACAACAAATGTTTCTTTATATCGTTTTTAAGGGCTGCAAAGTAAGCACTTTTTTCCGGATATAGCAAAATTAGTTTCTCATAAACCTCATTTGCCCTGTCATATAACTCCTGATCGGCATAAATCCTGGCCAGGGTCTCGGTATAATAGGCTTCGTCCGTAAACTCCGAACTGTCCACCGAAGCTGCGGTGCCGCCCCCGGAAGACAATGATGAAATATCCTGATTCTGAACCCTTTTGAGATCCTCCGGCATGAAATAGTCGCCCCCTACGAGGACGTATACCGGCTTATTGCCGCTGTCGGAGTCATGAGCTGTGTCCTTCTTTTCTTCAACCTCTTCTTCCACAAACCGTCCGCCCTGCCCGTCAGCTGCCGCAGGGGCTGAAAAATCCAGCTCATATACCTGCTCCGGTTCAGCACCGGCTGACGAAGCCGCCGAAGAGAGCACATATCCCTGCCTGAACACACTGTAATCGGGATAAATGTAAAGGGCTGTACGGTGCAGGGCATCCCTGCGGTATTCCTCTCCCATAGCCGACATCTTGAGAAAAAGCTCCTTGCGCGCGATTGAGAACCACGGATACGACTCGAGAAGCTCCTCCAGCTCGGCAATCTGATATTCTCTTAGGCTGTACTCCTCCATAATATTCTACCAGTTGGCCACTGTTGCATTGAAAATACTCTCCACCAGCACGTCTATGATCTCGTCGCACAGCGATGCCTCGACGGCGTCCAGCAGCTGGTTGGAGTCATAATCGGCATATGCGGAGAAACTCTGTTCGAAATCCTCCTCAGGATGCAGACGGTTGGTAAAATAGACCTTGACAGTCACCGTCAGGCGGTTCTGCGAGGCCACCTCGTCGGCCGTCACAGCCGTCGGCCTGGTGTCGTACGAGGTAATCTCTCCCCAGACATTCATATCGCCGTTCTCCGGCAGGATGTCCAGACTGGTCAGACGGCGGTACTGGTCGATGAGGGCGTCAGTAAGGTTGGTGGCAAGAGTAGGATTGACTTTCAGGGCATTGTTCTGAAAATATTCCACGGCGATACTCTTGACATCGGGCTGTATCGAAGTTCCGGAGAAGGAGTAGATCCCGCATCCGGAAACCGCAGCCAGGGCCGCAACCAGCAGCAATACCGTTTTTATTCTTCTCATTTTTCGTTTATCTTCAATTCTTTTATCTTTCTATACAGTGTTCTCTCCGAAATACCCAGCTCTGCGGCGGCAGCCTTTCTGCGCCCCTCGTGTTTCTCGAGCGCGCGCCGGATCATATCGTCATTGACATCCTGGATAGTCCTGGGAGCCTCATCCTTCTCCGGCGCCGTCTCGACCTCTGCGGCAGGAACGACTATGGAGTAATCCGGCTTGAGCTTATGGGGAAATTCAGGAAGGTCGGAGACCTTGACGGGCAGGGCCCTCACTGTGTGTTCATCCTCCCCGGACCTGACCGCGCTTCCGGGGCTTATCACGCCTCCTGAGAGCATCGCCTTCAGCTCATCGACCTCCTCGCGGAGCTGGAAGAGCATCTTGAAGATGATATCGCGGTCCTGAATATTGCCGGCGGTGCCGCTGTCGCAACCGCGTACCGGCAGCTGGCCCGGATCATCGGCAGGAAGATAACGGGCCAGAACCTCGGGAGTGATCTGGCGGTTGTTCTCCAGCACTGATATCTGCTCGGCGACATTCTTGAGCTGGCGTACGTTGCCAGGCCAGCGGTAGGATTCCAGCAGCGCCCTCGCCTCAGGGGTAAGGCGGACAGCGGGCATCTTGTACTTGTCGGCACAGTCCAGGGCGAACTTCATAAAGAGAAGGTGTATGTCACCCTTCCTCTCCCTCAGCGGAGGGACATATATCGGAACGGCATTGAGACGGTAGTACAGGTCTTCGCGGAAACGTCCGCTGCGGATGGCATGCATGAAATTGACATTGGATGCGGCTATCACCCTTACATCCGTCTTCTGCGCCTTTGACGACCCCACGCGTATGAACTCTCCGGATTCCAGGACCCTCAGCAGACGGACCTGAGTCGAGAGCGGCAGCTCTCCGACTTCATCGAGGAAGATGGTGCCCTTGTCTGCGACTTCGAAATATCCCTTGCGGGCCTCGTTGGCTCCGGTAAACGAACCTTTCTCATGTCCGAAAAGCTCGGACTCTATGGTGCCTTCAGGTATGGCACCGCAGTTGATGGCGATGTAGTTGTTGTGCTTGCGGGGACTGTATGCGTGTATTATCTTGGGTATCACCTCCTTTCCGACTCCGCTCTCGCCTGTGATGAGCACAGAGAGATTGGTGCCGGCTATCTGTATGGCAGTATCGATCGCGCTGTTGAGCTTGGGATCGTTGCCTATGATTCCGAAACGGTTTTTGATTTCACTGAGTTCCATGTCTGCAAAGTTATCATTTTTTGGCGTCAAAAATCAAATAATTATTATATTTGCGTTTACTTTGAATAAAAAGGACAATTACTTTTTTAAAATATCTGATGATGAAAAAGATTTTTAACGTATTCATGATCGCCGCAGCCGGTCTGTTCGTAGCGACCTCCTGCGGTAGCCCTAAGAAAATGGCCGAGAGCGCCGATCTGGTGTCAGTTACCTGCAACCCTCAGGTTCTTGAGGTAGTTGCCGGCAACATCAAGGCCGATGTCTCAGTTACCTTCCCCGAGGATTTCTTCCACCCCAAAGCTGTTGTCGAGGCCGTTCCCGTTCTCGTCTATAACGGCGGCGAGAAAGCTCTCCAGCCCGTCATGCTTCAGGGAGAGGACGTAACCGAGAATTACCAGACAGTTCCCGAGGCAGGCGCCACAATCAGCAAGACCTTCGAGTTCCCCTATATCGAGGGTGTCGAGAAATCTCACCTCGAACTCAGAATGACTGTGCTCCACAAGGGCAAGAGAATTCCTTTCACTGCTCCCTACAAGGTCGCTGACGGTGCCAATACTACCTACATGCTCGTGAAGACTGGCGGCACGCTCGCCTACGCTCCCGATGCATACCAGGCCGTCATCCCTGAGCAGAACGAGGCCCAGATTCTCTACCTGATCAACAGTGCGACAGTACGCCCCTCACAGCTTAAGACTGATGAGATCAAGGCTTTCCAGGATTTCCTCACAGCCCTCAAGTCCGATGAGCGCAGGGAGCTCGTAAGCACCGACATCGTGGCATATGCATCCCCCGACGGAAAGGAGGATTTCAACGCCAAGCTCTCCGAGCGCCGCGCAAAGACAGCCAGCGATGCCTTCAACAAGAAGATCAACAATAAGGACATCGCCATCGAGGCCAACGTAAAGACCACCAATGTAGAAGAGGACTGGGACGGCTTCCAGGAGCTCGTTTCCAACTCCAGCATCGAGGACAAGGACCTCATCCTCCGCGTTCTTGAGATGTACAGCGATCCCGCTGTCCGCGAGAGAGAGATCAAGAACATGTCCCAGGTATACACCGTCCTGAAGAAAGACATCCTCCCCGAGCTCCGCCGCGCAAGGTTCATCGCCAATGTTGAGTTCACAAACTACTCCAACGATGAGCTCATAGCCCTCGTCAACGACAACATTGAGATCCTCGACGAGGAGGCTCTCCTCCGTGCCGGCTCCCTCCTGGAGAAGGCCGAGCAGAAAGTTGCCGTTTACCAGAAAGCTATCGAGAAATTCAACAGCGACCGCGCCAAGATCAACCTCGGTGTCGCATACCTCACACTGAACAAAAACAACGAGGCCGCCAATGCTCTCGCTAAGGTTTCCGACAAGAGCAACGCATACTACAACAATGCAGCAGGCGTAGTAGAGCTCCGCAAGGGCAACAACGACGCAGCCGCAGCTGCCTTCAAGAAGTCCAGCCTCAAGGAGGCCCAGTACAACCTCGCAGTTGTGGACATCCTCAACGGCAAGTATGCTGACGCAGCCGCCAAGCTCAACGGTGCAGGCTCCTTCAACGAGGCCCTCTCCGACATCCTCACCGATGACCTCGCTGCCGCATCCAAGGTTCTGGGCAACGCTCAGTGCCAGTGCAAGAACTACCTGAAGGCCATCATCGCCGCCCGTCAGGGCAAGGCTGACGCAGCCAAGGCAGCTCTCGAGATTGCTTCAAAGAATGAGGCTCTCGCAAAACGCGCCGAGAACGACATCGAGTTCGCAAAAATCCGCTAACCGATGCACCTATTCTAAATCCTATAACCGCGGCTCTGTAAACAGACCCGCGGTTTTTTTTACCACTTCACATTATTCATCACTCACTTTTATCATGCACAGTCACTGCAAAAAAGTACAACATGGACGATATGACTGTGGAGGAAGTCCTGACAGCCATCCATGACGCACTGGCAGCCGGAGAAGCAAAGATCAAGCTGACCGACAATAGCAGGAATTTGCAACATACTTAAAAAAGTCTTAACTTAGCACCAGTTTAAAACTTCAAACTTCGTAACATAAAAGCTTTATGAAAAGACTATTCCTTGGCATCACCCTTCTAAGCGCTGCATTTCTTGCATCCGCCCAGAACCTGGACAGCCTGCAGAAAAAAGCCAAAGTTCTTCAGGACGAAAAAATAGAACAATACAGAAGAAGCTCCCTGTACCAGATTCTGGTACAGCATCCGGATGCGGACTATGCCCCGACTATCGATTCTGTGTTCCTCATGGTAGGGACTCCCGACAAGTTCAACAACCATGACCTGGAGACCAAGGCCATCACCAGCACGGCAAAAAAGGCAAAAAAGGTAAAGGAGAACATCCGCGGAACAGAGAAGGACCCGAACCTTATTGATGTCAACGAATTTATAAACAGCCATGCGGTAGCACGGGACATGGTAGCCAAATGGTTCGGGAGAGACCCCGTAACAGGTAACTTCAACATCGACCTCATCGTCGAAAGAGGATATTACGACGCATCGTTCGACGCTATAGAGAGGGCTGACGCGGAAGGCCGCGGCCGGGCCATGCTGGCTGACGCAGGCTTCGAGCTGATAGGAAAGACATTCCTCACGGCCAATGACATCACCTTCATAGATCACGGAGAGAATTCCGGGAAGGCAGCCGGCGGCATCAAGCAAGGATTCGCCATCGCAGGCAGGCTGGCAAGCGCCATAACCGGCGAGGACTCATTCACCGAGCTGGGCGATGCAGCCGGAACGACCATCGGCACCATCGCAAACGAATTTGCCGGCTACAAGGTGAACATCATCACCTACCTCTACAGACTCAACTGGAACGAGGATATCGAGAACACCTTCTACTCCGAGTACTGGATAGACGAGAATACCGGCCCCGAGGAGCGTGAGAGGAGAAAGGCGGCATTCGAGAATACCGACCTCTTCTCACTCTCCTACGTCGGACACACCGTCACATCGGCCGAAAACCTGTCATCCAAGACATTTTCCAGGAAGCCGCTCCAGGAGCAGTTCCTGAAAGTCTGCACCCGCGCGATAGACAAGGCCATCGTGGAGCTGCAGAGGGAATATGACGAGTTCAAGGTCAATGTCCCCATCTACGCGGTGAATGATGACGGTACGGTAGAGGTGAAGATCGGCCTCAAGGAAGGGGTCAATGAGAACTCCCGCTACGAGGTCCTCATGCCGGACATGTCCTCCGGTGTCACCAGATATAAAAAGGTGGGCATGCTGAAGCCGGTTCCCGGCAAGATCTGGGACAACAGGTTCGGTGCCCTGGAAGAGGCGGAGATGCTGAAAGCAGACAGGGCTGAGGCCGAAGCTTCCGGATCAGAGGAAGAGCTCGCCGCCGTCGAGGCTGCCGAGAACGCAGACGGGGAAGGCGATGCATACCTGACTTCGACTACCTTCTCCATCATCAGCGGAGCCAACGCCATAACCACTGGTCTCCTCATCAGGGAAGTGACCATCAAGGCTGAAAATAACTAAATCCCGACGCGATATGAAAAAATACATCCTGCTATTCATCGCACTGCTGCTGCCTGTCCTGACGGCGGGTGCGGACAGTCCACAGAAAAAGAAAAAAGCCGACAAGCATACCGCCGAATGGAGATATGAGCTGGAAGCCTACTCATCGCCGTACAGAGGCGCGTGCAATGTAAAAGTATGGTCGTACTCCAGAGACATCAACATCGCAAGGCAGCAGGCCACCAAGAATGCAGTGCACGGCGCCCTATTCAGGGGCATTCCGGCCAATCCGGAGAAACGCATCAACGCCATGCCTCCGGTCATAGACGACCTCATGGCCGAGGAGAACAACAAGGCTTTCTTTGACAAATTCTTCGAGGACGGAGGACCCTATCTCCGCTTCGCCACCAAGACCACTTCGGGCGGAAGCGACGAAATCCTTAAATACGGCAAGAACGACTACAAGTACAAGGTAGGCGTCATAGTGACCGTTCAGTACGATGAACTGCGCAAATACATGGAAGAGCAGGGTCTCAGGGAGTCCCTTGCCTCAGGATTCGCGAAATAACAGACCGATATGAAAAAATTACTTATAACACTGGCAGTATTGACGGCCGGCATCCTCCCCTCCTTCGGACAGGCTGCCATGCCGTCCATCATGGTTGTGCCGAGTGACGCCTGGTGCAACGAGAACGGCTTTCTGAAAACATATGAGAATGAAGGCGTGACATCGTATGCAGCGGACTACCGCGCCGCACTGGTGAACAGTCCGGAACTGAAAACGGTCATATCCTTCATAAACAACAAGATGGCCGAGGAGGGCTTCCGTCTTGTGGACCTTGAGGCCACTCTGAAGAACATCGAGACCGAGAACGCCCTGAACTCGGTTACCTACTCGTCCATGGGAGATGCGATGGCGGAGACTCCCAGAGAGCAGATGTCCAGAGTCGCCAAAGCCGATATCTGGATAGAGGTGACATGGGGCCTGAACCAGCTGGGGCCGCAGAAATCACTCACATTCGCGATGAGAGCCCTCGACTCCTACTCACAAAAGGACGTAGCCTCGGCACAGGGCACCAGCGGAAAGACCTACATGGTAGAGATGCCCGTGCTCATAGAAGAGGCTGTCTCCTCATATTTCTACGATTTCACCTCCCAGCTCAAGTCCTATTTCGAGGAGATACTCACCAACGGAAGGGAAATCACACTTGAGGTCAGGGTATGGGAGAATGCCGGCTTCAATCTCGACTCAGACATGACGGACGACCTCCTCGGATACATCATAGAGGACTGGGTCATGGAGAATGCCGCAGGCGGGATGAAAACACCGGTGACAGCCTCTGAGAACATTCTGGTATTCAGGGGACTTAGGATTCCCAACTCCACACCGGAAGGAAGACAGGTCGACGCCAGATACTGGACAAGACCGCTGGTCAGGCTGCTGAGGGAGCATGACATCTCCAGCAAGCTTTACACCAAGGGTCTGGGACAGGTGACCATCGTCCTTGGACAGAGTGAATAAACTGAAAACATACAGCCATGAAAAAGAATATCATTGCCTTTGCACTGCTGTTGCCCGCCCTGTGCGCGGTCAGCCTTGCCCAGGAGCCCGGGAGCAAGATTGCATTGACCCCGTATGTGGACCGCTCCATCGACAGGGTTCCGGAGACCGCGTCAAGCGCCCTGGAGCGCAAGCTCGTCAGCATGACTACAGCCAATGGCTTTGCCTCGATAGACGGAGAGTTCCTGATTACCGCCGTACCGTCGGTCATCAGCATATCCCCCACTCCTACTGCCCCGCCGCAGTTCGTGTCCGAGGTGGAAGTCGCGGTATATGTCCTGAACGTACCGGAGAAAGTTATCGTCGACCAGAAAGTCTACACCTTCAAAGGCGTCGGGGCCAGCGAGCAGAAAGCCATCATCAGCGCCGTAAACCAGATCAACGTCAGGAGCGCCGACACCAGGAGATTCATGGAGAACGTCAGGACCAAAATTCTGGATTACTACGACGGCAGGCTGCCGGCCATTATCGCCAAAGCTCAGTCTCTCAGCGATATGGCTCAATACGAAGACGCCCTCTCAGTATTGGCGGCCGTACCGGAAAGCCTCGATGAGTATCCTCAGGTCGCAGAGATGATGGTGGACGTCTACACAGCCTGCATAGACCGTGACGCCAGGATTTTCCTGACCGAGGCCAAGGGGCTGCTTGCCGAAAACGATTACTCAGGGGCAATGGAAGCCCTCCTCCAGATTGACCCGAACAGCACTCACTACTCCGAAGTAGAAAGCACAGTCGACCAGATAAAGGCAAAGACAGAAGCCGCGGAAGCCGGGAAAAAGGCAGAGGAGCAGTCCAGGCTGGAAATGATGATGACCAGGTTCAGGGAGAAAAAGGAGCAGGCCGACAAACGGTACGAGGACCAGCTGGAACTGGAAAAAATGAAGATCCAGGCATCCAGGGACATGGCCATCAGCCTGGCGTCCCCGAAAGGAAAGAGACAGTCCAAGTCCTCCGAAGAGAGGAAACATGATATTGTAAAATGGCTTATGGGAAACTTGATTGACTAACTTTAAATCTTTTAACTATGATATGCCCTAAATGTGGAGAGAATCTGTCTTCCGCAACAAAGGTCTGCCCTTGCTGCGGATATGTCGTGGACGACAAGATGGATGAGTATCTCAAACAGATGGAAAGCCATCTGATGACACTTAAAAGTGTCGCTCCGGTCTCTTTCGGGACCTATTTCTCAAACCAGGCCTATCTGCTTTACGGCATTATGGCCATTGCCTTCATCATCGTATATTTCATGACGGGAGCAGGTCTGTTTCTTATCCTTACCGCTCTGGCAATAATACTTCTTGTCATATCCCTGGTAAGAAAATTCACCGGAGCAAGGAAAAACAAGGAACCGGAATCCAGGTTCAGTGCGGCCCTCGTAGAACTTGAGACCACAATGCGTCTGCTCAAAAACGACTATTACGAGGCGAAGGTGGTCAGAGAACGGCTCAACGACGTACAGTCAGAGCTGAAGGACGTCATCTACAGACACAATGCCAACAGGAGACGCGCCGTGACAGTCTGGATTGCAGTCCTCATCTTCACAGTAGCCGTCTGTATCGCAGGCATCACTGTCCTAGGCAACCGTTAACCAATTCAACAAATTATCGATATGGGACTTTTCAGCAACAATAAAATAAAAAAGGGTGCGGTAGCAGACATCATACAGTGCACCCAGAAAGACTATCTCGTATGGAAATGGGCACCCGACGGAGAAGACGGAAACGGACTCCGCGCAGACTCCATCAGATACGGCAGCATGCTGAACGTGGATCCGGGAGAGACCGCCGTGCTCTTCTATCATCAGGGCAACGGCAGCGGAAAGAGCATGGAGTTCATCAAGGGGCCTGTCCGCAGCTTCAAGATCGAGACTGCCAACCTGCCCGTACTTTCCTCAATCATCGGAGCCGGTTACGGAGGAGGGAGCCCGTTCAGCGCAAGTGTATACTTCGTCAACACCGCCACCGCAAACCAGTTCATGTTCTTCCTTGAAGGATGCGCCGTGCAGGATTTTCAGAATCCCGACGAGAAATTCTCCATCAACGTCAAGGGCAAGGCCACATTCAGGATTGCGGACTGCGAGAGGTTCTTCACCGCGCACAATCTGGAATACGCCGACACCATCTCTCTGAAAGAGACCATAAAGGAGACCCTCATCGGCACAATGAAACCCATCGTCAACAGGTCGTCGCTGGCCCTCGGCATACCGGCGAAGTTTCTGGACTCATACTCCGACAAAATCCGGGACCTCGCTTTCAGGGATGTGCAGGAGTGTCTGGACCATGACTTTGCAGTAGCACTGGAGAGGCTTGATATCGTCTCCATCGAATACGATGAGGAAGTCCAGGCCGCATACAGGACCGGAGCCACCGACACGGCATGGGCCAGAACAGCCTCCGCCACGACAAACAGGGTCAATGCCGAGAACATGATAATAGCGGCCAAGCTGGAGAGAGAGAAAATGATACGCAGCCAGCAGATCTCCCTCGATCATCTGGAGGACGGCCTGGCAAGACAGAGGGAAGTCGCCCAGCGCACAGGGACACTCCAGGCCGAGACAGCCAATCTCGCTGCACATCAACTGGATGTCCAGGGTTCGGTAGGAATCACGGCTGCCGAGAGTCTCGGACAGCTCGGAGCCTCAGGAGGAGCCTCCATCGGCGGAGACGGAGGCATGAATGTCGCCGGAATGATGGCCGGAATAATGATGGGCGGCGCGGTAGGACAGAACATGGCCAACATGATGGGGAACATGACCGGCAACATGTCGCAGCCCACCCCCCCGCCGCCGCCTCCCGGAGCCATAATACAGTTCTTCGTCGCCATGAACGGACAGCAGAGCGGTCCGTACAATATGGCACAGATGAACAATCTCATAAACTCAAGACAGGTCACAAGGCAGACTTACGTTTGGAAACAGGGAATGGCAAACTGGGAAATGGCCGGGAACGTACCGGAACTGGCCCAGGCGTTCAGCATGGTGCCTCCTCCCCTTCCTAACGGCATGCCTCCTGTACCTCCTGCATTATAACACCTAAAAAACGATACTATGGACATAGACGACTTGACCAATGCGGCCATGGGCCTGGCGATGTTTGACTCCTATAAGACTGCCATGGAGAGGAACAGAAAGGCAGCCGAAGCATTCGAGGACAGTATCAGGGGGAACACTCCTCCTGAGAAGTCATACCACGTGATTCTGAACGGAAAGACACTGGGCCCGTATTCTCTGGGAGAGGTATGCGGTCTGATTGCGACTGGCGATGTCACGCCGGAGACCTACGTATGGAAGCGCGGACTCTCCGAATGGGTATCCGCCTCGTCAATGCCGGAACTTTCCTTCAAAAACTCAAAAACCAAAGAAGATGGAACAGAAAAACAAGATTGAGCTCAATACCCCCATGACCATAGCAGCTGTAGCAGTCTGTGCCATCGTGGGCGTACTGTTCTGGCTCTTCAAATTCGACACGACAAATCTCATCTGCACTGAAGTGGTACTGATACCTGCTACGGTGCTGCTGATGGGAGTAAGGATAGGCAGCGGACGCCTGTCCGCACTGATCAAGACCACTGCCTCCCTCGTACTCGCGGTCGCACTGGCCGCCAATCTGCTTATGGGGATATTCAACGCCACACCGGCAGTTTACGGCATCATTGACGGGCTGATTCTCGTAGTCCTGTTCGTGACTACATATCAGCTCACCAGACTGAACCAATAAAGATACCGGCATGAGATACGGCAAAATACTATTTCTGCTGGCAGCCGTCGCGCTTCTGTCAGACGGACTGCAGGCAAAGGACAAGCTCGTGGAGCGTTCAGGAAAGAGACCGGACTGGGTCATGAACTCCTCTTCCGGCTGGTTCTCCGTCTTCGCACAGAGCGATGACCTCAACGATGCCAGGGACAGATGTCTCTCGGACATAAGGCAGTACATAGTCAGCTCCATCGCCGCGAACATCACTTCCACGGAAGTCAGCACATCGGAATCCCACAACACCAACGGCATCGAGGACATCTACTCCGCATACAGCTCGGAACTGAAAACCGCAGCCGCGAAGATGCCCTTCATCACGGACATCTCGCTGTCCAATGCACTGGACACATATTGGGAGAAGTACCGGCGCAAGTCGGACAGGACCTACTACTACATCTACTACGTACAGTATCCCTTCACCAGGCTCGAACGCAACAGGCTCATCCGGGATTTCAAGGAATACGACAGCAGGATGTACGGGACACTCAAGGAAGTGGAAGAAGCCTACTCCACACTCACCGATGTCTCGGAGATCGACAAGGGCATCAGCGCACTCGCCCCGCTCCTGGAGTATTTCTTCGACGATGTGAGGAAATCAGAGGCCGAGAGCGTTATGAGACTGTACCGGAGCGCATACTCCAAAATATCACTCGTCCCGGAGAGCAAGGAGCCCGGCAGGTTCGTATACCGTCTTGTCCTGGACGGAAGGACCGTAACCTGCTCCAGACCCCCCGCACTACGTTCGGAGACAGCAGTATCGCTCGAGCTCCGGCCCTCCGGCAGCAGTTATGAGCTGACATACGACTACAGCCTGTGCCTTCCTACCGATGACAACTACGTGCTTATCAGCTACTCTTTCCCAGGCAAGACCCTCCGGCACAGGCATCAGTTCGATGTAAGCGGACTGAATGAGAGAATCGTGCCCACCGGAATAATCGGCATTGACGTCGTGATAGACACAGACAGCACGGTGACTGCCGATGTGAGCTTCTATCTGCGGTCCGGTATAGACTCGCAGTTTGAAATCAGTGACGTGCATTTCACCCTCCCGGGCATCACGGACTTCTCCCGCACTGACAAGTCGGTCTACGAAGGCGAAGGACGGCATCTGCTGCAGTTCAGGCAGTCTCTGAGCCGGATACCGGAAGCCGGCCGGGGAATGGTGACCGGAGAGATGGACGTCAAATCGGACAATATGGACAGGACCATAACCTTCACACTGCCCTACAATCTTACAATACACAATAAAAACAACAACTGATATGAAAAGAATTCTAGTATTTGGAATGCTCGCAGTATTTGCCCTGGCATCGGTTTCGTGCGGACCGTCAAAGCGTACAACCTCCGTTACCAAAGGGGAAAAGGAGGTCAATCTGATCTTCAACGGCCCCGAGTACAGATCTGATAAGAAATATTTCAGGGACAACGGTTTCGGCGTCAGCAACGACATGGCGAACGCCAAGAAAATCGCCATGCAGAACGCGCGTCAGGCCATCGCCTCGATGGTGCACTCGACCGTGAAGATGCTCGTTGACAACTACGCGGTGACACAGAGCGCCGACGGAAGCGAGTACTACGACGGGAACGACCTCGAGGTACTCGGAAGGACCGTGGTGGAGACCCAGCTCTCCGGCCTGGAGGTTATGGAGGAAAAAGCGTTCAGACAGAATGACGGAACCTTCAGATATCACGTCTGCATGCAGCTCAGCAAGGACAATCTCAGCAAAGCGATGAGCAATGCCATCGACGAGGATGCAAAGACAAAGCTCCGCGCCGACAAGGAGGCTTTTAAAAAGTACTTTGACGAGAAGATCCGCTGAGATCTGCCAGATGCTTCGTATAAAGACCGTCTATGATGCCGTCGGAAAGACCGATGACAGGCACATAGATGTAGGCAGCCCCCGTAATGGCGGCTATGGTCAGGAATATCTCGCCGGCAGGGACGATGACATCAGCCCTGTCGGCTTTGAGTTCATACTCATCCATTCTCTGCTTCACGCTCATGTTCCTGAGACGGTCGTGAAGGATCTGAAGCGAAGATGTGTTCATGCGGGGATAACGCTTGTCGCGGCGCTCCACCAGCTTATAGAGCTTGTTGATGTTGCCGCCCGAACCGACTATATTGATTCCAGGATAAGAGGCAGCAAGGTCCTCCAGGTCGGAGCGGAACCTCTTCCACTCCCCGTCAGAGACAGCTCCGTTGAGCATCCTGACGGTCCCTATGTTGTAGGACTTTGAGCAGATCAGCTCACCGTCGGTCATAAGATTGATCTCCGTACTGCCGCCGCCGACATCCACGTACATATAGTTGCCGCGGCGGCCGCGCATACTCTCAATGTGGTTGTTGTATATCATCCTGGCCTCCTGCTGCCCGTCGATGATCTCGATTACGATGCCTGTCTTCTTCCTCACCTCCTTTATGATATCCGGTCCGTTGGCCGCATCGCGCATGGCCGAAGTGGCACATGCCCTGTAATCAGTGACATTGTATATCTTCATCAACTGCTTGTAGGACTTCATCAGGCGTACCAGATCCTTGCGCCTGCGCTCAGAGATGCAGCCTCCGTTGGAGAACACATCGAAACCCAGACGCAAGGGGACCCGGAGCAGCAGCACCTTGCTGAAACGGGGCTGATGGTCGTCCTCAAGCTGCTTTATGAGAAGGCGGACCGCATTGGACCCTATGTCTATCGCAGCATAGGTCACGGCATTGTCCCTATAATCCTCCACTGTTTCTCTATCCATCATATTATCTGTATTGTAAACTGTTTCTGATCTCTAGGCCATCTCCGCATCATAACCGCTCTCCTTGGCCTCCAGCTCCTCATAATGCCTGTACAGAGCGAGCTGTGACCCGGTCTCCAGCGGCTCCGCACAGGTCCATGGGCTGTTGGACCCTGTACCGTCCACCGTCCTGCCCTGCCTGACATCCCGGAGGGCGTAGTCCACTATCCGCCTCATCTCCTGCTTGATAGTCGGATCGTATACGGGCACGATCACCTCGATGCGGTTATCCAGGTTCCTGGGCATCCAGTCGGCCGAACCGATAAACACCTTCTCCTCTCCTCCTGCCGCGAATACAAAGATACGGGAATGCTCGAGATATCTGTCAATAATTCCGTTAATCCTGATGCGGCAGTTCTCGGGCAGCCTGTCCGTGACTATCGAGCAGTTGCCCCTGACGGACATCTCAATGTCCACTCCGGCATATGCCGCCTCGTAGATCTTATCCACCATGACCGGATCCGTGACGTGATTGAGTTTCATGCGGATATAGGCCGGCCTGCCGTTTTTCCTATTGCGTATCTCAGCGTTTATCAACGATATGAATTTGGTTTTCATCTCGTTGGGAGAGACGAGCAGCTCCTTGAAATGAATCTGGGCATAGGGTTTCTCAATGAATTCGAATACCTGTTCCACCTCCTTGACTATCCTGCGGGCGGAGGTCATCAGGATGCAGTCCGTATAGGCCTTTGCATTGCCCTCATGAAAGTTGCCGGTGCTGATACAGGCCAGGTCACCGCCCTTCTTCATACCTATATGCAGGACCTTTGAGTGAACCTTGAGTCCCTCGACCCCGAAAATCACTTTCACTCCGGCGTCCTCCAGCTTCTGGGACCATTTGATATTGGACTCTTCGTCAAAACGGGCCAGCAGCTCAATGACCACTGTCACTTTCTTCCCGTTGCGCGCGGCTGCAATCAAGGCCCTGACCACCTTGGAATCCTTTGCAAGACGGTAGAGGGTTATCTTGAGGGTACTCACATTGCGGTTGGTGGCTGCCTCGTGCAGCACCCGGATGAAGGTGTCAAAGCTGTGGTAGGGCACGTGAAGGAAGCGGTCCTGCCGCCTGATCCGCTCCAGTATGCTGCCCGGACCGTCCAGGGAAGAACGGTGAATGGCAGGCAGAGGAGGATATTTCAGAGCGCTGCCGGCAAAGGAGGGGAATTTCATCAGATCCTTGTGGTTCTGGTAGCGGCCGCCGCGCAGGACTGTATCCCTCTCCCCGAGGTCCAGCTTGTCCAGCACCCTCCGCAGCAGATCCTCCGGCATCTTCCCGTCGTAGATAAATCTCAGAGGCTCGCCCTTCTTCCTACTCTTGAGTCCTTTGGATATCTTCTGGAGAATACCGCTGCGCTGGTCATTGTCAATCTCCATCTCGGCGTCACGGGTAAATTTGAAAGTATAGGCGCAGAACGAGGAGAAGCCGTTACCCTCGAAGACCTTGGGCAGGCAGCAGCGCACGGCGTCGTCGATGTACATGATGTAGCTTTTGCCGTCCTTGTCGGGCAGGCGGACAAAGCGGCCGCAGCTGTCGACCGGGAGGCTGAAGTAGGCATAGTCATACACGGCCCTTCCGCTCTCTGTAAAACGGCAGGCCTTGACAGCCAGATATATCTTCTCGTCTGTCTCGTAGTCAAGATGACGTACTGCCCTCAGCCAGACAGGCACGATGTAGCCGTCTATGTGATCCTGATAGTAGCTGTGGATATAGGCTACCTGCTCCTCATCGGCCTGAGTGTCCGAGATGATGTGGATATTGTGGTCGGCAAGGGCCTTGGTGACCTGTTTGACAGCTACTTCAAAATCCTTGGCATAGCGGTTGTTGAGCCTGCCGATCTGCTTGACCACCTCCGCGGCCGTCCTGGCCTCGCGCAGTCCGGATTTGCCGTCCCATTCGGCCACGCGGTTCTGCGAGGCCACGCGGACCCGGAAGAACTCGTCCAGATTGTTGGAGTATATCCCCAGGAAACTCAACCTTTCAAGAAGCGGAACTTCCTCTTTACAAGCCTCTTGCAACACCCTTCGATTGAAATACATCCAGCTGATGTCCCTCTCGAGATACGGCCTCATTGTCTTTTTCTTTCCCATAAAAGTCAACTTTGCCGCAAGTTAGGCATAAATTGCTAAAGAAACTGTTACAATTTTGCTACATTTTCCTTTACCGTCTTCTCACCATACTTCACGGTCACCGTATAGACGCCTCCCGGTATCCCGCTCATATCCACCTTGAGGGGCGAGAACGCACTCAGGCTCACATCCACGGCCTCATAGACCACGGATCCGGAGACCCCCGTAATACGCACTGTTCCGGATGCCGACTCCACTCCTGCGCGGATGCTGAGAGTATCCACTACAGGATTGGGATACAGGTCCGCCGCTCTGGTACCGTCACGGACCACCACGCACAACCTGTAGGACGCGGACATCCCGGAGATATCCGAGGCCGTCATATTAACCCATGTCTGCCCGTAGGACATAGGGGTTATGACTATGTTGCCGAAATTATTGACAGAGGCGGCGGCGACAGACCCGTCCTCCACCTCCAGCGTAACTGTCAGGTCTTCTCCGTCCTCATCCTCGAAAAAATCATACCAGGGAAAGGTTATGGAAGGCTCCATCCTGGAACCGAAAAGCACACCAGTGAGGGCATCATCCGCCACTCCGGGAGAATGATTCTCCAGGACCGTCACCTCCACCGGCACTGACGTCCTGGCCCCGTACTCATCTGTTACTGAGAATATAAAATCATATTCTCCGGCCTTCATCCTCGGTCCGTCCACTCTTAGTGCAACAGTATCCTCAGTTACCTCGACTACACGCATGACGCCGTCCTCCGGCACCGGCTCGAAACTTGCCGTCATACTATGACCTTCTGGATCCGTAATATAAAAATACAGCATACCTGCTTCGTGAGAATGCAACGTCATGGATGTTCCGTCTACAGGCTCTATTACCGGAGGGTTATTCTCAACAACATTCACACTCACTTCATCCGAAAGAGGCGCTACATTACCGGCCCTGTCCGTAGCAGCAGCGGCCATACGATACACCGTACCGTACTCAGGCAACTCAAAAGACCCGGCAAACACATCTCCCGGTATCATCTCAGATATCCTGAACGGGTATACAGAGGACAGTTCTTCCTTACCGTAATAAACCAGAAGCATATTGAGAGCCTCATCGTCAGGATCCTTGGGAAGAGTACACGAGACTGTCACAGTTCTCCCACAGATATCCGCATGAAAATCCTCAATTCTATCCGGAGCCTCGCCTTTCTCTGGCATGAGTATCTGATAGGCATCCACCAGCCCTCTGCCCAAAGGTCTGAGAGGCGAATTGTACATGGATATATCCTTCACTCCAGACTCTATCTTTTCCCTGAGCATATCGGCCGTGAAGCCGGGCCCTCCATAATACGACACTGCCAGCGCGGCTATGCCGGAAACCTGAGGGCAAGCCTGAGAGGTCCCCTGCATAGTTCCATAACGATTTCCGGGCAAGGTGGAATATATCGTATTTCCGTCCCTTTCGTCCCCTCCGGGCGCGGAGACATCCACCCAATCCCCATAGTTCGTGTACCAGGCAGCTCCATAATCTGCTCCTAAAGCCGCTACGGCCAGACATGGAGCATATGACGAAGGGCAATTTATATTATAGGTATCGTTACCGGCCGCAAAGACAACCAGACCTCCAGCCATGGGACCGACTTGATTGCCGTTTTCATCATATCCGGCATATTTGACAAAATAATCGATGGCCTGACGCTCTGAAAGAGGAGTGACTGTCACTCCTGTTGATTTTTCATAGCCCCAGCTGTTCTGGGCAATTACAGCTCCGTGATCAGCAGCCCACTTTATAGCTTCCGCACCGGTAGTGCTGTTGTCGCCGTCGAAAATCTGACAGGACATAAGCCTGACTCCCGGTATACCAGCTGCAAAATCGCCCCCGGCCACTCCCGATACGCCTATGCCGTTGTTATTGACAGCTCCTACCAGTCCAGCAACATGTGTCCCGTGGTCATGTGCATTGATGAGATAGGAGTCAGTCACAAAATTGTAACCATAGACATTGTCCCCGGTCTGTTCCGGATTATGCCACATATTTGCCGCAAGATCCTCATGGGCCCAATCGATACCACCGTCAACCACAGCCACTATCACATCATCGGTGCCTTTTGTGAATTCCTCCCATGCCGGAACCACGTTGATATCACACCCTGCAATCGAACCGGCGGTGCTGCCATCATTGTACAGATGCCACTGCCGCAAAGGCAGTTCAGGATCATCAAAAAAGGAAGTACCGTCCATCAAGACAGCTTTGGGCCTGAACTCCACGACATCCACTCCCTCTATACCTGACAGACTTTCCAAAGCCCTGGTAAGACCGTCTTCCGGACAGCCCGTGACCAGGGCATCATACCACAGATGCAGTCCTTCGGCTCTTGTACGGGCTTCAAACTTACCTGCATAGGGAAAAGTACGCTTCATTTCCACTACCCCGCAAGAAGTCAACGCATCTTCAACCGACTTAAGTCCGGCCACGCATATCCTTCCTGAGGAATCGGCCATTTCCTCCAGTCCACAAGCCAAGTTCTCTGATACCTTTATTCTCAGGCGGTCCGGCTCATAGCAGGATAAATCTGAAACATCCCTCCCTCCTTCGCCGGTGCCTTCCGCAATACGGCGCTGAACCTCATCGACAGAGCAAGAGTGCGGTAACAAAGTCACCGCACTCATTAACAATATCGCCAATATACGTTTACCCATTGAAAAAGATTTATTTCTCAGGCAAAAGCATTCTCATGCCGGACTTGACATGCTTACGGGCCTTGGCAGCCAAAATCCTCTTAAGCAGCTCCGGCATTTCTTCTTGAGCATTAAGTTCTTCTGTATCATGAGTCGAAGATACTCCTACAGGTTTTTCAACTGTTCTTCCTGTAACAACTCCTGAGGAAACAGCCGAGGCCACTCCGTCAGCCGGAACCTCGAACACCTCACTGAACACTATATCTGTAGCATATTCTCCGGTATCCTCATAAATTCCCACTGCCGCCATCTTAAACCTCGTACCTGGAGTAACAGGATATGGATACGTGTATGAGCCCCTCTCGCCCATTCCACGGAAATAATCCACTCTGCTCATACCCCATCCCTCGTACTGCCGGACACCTTCTTCTATCTTTGCAATGACATCGTCTTCCGTTGCACCCTCCGAAAACATATCCGTCCAGAAAAGAGCTGTTGCCGGCTCTCCGTTGACAGTTACAGAAGCAAGCACTTCCGAAGGATCTGTCTTACTGGGCCCGTACTCTACTGAAAAATCAAATGTAAGCTTAGAAGGATCTCCAGGCTCAAGGGTAGTGAACTCAGCCTTGGTCAGACCGGTCGTCACCATACCGTGATCATATCCGAACACAAACAGTACGTAGTCCGTTGCCTGCGACAGAATGTTGAGTCTGCCGCTGTAACTGCCGCGGTGGAAAATACGGGCATCACTTTCATCATACTGATACTCAAAAGAAGCAAGTATATCCTCATCCGACATTCCTGCATAATCAGAAGCCAGCCCGCAGACATAATACCAGGTATCGTTATTTGTACACTCTACGGTAAATTCCGCATAATCTATGTTGAGATTGTCGAATGTTACAGTAAACTGATTGGATGAAGGGACCGCGTCTGGCGTACGGAACGGCTTGACCGCCACCTCGGAATTGATACGTCCTTCCATATCCAGAGCGAATGCTGCTCCTACATAGTCTAAACCGAGCTGCAGCGAACCATCATAATACTCCGCCTCGTCATTCTCCCAAAAATACTCGTCAGGACCATAACTTACACCGATATAATCCTCCAGGATCTCCCGCATGTCCGTCAACCCGTAAAATTGCTTCAGGAATGCCACAGTAGCATCTATCTGGGCTTGATTCCATTCTTCCACTGTTATGCCGTCAGCATCCAGTACATTCTGCGGAACAACATTGAAAAAGTAGGGCACCTCGTCTTTAGACGGAACAACTTTCATAAGCAGTTCAGAATAGTCCTGCTCGTACGAAATATCAAAGGACATATCCACTCTTTCTATATCCTCGGTGGTTACTGATTCCGAAAAGATGTCGGTAAGCTGTGTTCCCTTTGAATCCATTCCGACATATACCAGCAGATATTCTGTGTCATAAATCATATCCGGGATAGTGAATTCCTGATAGCCGCTCATCAGAATGTA